>NZ_JBSFIE010000043.1:0-54014 GCF_053597395.1 Streptomyces sp. NPDC001415
CCCTAGTAGCTCCGCTACGAGGACCTTCCGGCGCCTTGCGATCGCACGCACCAGACGCCCCGGCCTGATCCGGACGGGGTTTAGACACAGGCTCTGAGGCGTTTCGGAGGCGAGGCCGAGCCCGGCCCTTGCAACGGGGGCCGGGGGCGGCGGCCGCGTGGCGCACAGAGCTACAACCGCGTGAAACGCAACGTCCGCAGTTCGAAGGGCCGCAGGGTCACCTCCACCAGGCCCTCCGCCAACTCCGGTTCGTCCAGCGGGCGTTCGAGGAGATCTGTGGCCACGAACCGCTCCGTCGAGAAGCCCAGCGTCAGCCTCCCCCGCGCCCGGCCCCCGCACGCCTCGTGGAAGCGGACCACCACATCCCCGCTCCCGTCGTCCGCCAGCTTCACCGCCGTCACCACCACCGCGTCGTTGTCGACCGCCACCAGCGGCTCGACCGGGCCCGCCCCGGACACCGTCCGCTCGGGCAGGTTCACCCCGTACCCCTCCCTCACCGCGTCGCCGATCGTCGCGCCCGGCACCAGCGCGTGGCGGAAGCGGTGGAGGCCCTGGTCGGTTTCCGGGTCGGGGAAGCGGGGGGCCCTCAGCAGCGAGGCCCGCAGGGTTGTCGTCGTGCCCGAGTCCTCACTCCGTACCGTCCGCGTCACGTCGTGGCCGTACGTCGAGTCCGTCACCAGGGCCACGCCCCAGCCCGGCTCCTCCAGGTGTACGAAGCGGTGGTTGCACGCCTCGAACTTGGCCGCCTCCCAGCTCGTGTTGGTGTGCGTCGCCCGGTAGAAGTGGCCGAACTGGGTCTCCGAGGCGTACCGCTCCGCGTGCACATCCAGCGGGAACGCCAGCTTCAGGAACTTCTCCGTCTCGTGCCAGTCCACCTCGGTGAGGATGTCCAGGCGGGACGCCCCGGGCGCAAGGGTCAGGGTCTGGGTCACCTTCGACGACCCGAACGACCTCACCACCCGCACCGACGCGCCCTCGCCGCCGGGCGCCACCTCCTCCGCCTCCACCAGGTCCGTCACCGTGTTGCGGTAGAACGCGTCCACGTCCCACGCGTCCCACATGTTCGGGAAGTCGGGGTGGATCTGGAGAAGGTTCGCCGGGCTGTTCGGCGCGATCGACTCGCGGCCGGCCGGCATGTCGTACGCCGACACCACCAAGCCCCGCTCGTCCACCTCCACCCGCAGCAGTCCGTTCGACAGTACGAAGCCGCCGCCCGGGCGCGCGGATCGTTCCGGTTCCGCGGCACCCGCCGGCACCGCTGCCCCGCCCGCCGCCACCCCGTGCCGCGCATGCGGCGTCGCGTTGAAGACCAGAGGCTCCGTGCCCTCCCCCGCCAACGCACGCTGGGCCCGCTCGATGATCGACGTCAGCTCCGCCGCCACCGCCGCGTACGTCTTCTCCGCCTCCCGGTGGACCCACGCGATCGACGACCCCGGCAGGATGTCGTGGAACTGGTGCAGCAATACCGTTTTCCAGATTCGGTCCAATTCCTCGTAGGGATAGGCGAATTCCTCGCACCTCACCGCCGCCGTCGCCGACCACAGCTCCGCTTCCCGCAGCAGGTGTTCGCTCCGGCGATTGCCCTGCTTCGTCTTCGCCTGGCTCGTCAGCGTCGCCCGGTGCAGCTCCAGATACAGCTCGCCCACCCACACCGGCGGGTTCGCGTACTCCGCCTCCGCCTTCGTGAAGAACTCCGCCGGGGTCTCCCAGACCACCTGTGCGCTGCCCTCCAGGTTCCGCAGCCGGGCCGCCTTCGCGATCATCTCGCGGGTCGTGCCGCCACCCCCGTCGCCCCAGCCCGTCGGCGCGAGCGAGTGCCGGGCCACGCCCTTGTCCTTGAAGTTCTTGGCCGCGTGGGCGATCTCGCTGCCCTTCATGGCGCAGTTGTACGTGTCGACCGGCGGGAAGTGCGTGAAGATCCGGGTGCCGTCGATGCCCTCCCACTGGAAGGTGTGGTGCGGGAACTTGTTGGTCTGGGACCAGGAGATCTTCTGGGTGAGGAGCCACTTCGAGCCCGCCGCCTTGATGATCTGGGGCAGGCCTGCCGCGAACCCGAAGGTGTCGGGCAGCCACGCCTCGTCGTTCTCCACGCCGAACTCGTCGATGAAGAAGCGCTTCCCGTGCACGAACTGCCGGGCCATCGCCTCCGAGCCCGGCATGTTCGTGTCGGCCTCCACCCACATGCCGCCCGCCGGCACGAACCGGCCGTCCGCCACCGCCTTGACCACCTTCGCCCACACCTCCGGCCGGTGCTCCTTGATCCACGCCCACTGCTGGGCCTGCGACATGGAGAAGATGAATTCGGGCTCGTCGTCCAGGAGGGCCGTCATGTTGGACGTCGTACGCGCCACTTTGCGTACCGTCTCGCGCAGCGGCCACAGCCACGCCGAGTCGATGTGCGCGTGGCCCACCGCGCTGATCCGGTGCGCGGACGGTTCGGCGGGCGAGGACAGGACCCCGGTCAGCTCCGAACGGGCCGCGCCCGCCGTGCCGTTCACGTCCTGGAGGTCCAGCGCGTCAAGGGCTCGGTCCACCGCGCGCAGGATGTCCCAGCGCCGGCCGGACTCCACGGGCAGCTCCTCCATGAGTTCGCCGAGCACCTCCAGGTCGATGACCAGGCGCCACACCGTCTCGTCGAAGACCGCCAGGTCCATCCGGGTCAGCTTGTACAGCGGATCGCGGTGCGAGGTCTCGATGTCGCCGAGCCGCGTCGGCAGGAAGGGGTGGTAGTCGAGCAGCACCGGGTTCGAGGCCGCCTCGATGTGCAGGCGCACCTCTTCGCCGCCGTCCACCGGGGCTCCGATACGCACCCACTGGTTGCGCGGGTTGAGGCCCTTCACCGGGGTGCCGTCGGGGCGGTAGACCAGGCCCTCGCACTGGAAGCCCGGCATGTTCTCGTCGAAGCCCAGGTCCAGGATCGCCTCCACCGACTTCCCCGCCCACTCCTGCGGTACGGTCCCGGTCACCCGGAACCAGCTGGTCCCCCAGGGCGGACCCCACAGGTCGCCGACCGCGACCGGCGCCACCGGGGCGGCCAGCCCTTCCGCCACGGGTACCGGCTCACCCGGCGCGTTCCAGACGGCGACCTCAAGCGGCACCGACTCCGGGTACACGACGGGGCGGATGCGCTCGTCCAGAACGCGCTTGAGGCGGGCTTCGACCAGGCCGCGGTCGTCATGCATGAGGGGTGCTCCGTTTCGGGGTGGGGTGGGGCTGCTTGCCAGGTGTGGGTGGCCGGGGCCGGATCGCTACCAGGTGTGGACGGGGGCCGGGAGCGTTACCGGACCTGGTCGGGGGTGACGGTTTCGGCGATGCCGCGCGCGGCGAGGTGCGCCTTGTCGTCGGCGCGGGTCGCGAGGACGGTGGTGGGGCGGGCGCCGTCGGCCGTGAGCCGGAAGAACGCCTCGAAGACCGCGCCGCCGGGGGCGCACACGGAGCGGGCGGCCGGGTCATCGGGGACGACGAGCGCGGTCGTGCGCGGTGCGGGGGCGTAGCCGCGTACGCCGTCACGGAATGCGGCGGCGGTCCGGGCGAGGACCTGGGCGGTGTCCTTGGGGCGCCGGTCGTTGGTCAACAGGCCGAGGCCGTATTCGAGTTCGGGGAAGTCGGCCAGGTCGCGCGAGACGTCGTGGGAGCACCACCAGGTGATGCCCCACAGGTCGGGGCAGTCCAGGGCGTTCTCGACCGTCGCCTCGGTGAAGGCGGCGGCGTGCACGGGCGGCACCAACGGGGCGGGGGCGCCGACCTCCTGGAGCCAGACCGGGCGGTGCGAGGTGTCCGCCCATGCCTTGGAGAGTTCGATGAGGTAGGCGGCGTGGTGCTCGGTCGGCGTCGAGAGGCGCCCGTGCCGTTGAGCGGTGCCGTTGAAGACCCAGGAGTGCACGGCGGTCATGGCGCCGCGCCGGGCCGCCTGGGCCGGGGTGAACGGCATGTCGTCCTGGTACCAGCACGCGTCGTACTCGGCGTGCAGATGCAGCTTGCCGGGCGCGCCCTCCTCGCAGGCCGCCAGCATCCGCTCCAGCCAGCGGTCGACCTCGGCCTCGGTGGCCCGGTCGGGGTCCGGGTGGGGGCCGGCGGAGAACTGGTTGACCTCGTTGCCCAGGGTCATGCCGATGAAGTTGGGCCGGTCGGCGAGGGCGGCGGCCAGGGTGCGCAGGTAGGCGGCCTGCCCGTCGGTGACTTCGGGGTCGGTGAACAGGTTGCGGCGGTGCCAGGTCCGGGTCCACGCGGGCAGGAAGTCGAAGCTCGACAGGTGCCCTTGCAGGCCGTCGACGTTGACGTCCAGGCCGCGCTCGGCGGCGGCGTCCGCGAGGTCGACGAGGTGCTCGACCGCGCGGGGCCTGATCAGGGTGCGGTTGGGCTGAAAGTAGGGCCAGAGCGGGAAGACCCGGACGTGGTCGAGGCCGAGTGCGGCGATCGAATCGAGGTCGGCCCGCACCGCGTCCGGGTCGTAGTCGAGCCAGTGGTGGAACCAGCCTTGGCTGGGCGTGTAGTTGACGCCGAAGCGCGGGGCTGCCATGGGGTGAGCTCCAAGTCGGTTCTGGGGAAAGGGAGTTGATGTACCGGCCGGGCGCGGGTCAGCCCTTGACGGCGCCCTCGCCGACCCCGCGGAAGAAGAACCGCTGGAGGCAGGCGAACATCACGATCAGCGGGGCGACCGCGATGATCGTGCCCGCCGCGACGACGCGCTGGTTGTTGGAGAACGTGCCCTGCAGGAAGTTCAGGCCGACGGTGAGCGTGAAGTGGTCGGAGTCGGAGAGCACGATCAGCGGCCACAGGAAGTCGTCCCAGGCGCCCATGAAGGAGAAGATCGCGACCACCGCGAGGGTGCCCTTCACGGCGGGCAGCGCGATACGGGTGAAGCGCTGCCACACGTTGGCGCCGTCGACGATGGCCGCCTCTTCGATCTCGTACGGAATGTTGTCGAAGGCGTTGCGCATGAGCAGGACGTTCATCGCGCCGATGCAGCCCGGCAGCACCACGGCGACCAGGGTGTTGTTGAGCTCAAGAGAGCGCATGGTCGCGAACTGGGCCAGCATGGTCGCCTCCATCGGCACGAGGAGCGCGAGCACGAAGACGATTCCGGCGGCGCCGCGGCCCTTGAAGCGGAGCCGGGAGAGCGCGTACCCGGCCATCGCGGCGCCGGCCACGTTCGTCAGGACGTTGCTGAGCGCGACCTTCACGGAGTTCAGGATGAAGTCCCAGACCGGGATGATGTCCGCGACGCCCCGGTAGTTGGCGAAGGTGGGGTGCTCGGGCAGCAGCCGGGGCGGCGAGGTGTAGATGTCCTCGGTGGTGCCCTTGAGCGAGGTGGACAGCTGCCAGAGGAACGGCCCGGTCATGATCAGCAGCACGAGTACGAGAGCCACGTACCGTACGGCCTTGCGCCAGCGGGGGGCGTGGGTGCGGCCGGGTCCGGCCGGGTTGTGGGCGACGGAGGCCATCAGTCCTTGTCCTTCCGGTCGGCCCGCAGCACGAGGAGCATCAGGACCAGGGTCAGCAGGAACAGCACGATCGACATGGCGGAGGCGTAGCCGGTGCGGCCCTGGAGTCCGGTGCCGGCCCGCTGGATGAGCATGACGAGGGTGGTGTCGGCGCCGCCGGGCCCGCCGGTCGGCCCCGCGATCATGAAGACCTCGGTGAAGACCTTGAACGCCGAGACCGAGGACAGTGCACCGACCAGCACCATCGTGGAGCGCACGGACGGCATGGTGATGGAGAGGAAGCGGCGGATCGGTCCTGCCCCGTCGACCTCGGCGGCCTCGTGCAGTTCCTTGGGTACGTTCGCGAGCGCGGCCAAGTAAATGATCATGTAGTAGCCGAGGCCCTTCCACACGGTCAGCGCCATCGAACTGAACAGCAGCAGCCACTGGTCGGACAGGAACGGCACCGGGTCGACGCCCGCCATGCGCAGGACGCCGTTGATGAAGCCGCGGTCGTCCAGCATCCACACCCACATCAGGGCGACGACCACGACGGACGCCACGACGGGCGTGTAGTACGCGGACCGGAAGAAGGCGATGCCGGGGATGTGCCGCTGCACCAGGAGCGCGAGCAGCAGGGGCAGGAAGACCAGGCAGGGCACGACCAGGACCGTGTACAGCGCGCTGTTGCGCAGGGCGACCCAGAACTGGTCGTCGCGCACGAGCGCCGTGAAGTTGTCGAAGCCGACGAAGTCGCCAGTGGTCAGGGTGCGGGCGTCGGTGAACGACTTCCACACCGTGGCGAGGAAGGGATAGAGGTTGAAGGCGAGGGTGATCAGGAGGCCGGGCGCCAGGAGCAGCCAGGGGCTGAATGCCTTGTGCGTACGGGCTGAGGTGCGGCCCGCGCGCCGGCCGGGGGCGGCGGTGCGCGGAGGGCCCGCGGCCCCCTTCGCGACGACAGTCGGGGTAGAGGTGCTCATCGCTCGTTCCGCCGGGTCACTTCTGCTGGATCAGCTTGGTCATCTGGCTCGCCGCACTGTCCAGGGCCTCCTTGGGGGACTCCTTGCCCTGGAGGCACTTGGCGATCTCGTTGCGCAGGATCGTCTTCATCTCGTCGCTGAACAGCACCGGCGTGTAGTTGACGGCGGTCGGCAGCATCTTGGCCGAGGCGACCCGGATCTTGCCCTCTTCCGTACTGTCCGCCTTGGTCCAGTACTCCTTGTCGAGCGAGCCCTTGGTGCTGGGGAAGACGGCGACCTTGTGGCCGAAGTCCTCCTGGTTCTTCTGGTCGGTGACGAAGTGCGCGAAGGCGAGGGCGGTCGCGGCGTTCTTGCTCTGCGAGTTGACCGAGAGACCCTGCAGGTACATGTTCTGCTTGCCGGTGTTGGTCGGTACGTCGGTGATGCCGAGGCTGCTGTAGAGCGTCGGGGCGTTCTTCTTGAAGGTCTCCAGGTCGTGGGCGCTGCCCGGGTTCATGGCGACCTCCTGCTGCAGAAACTTCTGCCCGGCCGTCTCGGCGGTGAGCGTCAGGGCCTGCTTGTGCAGGCCGCCCTCCTTGAACATCTCCTGATACTTGGTCAGGAACTCGACGCCCTTGGCGTCGTTGAAGGTGAACTTCGCCCCGTCCTTGCTCATGATGTCGACGCCGTACCGCCCGAAGTCCTCCACGGTCGGCGGCTGCGCGAGGGTGGCTTTGCCCTTCTTCGCCAACTGGGCCGCGTCCGTGAAGAGTTCGTCGAAGGTCTTCGGCGCCTTGTCGGGGTCGAGGCCGGCGTCCTTGAACATGGACTTGTTGTAGAAGAGCGGGCCGGTGTTGAGGTACCAGGGGAAGGCGTACGAGCCGTCGAGCCCCGGCATGTCGAAGCCGTGCCAGGCGCCGTCCAGGTATTCGGGCTTGAACTTGGCGGCGACCTTGTCCTTGTCGAGGTTGAGCAGGGTGCCCGCCTTCGCGAGCGGATAGGCGAGGTCCGGGGAGAGGTTCACGACATCGGGGAGGGTGCCGGCGGTGGCGTCGGCGCTCAGTTTGTCGGCGTAGTTGTCGGCGGGCTGGTCGACCCACTTGACCTTGGTGTTGGGGTTCGCCTTCTCGAAGTCCTTGATGACGCCTTCGAAGTAGTCCTTGAAGTTGGCGCGGAGGTTCCAGGTCTGGAACTTGATCTCACCCTCGACCTTCCCGTCGGTGGCCGAACCCTTACCGCCCCCGCCGCCCCCGCACGCGGTGAGCAGGGTGAGCGAGAGGGCCGCGCCGAGCCCGACGGCCGTCCGGATCGCGACACTGCGATGAATGGACATGAGTGGCTGACTCCTTCGCCTCGTCCCGATGACGTTGCCGCACACCATGCAGCGCGCATTAATTGGACGTCAATGGCGAATAAGCAAGCCTATTCACTAAACCAACAGGTCAGCGGCACTAAAAAGGACTAAAGTCCCGAATATTTGACGACTGCTAACGCGGTTTAGAAGCGATCAACTAAACCGTGTTACTTGCGCGTTGCTACGGCTACCATCGGCCCATGAGCGAGATCGAAAGCGATGCGCCGCCGCCCCGCCGTCCGACCATGAAAGACGTGGCCAGAGAGGCCGGAGTCTCCACCAGCGCGGTCTCCTTCGCGCTCAACAACCGGCCCGGGGTGTCCGATTCGACCCGCCGCCGGGTCATACGGGTCGCGGACCGGCTCGGCTGGCGGCCGAGCTCCGCAGCGCGTGCGCTCTCCGGCGAGAACGCGGGCGCGATCGGGCTCGTCCTGGCCCGCCCGGCGGACAGCCTGGGCGGGGAGTCGTTCTTCCTCCAGCTGGTCTCGGGCATCCAGGCGAGCCTCGCGCCGCGCGACCAGGCGCTGGTGTTCCAGATGGTGGACGACGTCCAGGCGGAGTGCGAGCTGTACCGTCGCTGGTGGGCGCAGCGTCGGGTCGACGGGGTGATCGTGGTCGACCCCCGGGTCTCGGACCCCCGCCCCGAGACCCTCGCGGTACTCGGCCTGCCGGCTGTGATCATCGGCGGGATGGAGGCGCCGGGGAACCCGGGTGCGACCCAACTCCCGCGCCAGGCACGGCTTTCCAACATCTGGGCCGACGACTCGGGCGCGATGGACCTGATCGTCCGGCACCTGTACGCACTGGGCCACCGCCGCATCGGCCACATCGCGGGCACGCCGGGCTTCGCCCATACGGCCCGCAGGATCGCGTCGCTGCGGGCGGCGGGGCGGCGGCTGGGCCTGGAACAGGCGGTGTCGGTGACGACGGACTTCACGGACCGCCAGGGGGCGAAGGCGGCGCGGCGGCTGTTCTCGGCCCCAGCCCCGCCCACCGCGCTCATCTGCGACAACGAGGTGATGGCGGTGGCGGCGGTCAGCGTCGCGGCCGAGCGGGGGCTGCACATCCCGCGGGACGTGTCGGTGGTGTCCTGGGAGGACTCGGTGATCTGCCACACGCTGCACCCCCAACTCACCGCGCTGGTACGGAAGGCGGACGAGTTCGGGCACCGGGCCGCGCGGGAGCTGTTGGCCCTGCTGGATGGCGGGGCACCCCGGCAGGTCCAGGATCCACTGCCGCGGCTCCAGCCGAGGGAGAGCACGGGGGCGCCTCCGGCATGAGGGGGGGGTGGGGGCGCGGAGGGGCGCTGGTGCATGCCTTCCGCCGTATTCCATGCGCCCTTGCACTGGGTCGGCCGGAGGGGCCACCCTCGTGCAACCAAGCGCAACCGAGTAGGCAGGGGTCAAGGTCATGGCTCTACTGTTCTTCGGCAAGGACCCGAACACCAATGGCGACGACTGCCCGACCGTATGGGTGGATGACGCTTCGGCCGATCTCGTGTTTCAGGGCTGGAAGGCCGACGGCGGAACCGAAGCGGAATGCCTGACAGCCGGGCACATCCCGGACACCGAAGCCGTAATCCGGATTCCGGCACGCATGGTGCCACTGATCAGGAAGGCGTGCGATGAAGCCGAACAGCGCGAGCGTTCCGCCGTTCGCTGAGCTCGTCCAGGCCTGTCACCGGTCGGCTGTCCACTTGGAGCTGCGAGACTCCTACGGCGTGACTTCCGAGGAGCGCGACTTCGCGGAGTGGCGGCGGTTGGGCCTGATCAGCTCCGAGTCGGTCGAACGGCGTCGCTCCTGGCTGGAGTTGGTTCGATCGGTCGTCGGCCGTGGCGTCGTCATGCGCCGCGCTCGCGTAGTGTCCGTTCCGGTGAGCGAGTACATCCGCTACGAGCACGCGGGCACTCATCTCAACGTCGAGGCAGGCGAGTTGGTCCGGTGGCTACCTCGCCGGAATGCCGCGAAGCTTGCCCTCCCCGGCGCTGATTTCTGGCTCCTGGACGACCGGCTGGTCCGGTTCGGGCACTTCAGCGGAGAGGGAGCTTTGGCCGGTCACGAACTCTGCGACGATCCAGCGGTGATCAAGCTCTGCGCCGATGCGTTCGAGAGTGTCTGGGAGCTGGGCACCCCGCACGAGAGCTTCACGATCTGATCCGCGCGAGCGGCCCTCTACCTCATGCCCACCTATCAGTCGTCAAGTGTCGAGGCCGCCCGTAAGCGGGTGGCCTCGATGCTGGCAGACGTACGCCGGGACTCAGGACTGTTCGGGCATGAGGTGGCCGCTCGCTGCCACTGGAACAAGTCCAAGGTCTCGCGCATCGAGAACGCGCTCACACCCCCGTCCGACGCGGACATCCGGGCGTGGTGCGAGGCGTGCGGCGCGGCGGACCAGGCAGCCGACATTGTCGCGGCGTCCCGCACCGCCGACTCCATGTACCTGGAGTGGAAGCGGCTCCAGCGCACCGGCCTGCGACAGCTCCAAGAGTCCCGTATCCCGCTGTACGAACGGACCAGGCTGCTCCGCGGCTACGCCTCGCACGTCGTACCGGGGCTTTTCCAGACGCCCGCGTACGCGTCCGCACTACTGGCGGCTATCGGCCGGTTCCACGGCACCCCGGACGACACGGCTGGGGCCGTAGCCGCCCGCATGGCACGAGCCCACGTACTGCACGATGCCGGGCACCGCTTCACCCTGGTAATGGAGGAGTCGGTGTTGCGGTATCAGATCGGCGACGCCGAGGCGATGGCCGGCCAACTGGGCCACCTGCTGTCGGTCATGTCCCTTCCCGCCGTATCTCTGGGAGTTATCCCATTCGCCGCGCGGAAGCGAGACATGTGGACCCTGGAGGGGTTCAACATCTTCGACGATCAGCGGGTCCATGTGGAGCTGCTGACGGCTCAGGTGACTCTCACCGCTCCGGGCGAAGTCGACATGTACGTCAAGGCGTTCGGGGAACTGCGGGAGATGGCGGTCTACGGCTCCGAGGCCCGGTCGCTGGTCGCCGCAGCCATTGAGGCCGCGCTGAAATCCACGTGCAACTGAGCGCAACTGGTTAGGTGTTGAGCTATCGATGTTCCTAGCGTGGTTGCCATCGGAACCACGCGAGGGGACGGCGATACGGCGATGACCAACCCACCCACCTATCCACAACCGGCAGTTGAGCTCGCCGGGTTCGTCGAGGACTACCTGTACGGCTGCGAACCCGCGGCCGGCTGCGGGGTCTGCGCCGCGCTCGCCAAGGAACTGGCCGGGGCTCGCGCGGCCGGGGTGTACAGCAAGGCGTACGACGCCGCGGCGGAGATCCGGAACCATCCGCACCCGCGTCCCCGCGACGGGAACTGAGGGTGGGCCACCCGGGTTCCACCCCGGCCCCCAGAGGGAGTAGCCCACCCGTCCATGACGGGGATTGAATGTTCAGCTTCCGGGGCTGCGCCCCAGCCCCCCCGCCATCACCCACCGAGCCGCAGCGACCCCGATCCCCCGGAGGGTCTCGGGGGAGGGGCGGGGTGGGGGAAGTTCAGGCCGCCAACCCCTCCAACGCCCCCGGCAGCACCCCCGAATGCAGCACCCCCAACCTCTGCGTAGCCCGCGTCAGCGCGACATACAGGTCGCTCACCCCGTACTCCCCCGGCTCGACCACCAGCACCGCGTCGAACTCAAGACCCTTCGCCTGGCGCGGGTCGAGCAGCACGACCTCCCGGGTGAGGTCGGGGGCGGCCCCCGACGCCGCGTCGGGCAGCGTCGCGAGGAGCGCGCCGTGCAGAGAACCCGGCGCGATCACTGCGAGGCGGCCCGAACCCCGCCAGGCCGCCACCGATTCCGCCACCGCCAAGGCGAGAGCCGCCGGGGTCACGGCCCGGGCCCAGGGGCGTACCCCCGTGGACCGCACGGAGCTCGGCGGCACGAAGGACGGGTCCGCGGACCGGCACACCTCCGCCGCGACCTCCATGATCTCCGCCGGCGTGCGGTAGTTGACGCCGAGCCGGACGTGCTCCCAGTTCCCGTCCGCGACGTACGGCGCGAGGATCCGTTCCCACGAGCCGACACCCGCCGCGTCCGCCGTCTGCGCGGGGTCGCCGACCAGCGTCATCGAACGCGTGGGGCAGCGCCGCATCAGCAGTCGCCAGGCCATCGCCGAGAGTTCCTGCGCCTCGTCGACGATGATGTGCCCGAACGCCCAGGTGCGGTCCGCCGCCGCCCGTTCGGCCGCGCTGCGGTGGTCGGCCTCCTCGTGCCGCTCGGCCATCCGCTCGGCGTCGATGATGTTGTGCGCCGCGAGCACCTCGGACTCCTCGTCCTCGAACTCGTAGGACTCCGAGCCCGCCGAGAGGTCGAGCACGCCCTGTGCGTAGGCGATCCGCTCCTGGCGTTCGGCCTCGGCGGCGGCCCGGGCCGCGCTGTCGTCCTCGCCGAGGATTTCGGCCGCCTCGTCGAGCAGCGGCACGTCACCCGGCGTCCAGTCGCCGCCATCCCGCCGGATCGACTTGGCGTCCGCGTCCGGGAGATGGGACGGATCGGCCAGGAAGTCCGCTACGAATTCCTCCGGTGTCAGCTTCGGCCACAGCTCCTCTATCGCCGCGTGCACCTCACCGCTCGTCGCGATCTCCTTGCCCATCTGGGCCGCGTCGTCGGGGCCGAGCAGGTTCGGGCCGCCGAACGGGTCGGCGCCGATGCGCTCCACCAGCTGTGCGGTGAGCGCGTCGATGATGTGGAAGGCGAAGTGCGGCCGGGCCAGGTTGTGCGGGAGGCCGCTCTCGCGCGCCCGCCACCGCGCGTCCTCGGCCATCGCGCGGTCGAGCTGGAGCGTGCCGTACCCGTCGTGCGGGATGTCGACGGCCCGCTCGGGCACGGTCTGGCGGTCGCGTACGGCCGCCGCGAGTACGTCGGCCATCGCGGCGCGGCCCTTGACCTCGGCCGCCTCGGGGGTGTCGGTGCCGGTCGCGTGTACGCCGGGGAACAGCTCGGACATGGTCGACAGGAGCACCCCGGTCTCGCCGAGCGAGGGCAGTACGTCGCCGATGTAGCCGAGGAACGCCGGGTTGGGGCCGACGATGAGCACGGCCCGCCGGGCGAGCAACTCCCGGTATTCGTACAGGAGATACGCAGCCCGGTGCAGCGCGACGACGGTCTTGCCGGTGCCGGGCCCGCCCTCGACGACGAGCACTCCGCGGTGCGGGGCCCGGATGATGCGGTCCTGCTCGGCCTGGATGGTCTGCACGATGTCGTGCATCCGGCCGGTGCGGGCGGCGTCAAGCGCGGCGAGCAGCACCTCGTCGGCGTTGGCGCCCTCGTGCCCGGTGCGCTCGGAGTCCGTCAGGTCCAGGAGTTCGTCGTGCAGCGCGGTGACGGTGCGGCCCTCGGTGGTGATGTGCCGCCTGCGCCGCAATCCCATCGGTGAATGCCCAGTGGCAAGATAGAAGGGCCGGGCCACTTCGGCCCGCCAGTCGATCACCAGCGGAGTGCGTTCCCGGTCATTCCTGCGGATTCCGATACGTCCGACGTGATGCGTCGTACCGTCCTGGAAATCGAGCCTCCCGAAGCACAGCCCGTTCTCGCCCGCGTTGAGCGCGCCGAGCAGCCCGGACTGCTCGGCGACCATCACATCCCGTTCGAGACGTGCCTGAAGACCGGTGCCGACCTGCGACAACGCCGACTGCACCGCGACCTCGGCCTGATCCCGCAGATCGTCGAGGCGGGCGTAGAGGTCGGTGATGAATTGCTGTTCCTTCCGAAATTCCTCGGTTGACAATTCCACTCCTGACGCGATACAGTGCTTTCACAAGGCTTCTTCGTGACTTCTTCATGCGAAATCACGAAACACCTAATATACGCAAGGGAATGCCCCGGATGTCAATTCATCCGGGGCATTTTCTTTGCGGCCGAACAGCGTGGGCATCGCAGGACGCCGTACTTCGTGGTCGTCTCCGGGTTGGCGTCCACATCCAACTGGTCAGCGGCTCAGCCCCGGGTCGGCGGCAGCAGCGGTTTGCCCTCGCGGCCGCCCACCGGCGACGAAAGGACGATCGACGTCGTCGTGCGGCCGAGCGCCGAGGTCTGCTCCAGGATCTCCTCCAGGTGGATGGTGTCGGCGACGGCCACCTTGATGATCCAGCAGTCCTCGCCCACCACGTGATGCACCTCGATGATCTCCGGCCGCTCCATCAGCTCCAGGGTCCTGGGGTGCTTGAGGTTGTAGCCGCCGTGCGGGCTGACCCGGATGAAGGCCTGGATGCCGTAGCCGAGCCGGGCCGGGTCGACCCGCGCCCCGTACCCGGTGATCGCCCCGCTCGTCTCCAGTCTGCGCAGCCGTTCGGTGACCGCGGCCGGGCTGAGCCGGACCCGCCGGCCCAGCTCGCTGAGCTTGATCCGGCCCTCCCGCTGGACGACTTCGAGGAGCTGCCGGTCGACCTGATCGAAGCCCCCTGACGAATCGTTGGCGGCGCTGCGCGAATGCCGTGGTTCTTTCGGTACGGCGGCGAGATCTCCCATGTTTCCCCCTTCAGTCCCCGGGCCGTCAACGTAACACTGGTACCCGGAAAGACCGCAGGTGGGAAGGGGATTGAGGACATGCGCGAGGTATTGGTCATCGGGGGCAACCGCTACTTCGGGAAGCGGCTCATCGCCCGGCTGCTCGCGGCCGGTGACCGGGTGTCGGTCCTGAACCGGGGCTCGGCGCCACCCCCACCGGGCGCGGTCCAGCTGATCGCCGACCGCGACGACGAGGCGTCCCTGGAGGCCGCACTCGGCGACCGCACTTTCGACGTCGTGGTCGACCAGGTCTGCTACACCCCGCGCCAGGCGGCGATCGCCCGCCGCGTCTTCGCCGGTCGCACCCCGCGCTATGTGATGACGTCGACGGTCGAGGTGTACGAGTACGAGGACTCCGCCGAGCCGGTCGGCGAGGACGTCGTCGACCCGACCACGGTCGTCGTCACGCCCCAACTCCCCTGGCAGGAGCCGGAGTTCGTCGCCGAGCACTACGGCGAGGGCAAGCGCCAGGCCGAGGCGGTGTTCGCCGCGGGATCCGGCTTCCCGTACGTCGCGGTGCGGGTGGCCCATGTCCTGGGCGGTGCCGACGACTTCACCGGGCGGCTCACGCATTACGCGGACCGGATCCGCGCCGGCGAGCCGGTCGCGGTGGCCGTGCCCAACCATCCGGCGACGTACATCGACGTCGAGGAGATCGCGGAGTTCCTGTTCTGGGTGACCCGGCAGGACTTCACCGGGCCGGTGAACGCCGCTTCGCACGGGCCGCTGACCACCGAGGACATCGTGGCCGCGGTGGCGGGAGCGCTGGGAGGCGGCCATCGCCCCGTGCGGTACCAGCCGGTGGAGGTCGGCACGGTCTCGCCGTTCTCCTTCGCCCGCTCGTACGGGATGGACACCTCCCGCGCCGCATCGCTCGGCTTCACCTTCTCCCACACCGACGACTGGCTGACGCGCGCCGTCACCGAGACCATGGGGGTCAACTGACATGCGGACACGGACACTTGGGCCGTACGAGGTCGGCGCGGTCGGCTACGGGGCGATGCCCCTGTCGATCGAGGGGCGGCCGGACGAGGCGCGGGCCCTCTCCACGGTGCACGCCGCGCTGGACACGGGCGTCACGCTCATCGACACCGCCGACTCCTACTACGCGCCGGGCGGCGAGCCGGGCCACAACGAGCTCCTCGTCGCCCGCGCCCTCGCCTCGTACGGCGGCGCCACCGATCATGTGCTGGTCGCGACCAAGGGCGGCCGGGGGCGCACCGCCGACGGCGGCTGGACGGTGGACGGCGACCCCGCCCATCTGCGGCGGGCCGCCGAGGCCTCGCTGAAGCGGCTCGGCGTCGAGGCGATCGGCCTCTACCAGTTGCACAAGCCGGATCCGGACGTCCCGTTCGCCGAATCCCTGGGCGCACTGCGGGAGTTGGCGGCGGAGGGCAAGATCCGTACGGTCGGGATCTCCAACGCCGACACGGGCCAGATCCGCGAGGCCAAGGCGGCCCTGGGCGACCTGCTCGTCTCCGTACAGAACCGCTATTCGCCCGCCGTACGCGACGGCGAGCCCGAGCTGCGGCTCTGCGCCGAGCTCGGGCTCGCCTATCTGCCGTGGAGCCCGCTGGGCGGGATCTCGCGCAGCGCGCTCGATGGTCCGGGCGGCCCGGAGGCCCGGTCCGCGTTCCATACGGTGGCCGAAGGCCGGGGCGTCAGCCCTCAACAGGTGGCGCTGGCCTGGCTGTTGACGCTGTCGCCGACGCTGATCCCGATCCCGGGGGCCAGCCGCCCCGAGTCGATACGGGATTCGGCGGGTGCGGCCGATCTCGTACTGACGGGGGCGGAGCTGGCTCTGCTGCCCTGAGTCACACCGACACGGGCTCGCGCTCCGAGCCGTCCGGAGCCTGCTCCTGCTGCGCGTCGCCCTTGCCGCGGCGCGGCAGCAGGACGGCGACCAGGACGGTTCCCACGCCCAGGATGACCGCGCCGATGAGGCTGGTGTGGGCGACCGCGTCGGAGAAGGCGGAGCCGACCGCGTGGCTCATCTGCTGGGCACCCGCGCCGAGTTGCTCGGCCTGGGCCTTGAGCTGGGCGGCCTGCTGCGGGGATCCGGCGTGCAGCGCCTGGGCGCCGAGCTGCTTGGCCTGCTCCCCGATGCCCTGGGCGACGGCGTATCCGGCGCCCACCGAGTCCTGCGCGGTGGCGAGCGCGGAAGCGGGCAGCTTCGTACCGGCGGTCGCGTCCGCGAGGTGCGAGGAGTAGGAGCTCGCGAGCACCGAGCCGAGGATGGCGATGCCGAGGGAGCCGCCGAGTTCGAGCGAGGTGTCGTTGACGGCGCCGCCGACGCCGAGCTCGGCCTCCGGGAAGGCGCCCATGATCGCGTCGGTGCAGGGCGACAGGGCGAGCCCGATGGCCACCCCGAGGATGATCAGCGGGGCGAGGAAGTCGCCGTATCCGGAACCGGCGTCGACGCGGGTGAGCAGCGCGAGCGCGACGGTTCCGGCGACCATGCCGGCGGTGACCGTGACCTTCATGCCGAGCCGGGGGGTGAGGAGACCGGTGAGCGCGGAGCCCACGAAGACCGCACCGGCCAGCGGCAGCATGCGGATGCCGGTCTCAAGGGGGGTGTAGCCGAGCACGAACTGGAGGTGCTGGGTGAGGTAGTAGAAGGCGCCGAAGACCGCGAGGAAGAAGAGCGCGACGGCGAGCAGCGAGCCGGAGAACATGCGGTGCGCGAAGCGGCGTACGTCCAGGACGGGCCGCGGGTGGCGCAGCTCCCACAGCACGAAGACCACGAAGCCGAGCCCGGCGACGACGGCGGCGGAGATCGCCTTGGCGTCCCAGCCGAAGTGCGGGCCCTGGATGATCATGTAGACGAGCGCGCCGACGGAGACGACCGAGAGCAGCCCGCCGACGTAGTCGATGCGGTCGTGGTGGGCGGCCTTCGACGGCGGTACGAGGACGAACGCGCCCAGGACCGCGAGCAGCGCGATGGGCACGTTGATCAGGAACGTCGAGGCCCAGCCGTGGTTCTCCAGAAGCGCACCGGCAACCAAGGGACCGGCGGCGATGGCGATTCCGGCGGTGGCGGTCCACAGCAGAATCGCCTTGGCGCGCTCCGCGCGCGGGAACGTCGAGGCGAGCAGCGACAGGGTCGCCGGCATGATCAGCGCGGCGCCGACGCCCATGACGGCGCGGGAGGCGATGACGCCCGTCGAGCTGTCGACGAGCGAGCCGGCCACCGAGGCGCCCGCGAAGACGAGCAGACCGAGCACGAGCGCGCCGCGCCGGCTGTACTTGTCGCCGATCGCGCCGAGCAGCAGCATCAGCGCGGCGTACGGGACGGTGTAGCCGTCGATGACCCACTGGAGGTCGGAGCTGCTGAGGCCCAGGTCCTTGGTCATGTCGGGCGCGGCGACGGTGAGGGCGGTGTTCGCCATCACGATGATCAGCAGGCTGAGGCAGAGCACGAGCAGCGCCCACCAGCGCCGCCGGTAGGGCGCCCCCATCTTCTCGACGGGCTGGTTGATGACGAGACCCACGACGTCTCACCCTTCCTCGGTCTTGCTTTCCCGGGGAGGCCTGGCGGCCCCCGGGCCCCACAGGGGCAGATCCACTTGCACATCACTGTGCAATTACACACTGGTGTGCAATTTACGCCCCTGCACGCCGCTGTGCAAAATGGGGGCGTGACTGCTACCCCTGCCGCCCCCTCGGGGGGCCGCGCCGACGCGAATCGCCGCCGCATCATGGAGGTGGCCTTCGCCGAGCTGGTCCACGACCCGGACGCGTCGATGGACCAGATCGCCCGGGCGGCCGGTGTCGTACGGCGCACGGTGTACGGGCATTTCCCCAGCCGGGACGCGCTGATCGCGGCACTGGTCGACGAGGCGGCGGAGACCGTCGCGGACGCGCACCGCGAGGGGCGCGAAGGCGTCACCGACCCGGCCGAGGCGCTCGCGCGGGCCACCCTCGCGGTGTGGGCGATCGCCGACCGCTACCGGCTCCTGGTGGCCCTGGCCCAGCGGAGCGTCACGATGGCGGGCATCAAGCAGCGCCTGGCCCCGGTCCGCAAGGAGTGCGTGGACCTCCTCCAACTCGGCCTGCGCGAAGGGGTGTTCACGTCTCCACTCCCCCCGGCAGCGCTTGCCTACGTGCACGAGCAGTCCCTGTTCGGCCTGATGGAGGCGGTCAACGAGGGCGCTCTGCCCGCCTCGGACGCGGGCCGCTCGGCGGCGACGACCCTGCTGCTCTCGGCGGGAGTCCCGGCGGACCGCACGGCGGAAGTGGTGGCGGCGGCGCTCACGCGGTAGCCACGTGGGCCCCGGGCCGGGCTCGCGGCGACCGAGTGCCCCACCACAGGGGGTTCTCCGGCTGCGGCGGCGATGACGGCGAGGACGAGCGGCCGCACCGCTCCACCGTCTTTCAGGCTCCACTGAATCTGTAGCGAGCGCGTAGCCCGTGGGGCGAGAGTGACGCCACGTCAACCGCCACTCTCCCCCACGGAGTTCAGAATGCGCCGTCGTACCGCCCTGAGCATGACCGCGACCGCGGCACTCGCTCTCGCCGCCCTCGCCACCGCCCCGGCCGAGGCCACCCCGGCCGACAAGGCGCAGGTGCTCGCCTCCTTCACACAGACCAGCGCGACCAGCTCGAACGCGTTCCAGGCCGCCCGCAACGACCAGTCCCGCTGGTCCGCGTACGGCTTCAACTGGTCGACGGACTACTGCTCCAAGTCCCCCGACAACCCCTTCGGCTTCCCCTTCAAGCTGTCGTGCGCCCGCCACGACTTCGGGTACCGCAACTACAAGGCGGCGGGCCAGTTCCCCGCCAACAAGGCCCGCATAGACAGCGCCCTGTACGAGGACCTCAAGCGCGTGTGCAACGCGTACAGCGGCGCGAAGAAGGCGTCGTGCGACGCGACGGCGTGGACGTACTACGAGGCAGTGAAGAACCTCGGCAGCTGACCGTTCCATTTAAGTGATCAGGAGTGAGTCTTGTACCCATACCTGGTCACTGCGGACATCCCGACCGGTTTTGGATGTCCGACTGGTTGCCGCGTTCCGGTGTTCTCCGTTCGGGCGCGCGCATCGGTGCACGTTCCGTGACGGGTGGGCGGGTTTCCTCACGCCCCCGGGTGCCCGGTCCGGCCTGGACGGTCCGATGCCCCGCAGCATCACTCTGGTGCTGCGGGGGCGGTGTCGTCCGTCGCCGGATCGGGTGGCCGAGGGCGCGTCGCCCGATCGCGATGCCGGCGGCATAGTGACGGGACATTATGCGGCGGGGCGTCCGCACTGGCTTGCGCCAGTGCTGGCCTGCTTTCCGAACCCTGCCCGGCCCGCGTCCCCCGGCTCGACCGTCCGGTCACCGGGGGTCGCATCCTGCCCGCGCCGCCGGACGGCGACAAGGCTCGCCCCTCCTATCGCCAGAACCGCGCTTCCAGCCGACCGCCCCGGCTCTCCGCGACGCGAAGCGCGTCAACGAGGCACTCCGACAGCCGCACAGCGGCGAACCGGAGTTCGGCGGCGGTCGCGGACGGGGCCGCGATCAACGGGCGGGCACACTCGACCACTTCGGCCGCCATTCCGAGCTGCACGGCCTCCATCCGGTCAGCCACGCGCGAGACGTATCCGTGCCCGTCAGTGCTCAGGTAACACGGCTTTCCGTCAGGCCCTGTCCACGGAAGCAGTCTCGCAGCCGTGGAAGCGAGGCCCCCCTCGCATTCATCCTTCGACCGTTCTTCTCCGGCCTGGGACACGATGCACCACCGCCTTGATCCGATGCCGTACGATCGCCGAGAAACGTAGCGCTATTCACAAAAAGCAGCAAGGTTGAGCCAGGGTGTGACCACCTGTGAGTCGCTTAACGTAGGCAAGCGGTACCGTCACCGGTAAGTCATCCGTGGGAGGTCGCCTTGGGCGCCGACGAGTGGGTCAGTAGCTCGATGCCGTATCTGGCTCCGCACAGCCAGTCCGCAACCGATGCCTGGGGTGCCGAGGCTGCCGCCCGAGGCGGCACGGGGCGTCAGCGCATCGTCCACGCCGGGGAAGTGGCGGCTCCGGCCGAGGTCGCGGATGCTTTCGGAGGAGCCGAGGGGATGCGGGTCGTGGTACGGCGCAGAGTGATGTACCTCGACGACCTGCCCTGCGAACTGACTGACAGCTACTACCCGTTGGAGATCGCCCGGGGCACTGCGCTCGCCCGCACCGCCAAGATTGCCGGTGGCGCGGTGCGGCTCCTGGCCGAGCTCGGCCACACGGGCGTCCGGGTTCGCGAGGACGTGATCGCGGCGCTGCCCGACGACGAGACCCAGGAGGTCCTCCGGCTCGGACCGACCGAACCCGTCCTGCGGCTCACCCGCACCACCATGGACGCGGACGACCGGCCCGTCCAGGTCGACATGATGACGATGCCCGCCCGCCTTCAGCGCCTGCGCTACGAGATCAAGGTCGGATGACTGTGGCCGCTGCCGAACCGGACGCGCACGACTCGCGCTCCCTCCACGAGCGGATCGCCGCCGACCTCCGAGACGAAATCATGAACGGTGACATGGCGCCGGGGAGCCCGTTGCCCTCAACCGTCCGCCTCAAGGAGCGGTTCGGCGCGTCGAGCGCGACCGTACAGAAAGCTCTGCAACTCCTCAAGGGCGAGCGCCTGGTCGTCGGACGCGCTGGGGCGGCGGTCACCGTACGGGAACACCGCCAGCGGACGATCCGGCCCGCGTCTTCCCTGGCCGCCGCCCGTTCCGGCGAACCGCACCCATGGCTCGCCCAGGCAGCCAAGCACGGCACACGGGCCGCCTCCCAGTTGCTGGAGGTCGCGGAGGCGGTGCCGCCCTCGGATGTACGCGCCGCCCTGGGCCTCCCCGACGACGGCACAGCAGTGCTCCGCCGCCAGTTGCTCACGATCGACGACGAGCCCGCCGAACTGGTCGCCTCCTACTACCCGTTGGAGATCGCAGCAGGAACGGCGATGGCCGAACGTCGGCGTATCTCCGGCGGAACGCCGACCCTCCTCACCGAGCTGGGCCACCCGCCCCGGCTCAGCGTGGACCGGGTTTCGGCACGTATGCCGACCCGGGAGCAGTGCCGGGCGCTTCGTCTCCCCGGCAATCTCCCCGTGCTCCGCACCCTGCGCGTCGTGTACAGCGACGACCAGCGCCCCGTCGAGGCCGGCGTCCTGGTCAAGGCGGGGCACCTTTACGAGGTGCAGTACGAGTACGCGCCCGGTTGCGAGTGCTGACCCGGGCCCCCGCCCCGCCGGGGCAGCACTCGCAACCGTCACTCGCGCGGTCGATATTCTCAAGCAGACACGGGGGAGGCCGACTTCGGATCGTCCCACTGCTCCGTGGCCTCCGCCTCCCCCACCGTCAGCATCCGCTCGTCGAACGGGAGGCGGCCCGCCAGGACCTCCCCGACCCGAACCTTGTCGATCTCCTTCGTCCACGTGCCGACCAGCACGCACGCCACCGCGTTGCCCGCGAAGTTGGTCAGAGCCCGCGCCTCGCTCATGAAGCGGTCGATGCCGACGATCAGGCCGACTCCGTCGACCAGTTCGGGGCGGTGCGACTGGAGGCCGCCCGCCAGCGTTGCGAGGCCCGCGCCCGTGACGCCCGCCGCGCCCTTCGAGGCGATGATCATGAAGAGGAGCAGCGAGATCTGCTCGCTCGCACCCAGCGGCTTGCCCATCGCGTTCGCGATGAACAGCGAGGACATCGTCAGGTAGATAGCGGTGCCGTCCAGGTTGAACGAGTAGCCCGTCGGCACCGTGATGCCGGCCACCGAGCGGCTGACCCCGAGGTGCTCCATCTTCGCGATGAGCCGGGGCAGCGCCGACTCCGACGAGGACGTGGACAGGA
Organism: Streptomyces sp. NPDC001415; assembly: GCF_053597395.1. Taxonomy (NCBI): domain Bacteria; kingdom Bacillati; phylum Actinomycetota; class Actinomycetes; order Kitasatosporales; family Streptomycetaceae; genus Streptomyces; species Streptomyces sp. NPDC001415. Next base: position 22,076 of record NZ_JBSFIE010000043.1, read on the forward strand.
TCAGCAGGAACTCCCTGGCCAGGTACTTCAGGAGGCTGAAGATGTTCACGCCGGTCATCAGCTTCAGGATCGCCCCCAACACCAGGAACACGAACAGCGCGCACGTGATGTAGAAGCCGATCATGATGACCGCGAGGGCCTTGAGGGCGTCCAGGCCGGTCTCGCCGACCACCCCCGCGATCGCGCCGAACGCGCCGATGGGCGCGACCCACATCACCATCGCCAGGATGCGGAAGACGAGTCGCTGGATGTGCTCGACGCCGCGCAGCACCGGCTGCCCGGCCGAGCCGAGCGCCTGGAGGGCGAAGCCCGCGAGCAGGGCGATCAGGAGGGTCTGGAGGACCTGGCCCTCGGTGAAGGCCGACACCATGGTTTTCGGGATGATGCCGAGCAGGAAGTCCGCCGTCGACTCGCTGGCGCCTGCCGCCTGCTTGGCTCCCGCGTGCCGCGCCGCCTCCGTCAGGTGCAGGCCGGAGCCGGGCTCCAGGATGTTGCCGACCAGGAGGCCGATGGCGAGCGCGACCGTCGACATGACCAGGAAGTAGCCGAGCGCGAGCCCGCCCACGGCGCCGACCTTGGCCGCCTTGCGCACCGATCCGACGCCGAGCACGATCGTGCAGAAGATGATGGGCGAGATCATCATCTTGATCAGGTTCACGAACCCGGTGCCGATCGGCTTCAGCTCGACGGCGACCCCCGGCGCCGCGAAGCCCACGATGATGCCGAGTACCACGGCGCCGATCACGGCCAGGTAGAGATAGTGGGTGCGTTCCCGGCGCGCGGGCGGCTCTGCCACGGGGTCCACGGGGTTCCTCCTAGATTGCGGCTGCGGCTGGCGGCCATGTCCCGATGGCCGATTCAGCGATGCCCGCGACTATCCAGCACTCTGTGACGCCGGTCACCCTTACGTGCGTTTCGTTCATACAGATCCAGCCAGCACACTGAGCCCATGCGTCTCCCCGGACCTCGCTCCCTCGCCGGTCAGCTCTTCGCCATGCAGGTGGTGCTCGTCGCCGCGGTCGTGGCGGGGTGCGCGCTCTTCTCGTACGTCACCGACCGGCACCAGGCCGAGGAGACGGCGCGGCGCCAGGCCGTCGCGACCGCGACCTCCGTCGCCGCCTCGCCCGCGGTCGTCGAGGCGGCTCGCGGCAAGAACCCCTCGGCCGCCCTCCAGCCGTACGCGGAGACGCTGCGCACCACGACCGGCGTCGACTTCGTCGTGGTCATGGCCCCGGACGGGACCCGCTGGACGCACCCCGTGCCGGGCGAGATCGGCAGGAAGTACCTCGGCGACACCGCCCCGGCGCTGCGCGGGAAGACGTTCACCGAGACGCACATGGGGGTGCTCGGGCCTTCCGTACGGGTCGTGGCGCCGGTCCGGGACCTGAATGATCATGGCCGGATCACGGCGCTCGTCAGCGCGGGGATCACCATCGACAAGATCAGCGAGCAGGTGCGCAAGCAGCTGATGGCACTCGCCGTCATGGCGGGCGGCGCGCTCGCGCTCGGCGGGGCCGGCACATACGTGATCAACGCGCGGCTGCGCCGCCACACGCACGGCATGAACGCCGCCGAGCTGAGCCGCATGCACGACTACCACCAGGCCACCCTGCACGCCGTGCGCGAGGGGTTGCTCATGCTCGACGGGGAGCGGCGGATCGCGCTGATCAACGACGGCGGGCGCGAGCTGCTCGGTCTCGGCGAGGACGCGGTGGGCCGCCCGGTGGCCGAGCTCGGCCTGCCCGCCACGCTCGCCGGCGCGCTGCTCGCCTCCGAGCCGAGGGTGGACGAGGTCCATATGACGGCCGACCGGATCGTGGTCCTCAACACCCGGCCGGTCTCCTCCGCAGGGCGGCGCGGCACTGTGGTGACCCTGCGCGATCACACCGAACTCCAGGCACTGTCGGGCGAGTTGGACTCGGAGCGCGGGTTCACGCAGGCGCTGCGGGCGCAGGCGCACGAGGCCGCGAACCGGCTGCACACGGTGGTCTCGCTCATCGAGCTTGGCCGCGTCGAGGAGGCCGTGGAGTTCGCGACCGCCGAGCTGGAGCTGGCCCAGGCGCTCACCGACCAGGTGGTCACGGCGGTCGGCGAACCGGTCCTGGCGGCGCTGCTCCTCGGCAAGGCGGCGCAGGCCAACGAGCAGGGCGTGGAGCTGGTCCTCACCGAGGGCAGCGCGGTCGGCGACGGCCTGCTGCCCGTCACGCTGCCCGCCCGCGATCTGGTCACCGTGCTCGGCAACCTGATCGACAACGCGGTGGACGCGGCGCAGGGCAGCGCCGCCGCCGAGGTCGCCGTCACGCTGACCACCGAGGACGGGCAGCTCCTGGTGCGGGTCGCGGACAGCGGGCCCGGCGTCGATCCGGCCGCCGCCGAGGCCGTGTTCGAGCGGGGGTGGTCGACGAAGAGCCCGGGGCGCGGCCTCGGCCTTGCCCTGGTGCGGCTCGCCGCGGCCCGGCACGGCGGCACGATCGCACTGGATCAAGGTCCGTACGGGGGCGCCGAGTTCACCGTACGGCTGCCACTTGAGCAGGGAGTGCGCGCATGATCCGGGTGCTGGTCGTCGAGGACGATCCCGTCGCCGCCGAGGCGCACCGGCTCTATGTGGACCGGGTGCCCGGCTTCACCGCCGTCGCGGTGGCGCACTCGCGGGCCGAGGCACTGCGCGCCCTGGAGCGGACCGAGGTGGACCTGCTGCTGCTCGACCTGTACCTGCCGGACGGCCACGGCCTCCAGCTCGTACGGTCGCTGCGGGCGGCCGGGCACAGCGCCGACGTCGTCGCGGTGACCTCGGCCCGGGATCTGACGATGGTGCGCGAGGGCGTCTCGCTCGGGGTCGTCCAGTACGTGCTGAAGCCGTTCACCTTCCCCACGCTGCGCGACCGGCTCGTGCGGTACGCCGAGTTCCGGGCGACGGTCGGGGAGGCGAGCGGGCAGGAGGAGGTCGACCGGGCGCTCGCCGCGCTGCGTGCCCCGCAGCCCTCCGCGCTCCCCAAGGGCCTGAGCGCGCCCACCCTCCAGGCCGTCACGCGGACGCTGCGCGAGGCGCCGGAAGGGGTGACGGCCGCCGAGACCGGCCTGGCCGTCGGTATCTCGCGGATCACCGCGCGCCGCTATCTGGAGCACCTGGTCACCACCGGCCGCGCCGAGCGCACCCCGCAGTACGGCCAGATCGGCCGGCCCGAGTTGCAGTACCGATGGCTCAACTCCTCGCGCGGCCAAGGCAGTTGACAAGGTCGTCAGGCGGTGGGGGCGGGGTTGACCTTGCCACCGGGCGCCCTTACGTTCACCGGGCAGCCATGTGCGGCCGTGGCCATGGCCGCACGCCTGGCCAGAGGAGGTCGTGCCCGTGCGCCCCACCGCCCCCGCCGCAGACTCCGTATCCCGAACCCGCCCGGCCGGGTGTCGCTCCCGGCTCCCTCTGACCCTCGCCGCCGCCCTCGCCGCCGGAGCCCTCACCGGTTGCGGCGGCGGCTCGGGCAGTGACGCGAACACCGTGCAGATCGCGTACAACCGCTCCACCGACAACAAGATCCGCTTCAAGGACGCGTTCCTGGAGGACGTCAAGAAGCAGTTCGAGCGGGAGCACCCCGGCAAGAAGGTCAAACTGGTGCCGATCCAGGCCGCCGACAACGACTACGCGGCCAAGGTCCAGCAGATGATGCGCTCCCCGAAGACGGCGCCGGACCTGGTGTACGAGGACACGTTCCGCATCAACTCCGACATCGGGGCGGGCTATCTGCGCCCGCTGGACGACCATCTGGCCAAGTGGGACATGTGGGGCCAGTTCGTCGACACCGCGAAGGCGGCCGCCCGGGCCGAGGACGGCAAGACGTACGGGGTGCCGGACGGCACGGACACCCGGGGCCTGTGGTTCAACAAGGAGATCTTCGCGAAGGCGGGCCTGCCCGCGAACTGGCAGCCCAAGAACTGGGCGGAGCTCCTGGACGCCGCCCGCACCGTGAAGCGGAAGGTCCCCGGCGTCATCCCGCTCAACGTCTACACGGGCAAGGCGGCCGGCGAGGCGGCGGCCATGCAGGGCTTCGAGATGCTGCTCTACGGGACGGGCGAGAACCCGTTGTACGACCCCGGCTCGAAGAAGTGGGTGTCGGGCTCGCAGGGCTTCAAGGACGCCCTCGACTTCGTACGGACGGTGTACGCGGAGAAGCTCGGGCCGGATCCGTCCGACGCGCTCGACCCCAATGTGGGCACACACCTGGCGACGGACTGGATGCCGAACGGCAAGCTGGCGATCGCGCTCGACGGCTCCTGGCTCGGCCAGAACTGGATCAACAAGGGCCCCAAGGAGTGGCCGGCCTGGTCGACCGCGCTCGGCCAGGCGCCGATGCCGACGCAGCACGGCCAGGCGCCGGGCAAGGTCTCCATGTCGGGCGGCTGGACCTGGGCGATCCCCGCGAAGGCGGGCAGCCCCGACCTCGCCTTCGACTTCGTCAAGACGATGCAGACGAAGGAGAACGCGGTGAAATGGGACGTGGCGGACGCCCAGATCGCGGTCCGGCGGGACGTGGCGGCCGACCCGACGTATCTGAACTCCATGCCCGGCATCACCTTCTTCACGGGCCTGGTCCCCTACACCCACTACCGGCCCGCGCTGCCCGTCTATCCGCAGGTGTCGACGGCGATCGGCGAGGCGATGGAGTCGGTGACGACCGGCGGCTCGGCGGCCTCGGCCGCGAAGGCGTACGACGACCAGCTCAAGTCGATGGCGCGGTGAGGCAGTTGAGCGCCTCGACGGCCGCGACGGGCAGGCGGCGGGCCCGTGCCGTGCGCTGGCTGCCGATCGCACCCGCGACCCTGCTCCTGCTGCTTTTCCTGGCCGGGCCGATCGGCTACTGCGTGTACATCGCGTTCACGGACATGCAGCTGACCGGCTCTTCGGCGGTCGACTTCGTCGGCTTCGCGAACTTCCGGCGGGCGTTCGCCGACCCCGCGTTCCGCAACGCGGTGTGGCTCACCCTCGTCTTCACCGTCCTGTCCTCGCTGGTCGGCCAGAACACGCTGGGCCTGGCGCTCGCCGCGCTGATGCGGCGGGCCTCGCGCCCGGTGCGGACGGCGACGGGGGCGCTGGTGATCACGGCCTGGGTGCTGCCGGAGATCGTGGCGGCCTTCCTCCTGTACGCCTTCTTCCGGCGCGAGGGCACGCTGAACGCGATCCTCGGATGGCTCCATCTGCCCACCCAGAACTGGCTGTTCACGCTGCCGATCCTCGCGGTGTCGTTCGCGAACGTGTGGCGCGGCACCGCGTTCTCGATGCTGATCTACTCGGCCGCCCTCGCCGAGATCCCCCAGGACGTCGAGGAAGCCGCGGAGGTCGACGGGGCGAGCGGGGCGCGCCGGTTCTGGCACATCACGCTGCCGATGATCCGTCGCTCGATCGGCACCAACCTCATGCTCAACACCCTCCAGACGCTGTCCGTGTTCGGTCTGATCTGGGCGATGACCCGCGGCGGCCCGGGGGACCGCAGCCAGACGCTGCCCGTGTTCATGTACGACCAGGCGTTCCTGAAGAGCCTGATCGGCTACGGCACCGCGGTCGCGCTGCTCCTGCTCCTGGTCGGCTCGCTGTTCTCGGTGGTCTATCTGAGGCTGATGAAGGTGGACGTATGAGGGCGAGCCGATCGCGGCGCCGCACCCGGCAGCGGCTCGCCGCGGACGCGGCGCTGCTCGCGGTGGCGGCGGCCTTCGCGGTGCCGCTGCTCTGGCTGCTGCTCGCGTCCGTCGACACCCAGGCCGATCTGCGGGTACGGGTCCCGGGCTCGGCCACCCCTGACAACTTCTCGGCGGTCCTGACTCCCGACATCACGTTCACGCCGATGCTCAACAGCCTTCTGCTGTGCGGGAGTTCGACCCTGCTCACGGTGGCGTGCGCGGCCCTCGCGGCGTACCCCCTCTCGCGCTACCGCTCGCGCCTGGCCCGCCCGTACCTGCTGACGATCCTGTTCACGACGTGTCTGCCGATCACGGCGATCATGGTTCCGGTGTACGGGCTCTTCGTGCGGGTGAACCTCGTCGACACGATGTACGGCACTGCGCTGTTCCTCGCCACCTCCCAACTCCCGTTCGCCATCTGGCTGATGAAGAACTTCATGGACGGGGTGCCGATCACCCTGGAGGAGGCCGCCTGGACGGACGGCGCCTCGATGCCGCAGACGCTGGTGCGGGTGGTGCTGCCGCTGATGGGCCCCGGCGTGACGGTCGTGACGATCTACACCTTCATCATGCTGTGGGGGAACTTCTTCGTCCCCTTCATGCTGCTGCTCTCCCCCGACCGGCTCCCGGCCTCGGTCTCGATCTTCACGTTCTTCGGGAACTACGGCTCGGTGGTCTACGGCCAGCTCGCCGCGTTCTCGATCCTGTACTCGGCGCCGGTGCTCCTGCTGTACGTCCTGATCGCCCGGCGGCTCGGAGGAGGTTTCGCGCTGGCCGGGGCGGTGAAGGGTTAGCGGGGCGAGCACACGCTTATCCAACCCTTAAGTAACCCGGACGCCACTAAAACCGTACTTTCCTCCAATTCACCTTCTTTGGTGGAACACACCGTAGTCAGATGTCACTTACCGTCCTACGGTGTGCGCGTGCACCCCACCCCACCCTTCAACGCCCTCGCGGCCCGCCGACTGCGGGAAGCTCTGGGCATGGCCCCCGGCCACGTCGCCTACGGCATGCGCGCCCAGTACGGCCTCCTCGTGTCGCCCGACACCGTGATGGCGTGGGAGCGGGGGCTCGCGGCGCCCGAGGCAAGGGAGCTGACCGCGCTCGCCGGCGTCCTGTGGTGCTCCCCCGGCGATCTCATGGCGGCCGCCTCGACCCTGCGCGAGCACCGCCTCGCGCGCGGCCTGACCCTCGATGACATGGCCCGCCGGGTCGGTCTCGACGCCGGGGCGTACCGGCGCATGGAGGACGCGGGACGCTGGCGCGGCAACGAACGCCAGTCGGCGGCGCTCGCCGATCTGCTCCAGCTGCCGCTGCGCGACTACGTGACGGCCACCGGCCAGAACGCGGACCTCTCGGAGCTCCTGCGCAGCGCGGTGACGACGCGCTGGCAGGCCTATGTGAAGCCCACGGCGAAGCTGCTTCCGCTCTCCAAGCAGCATCTTGAGCAGGTGCTCGACCAGTTGCACACGGAGTACCAGGAGAAGATGGTCGGCACGCTGAACTGGGGCTCGGACAACGACACGGGCGACGCGGGCCGAGCCTTCCTGGACCGCATCGTGGACCGGTTCTGGGAACTGGCTCACGGTTGAGCGCGCGGGCGGAAGGGGACCTTCGACCCCCGGCATTGAGGGCCGAGGTCCCGCCGGGTCCGGCTAGAAGACCGACTCCGCCTCGTACATCCGGTTGTCCGGCACCGTCTTGAGCGTGGTCACCGCATGCGCCAGCGGGGCCATCACGATGTCCGTGCCGCGCAGCGCCGTCATGTTGCCGAAGTCGCCGCGGTGCACGGCCTCCACCGCGTGCCAGCCGAAGCGGGTCGCGAGCACGCGGTCGTACGCGGTCGGCACGCCGCCGCGCTGGACGTGGCCGAGGATGACCGGTCGGGCCTCCTTGCCCAGGCGCCGCTCCAGTTCGACGGCGAGCCGGTTGCCGATGCCGGCGAAGCGCTCATGGCCGTACTGGTCGATCGCGCCCTTCTCGTACGGCATCGAGCCCTCGGCGGGGTGCGCGCCCTCGGCGACGCAGATGACCGCGAACTTCTTGCCGCGCGCGAAGCGCTCCTCGACCATCTTGACCAGGTCGTCGACCTCGAAGAGCCGCTCGGGCAGGCAGATGCCGTGGGCGCCGCCGGCCATGCCGGACTCAAGCGCGATCCAGCCCGCGTGGCGGCCCATGACCTCGACGACCATGACGCGCTGGTGCGATTCGGCGGTGGTCTTGAGACGGTCGATGGCCTCGGTGGCCACGCCCACGGCGGTGTCGAAGCCGAAGGTGCGGTCCGTGGCGGAGATGTCGTTGTCGATGGTCTTCGGCACGCCGACCACGGGCATCCCCGCGTCGGACAGCATGCGGGCCGCGGTCAGCGTGCCCTCGCCGCCGATGGGGATGAGCGCGTCGATGCCGTAACGCTTCGCCAACTCGGCGCAGTTCTCGGACGCTTCGCGCAGCCGGTCGCGTTCCAGGCGGGCGGAGCCCAGGATGGTGCCGCCGCGGGCCAGGATGCCGCTCACCGCGTTGAGGTCGAGCGGCCGGAAGTGGCCGTCGAGCAGACCCTTGAACCCGTCCTCGAATCCGATGACTTCGTCGCCGTGGCCGACCACGGCTCGGTGCACGACCGACCGGATCACTGCGTTCAGGCCGGGGCAGTCGCCGCCTGCGGTGAGAACTCCGATGCGCATCGTGGTCAATCTCCTGCTTCGCTGGTCCAGGGACGTCACGCCCGAATCCCCCATAACGTGAGCAATTCAGATTGTCCCACGCACCCTGGGCCACCCGCCCATCCGGCTACTCCGACCATGATGGACCGAGAGCCTTCGGACCCTCCCGCCAGGCCTTTCGTCCGGCGGGCGTCCTATCCAGCCGCAGAGGTATTGTCAAGGGGGCAAGACCGCCCTATATGGACAATTTCCTGCAACGCAGAACAGGAGAGCACGCGTGACGCGCAGCGTGTACGTGACCGGGATCGACCGGGGAGACGGCCGCCAGGTCATCGAGCTGGGAGTCATGGAGCTCCTGACCCGCCAGGTGGACCGGGTGGGCGTCTTCCGCCCCCTGGTACACGACGGACCGGACCGCCTGTTCGACCTGCTCCGCGCCCGCTACCGGCTGGCGCAGGACGCGGCCACGGTGTACGGGATGGACTACCACGAGGCGTCCGCGCTCCAGGCGGAGCGGGGTACCGACGAACTCGTCTCACGGCTCGTCGACCGCTTCCACCGGGTGGCCCGCGACTACGAGGTCGTCCTGGTCCTCGGCACCGACTTCGCCGACACCCAGCTCCCCGACGAGCTGGCGCTCAACGCCCGGCTCGCCAACGAGTTCGGCGCCTCGGTGATACCCGTGGTCGGCGGCAAGGGCCAGAACGCCGAGTCCGTACGGGCCGAGGCGCGCAACGCGCACCGGGCCTACGACGGGCTCGGCTGCGACGTGCTCGCGATGGTGGTGAACCGGGTCGCCCCGGCCGACCGGCACGACATCGAGGAGCGCCTGGCGGCCCGGCTTCCCGTGCCCTGCTACGTGCTGCCGGACGATCCCGCGCTCTCGGCGCCCACCGTCGCCCAGATCACCGCGGCCCTGGACGGCACGGTGCTGCTCGGCGACGACGCCGGGCTCGCGCGCGACGCGCTCGACTTCGTCTTCGGCGGCGCCATGCTGCCGAACTTCCTCAACGCCCTGACCCCGGGCTGCCTGGTCGTGACGCCGGGAGACCGCGCGGACCTGGTCGTCGGCTCGCTGGCCGCGCACAGCGCGGGCACCCCGCCGATCGCGGGCGTGCTGCTCACGCTCGACGAGCGGCCCGGCGAGGCGATCCTGACGCTCGCCGACCGGCTCGCGCCGGGCACCCCGGTGGTCGCGGTCAGCCATGGCTCCTTCCCCACCGCGCAGGAACTCTTCGCCCTGGAAGGGAAGTTGAACGCGGCCACCCCCCGCAAGGCGGAGACCGCGCTCGGCCTCTTCGAGCGGCACGTGGACACCGCCGACCTGCTTCGCCGGGTCTCGGTGGCCCGCAGCGGCCGCGTCACCCCGATGATGTTCGAGCACGAGCTCCTGGAGCAGGCCCGCTCCAACCGCCGCCGGGTCGTGCTGCCCGAGGGCACCGAGGACCGGGTGCTGCGCGCGGCCGACGTGCTCCTGCGCCGGGACGTGTGCGAGCTGACGCTGCTCGGCGACGTCGAGGCGATCCGCAAGAAGGCCGCCGACCTCGGCATCGACGTCGTCAAGTGCCAGATCATCGACCCGCACACCTCCGAGCTGCGCCAGCGCTTCGCCGAGCGCTACGCCCAGCTGCGCGCCCACAAGGGCGTCACCGTTGAGCTGGCGTACGACGTGGTCGCGGACGTGAACTACTTCGGCACGCTGATGGTCCAGGAGGGCCTGGCCGACGGCATGGTGTCGGGCTCGGTGCACTCCACCGCCGCGACCATCCGCCCCGCCTTCGAGATCATCAAGACGAAGCCGGACGCCTCGATCGTCTCGTCCGTCTTCTTCATGTGCCTCGCCGACAAGGTGCTCGTGTACGGCGACTGCGCGGTCAACCCGGACCCGAACGCCGAGCAGCTCGCGGACATCGCGGTGCAGGCGGCCGCCACCGCCCAGCGGTTCGGTGTGGACCCGCGGATCGCGATGCTGTCGTACTCGACGGGCACCTCCGGCTCGGGCGCCGACGTGGACAAGGTGCGCGAGGCCACCAAGCTGGTGCGCGAGGCCCAGCCCGAGCTGAAGATCGAGGGGCCTATCCAGTACGACGCGGCCGTGGAGCCGTCGGTCGCCGCGACCAAACTACCGGAGTCGGAGGTGGCCGGGCAGGCCACCGTGCTGATCTTCCCGGACCTCAACACCGGCAACAACACCTACAAGGCCGTGCAGCGCTCGGCCGGCGCCGTGGCCGTGGGCCCGGTGCTCCAGGGTCTGCGCAAGCCGGTCAACGACCTGTCGCGCGGCGCCCTCGTCCAGGACATCGTCAACACCGTCGCCATCACGGCCATCCAGGCCCAGGCGCAGGGGCAGGAGGCCTCCGCATGACCACCGCCAACCAGGGCACCCGCGTCCTCGTCCTCAACTCCGGGTCCTCGTCGGTGAAGTACCAGCTCCTCGACATGACCGACTCCTCGCGCCTCGCGGTCGGCCTGGTCGAGCGGATCGGCGAGCAGACCTCGCGGCTGAAGCACACCCCGCTGGCGACCGGCGGCGGCTCGCGCGAGCAGAACGGCCCGATCGCCGACCACGCGGCCGCGCTGAAGGCGGTCGCCGCGGAGCTGGCGGCCGACGGACTCGGCCTGGATTCCCCGGAGTTGGCGGCCATCGGCCACCGTGTGGTGCACGGCGGGCTGAAGTTCAGCGCGCCGACCGTGATCACCGACGAGGTGCTCGCGGAGATCGAGCGTCTGGTGCCGGTCGCCCCGCTGCACAACCCGGCGAACATCACCGGCATCCGCACCGCCCAGGCGCTGCGCCCGGACCTGCCGCAGGTCGCCGTCTTCGACACCGCCTTCCACACGACGATGCCGGAGTCCGCGGCCCGGTACGCGATCGACGTGGCGACGGCGGACGAGTACCGCATCCGCCGCTACGGCTTCCACGGCACTTCGCACGCGTACGTGTCGCGCGAGACGGCGAAGCTGCTCGGCAAGGCGCCCGAGGACGTGAACGTGATCGTGCTGCACCTGGGCAACGGGGCCTCCGCCTCGGCGGTCCGCGGCGGCCGGTGCGTCGACACCTCGATGGGGCTCACCCCCCTCGAAGGCCTGGTCATGGGCACTCGTTCCGGTGACATCGATCCGGCGGTCACCTTCCACCTCAAGCGAGTTGCCGGAATGTCGGTGGACGACATCGACGTGCTGCTGAACAAGAAGAGCGGTCTTGTGGGCCTGTGCGGCGACAATGACATGCGGGAGATCCGCCGCCGCTGCGACGAGGGCGACGAGAAGGCGCAACTCGCCTTCGACATCTACATTCACCGGCTGAAGAAGTACATAGGCGCCTATTACGCCGTGCTCGGCAAGGTCGACGCGATCGCGTTCACGGCGGGTGTCGGGGAGAACGCCGCCCCGGTCCGCGAGGCCGCGGTGACCGGTCTGGAGGAGCTGGGCCTGGCGGTGGACGGCGAACTCAACGCCGTACGCTCCGACCAGCCGAGGCTGATCTCCCCCGAGTACGCCAGGGTCGCGGTGGCCGTGGTGCCGACGGACGAGGAGCTGGAAATCGCCCAGCAGACGTATGCGCTGGTGGCACCGGCTCTGAATTCCTGACCGGATTCCCGGTTTGTCTGGACGACACCTGAGCGTCATCCCGCCCATTTGTACATTCCACCAGACGGAATATTCCGCAGCGAAACAAACCGATAGGATCCGCCTTATGCGCCGTTCCAAAATCGTCTGCACACTGGGCCCCGCCGTCGACTCTCACGAGCAGCTCGTCGCTCTGATCGAGGCCGGCATGAGCGTGGCCCGCTTCAACTTCAGCCACGGCTCCCAGGCCGAGCACCAGGCCCGTTACGACCGGGTCCGCAAGGCCGCCGAGGAGACGGGCCGCGCGGTGGGCGTGCTCGCCGACCTCCAGGGCCCCAAGATCCGCCTCGCGAAGTTCGCCGAGGGCCCGGTCGAGCTGGTCCGGGGTGACGAGTTCACCATCACCGCCGAGGACGTCCCGGGCGACAAGTCGATCTGCGGCACCACCTACAAGGGCCTGCCGGGCGACGTCGTCAAGGGCGACCCGATCCTGATCAACGACGGCAACGTCGAGCTCAAGGTCGTCTCGGTCGACGGCCCCCGGGTGAAGACCATCGTCATCGAGGGCGGTGTCATCTCCGACCACAAGGGCATCAACCTGCCCGGCGCGGCGGTCAACGTCCCGGCGCTGTCCGAGAAGGACATCGAGGACCTGCGGTTCGCCCTGCGGATGGGCTGCGACCTGGTCGCGCTCTCCTTCGTCCGCGACGCCGACGACGTCAAGGACGTCCACAAGGTCATGGACGAGGTCGGCCGCCGCGTGCCGGTCATCGCCAAGGTCGAGAAGCCGCAGGCCGTCGCCAACATGGAGGGCGTCGTCGCCGCCTTCGACGGTGTGATGGTGGCCCGTGGCGACCTCGCCGTCGAGTACCCCCTGGAGAAGGTCCCGATGGTGCAGAAGCGCCTCGTGGAGCTCTGCCGCCGCAACGCCAAGCCGGTGATCGTCGCGACCCAGATGATGGAGTCGATGATCACCAACTCGCGGCCGACGCGCGCCGAGGCGTCCGACGTCGCCAACGCGATCCTGGACGGCGCGGACGCGGTCATGCTGTCCGCCGAGTCCTCGGTGGGCGCGTACCCGATCGAGACGGTCAAGACGATGTCGAAGATCGTCGAGGCGGCCGAGGAGGAGCTCCTTTCCAAGGGCCTCCAGCCGCTGGTCCCGGGCAAGAAGCCGCGCACGCAGGGCGGTTCGGTGGCCCGCGCCGCCTGCGAGATCGCGGACTTCCTGGACGGCAAGGCGCTCGTCGCGTTCACCAAGTCCGGCGACACCGCCCGCCGCCTGTCCCGCTACCGCACGGCCCAGCCGATCCTGGCCTTCACCACGGACGCCAGCACCCGCAACCAGCTGGCGCTGAGCTGGGGCGTCGAGTCCTTCGTCGTGCCGCACGTGGACAACACCGACGCGATGGTCGACCTGGTCGACGCCGAGCTGCTCAAGCTCAACCGCCACAACGAGGGCGACACCATGGTCATCACGGCCGGTTCGCCCCCCGGCATCCCCGGCACCACCAACATGGTCCGGGTGCACCACCTCGGCGGCGGCGAGAAGGCATAGCCGTCGGCCGTACGTCCCGGAGGGCGGCATCCCGTCGCGTACGGGTGCCGCCCTCCGGCGTACCCGCTCCTGGGTGCTGATTTTTCTGGGCGAAAAGAGGAACTTTGCCCGCCATTTTCCCCACCAACTCCCAAACTGTGACTTTGAGTTGTGGGGGTCAGGTGTAAGGATCGTGTCAGCCCTGGGGGGGCGACAGGGTTTCAGACACCGCGTTCGGGCTCACCTGCCCGATCGGCACCATTTCTCCGTCTTCTACGGAACGGCCGGGTCACCCGGCACCGCACCGCGCGCTTCCTCCTGGGTCGAACCATCAACCAGAGGCAGGAAGACACGTGCGAAGAGGATTCCTTTCCGCAGCCGGATCCGCCGGGCGCCCGGTGCGCGGGGCGCTGGTCGCGGCCGTGGCGCTGGCCGTCGTCGGCGCGGTCGGCGTGGCCGCGGCCCAGACCGGGCAGCCCGCCAAGTCCGCGGCCGCCGGGCAGCAGACGGCCCTCGCGGCTCCCGGCGCCGCCAAGACGTTCCCCCTGTTCGCGCGCAAGAGCGGGCATCTCTACGACTACGAGCCCAAGGCCGGCGGCGGCGTCCAGGCCCAGGTCGACCTGGGCGGCGGCTTCGGCGACGCGACCGCCCTCGTCCAGACGAACGTCTCGGCCGACGGCACCGGCAACGACCTGTACTACCGGACGGGCGGCACGCTCTACTACACCGCCGAGGAAGGCGCCGACACCAAGGTCATCGGCACCGGCTGGGACACGTACAACCTGCTCGTGGCGGCCGGGAACATGGGCGGCAGCGCCGACCCCGACCTGATCGCGCGCGACACGGCGGGCGCCCTGTGGCTCTACCAGGGCAAGCCGGACGGCACGTTCCAGACCAAGATCCGGATCGGCAGCTCCGGCTGGAACGGCATGAACGAACTCGTCGGGCGCGGCGACTTCACCGGTGACGGCAAGGCCGACCTGGTCGCCCGGGGCACCGACGGCACGCTCTACGTCTACCCGGGCACGGGCAACGCGGTGGCCGACGCCACGATCGGCTCGCGGATCACGGTCGGCAAGGGCTGGGACACGTACAAGCAGTTGGTGTCGACCGGCGACAACGACGGCGACGGCAAGGCCGACCTGATCGGCAACGACGCGGCCGGGGCGCTCTGGCTGCTCAAGGGCACCGGCGACCCCAAGGCGCCGTTCGCGCCCCGGGTGCAGATCGGCACCTCCGGCTGGGCCGCCTTCGACACCCTCTTCTGACCCGCGCGCCCCAGTCCCGACCCGCTCAACTTCCTTGAAAGAACGGCTACTTCGTGATGCGTACGCACGCACCCGGGGCCAGACGCCGACACCTCGGCAGCTGGTCGAAGCTCCTCGCCGCGACGGCACTCGCCACCGCGGTGGCCACCACCGTCTCCGGCAGCGGCGTCCAGCCGCTGGCCGGCGCCCAGAACGCCGCCTCGGTCACCGACCCGCCGGCCGCCTTCGACCTGGACGCCGCCGCCAAGGTCCGCCAGGACCAGTGTCGGCTCGACTTCGTCCTGCGCAAGGGCGGCGCCGAGATGAAGGCGGTCGCCCGTAACGGCCTGAACGGCACCGACGCCGAACTGGCCGCCGCCGCCAACCCGCAGTACTGGACGGACACCCCGCTCGCCGCCGCGTACAAGAAGGACCACGCCGCGGGCTCGGCCAAGATGGACGAGCTGTACGGGCGCAACGACGTCTGGAAGAAGTCCCTCCTCCAGACCCCGCCGGCCGGTTACGCGACGGTCGCCGCCTTCCAGGACCCGCCCGGCATGCCCGGCGACTCCACGCCGTCGATCTTCGTGCAGACCGGCTACTCGGGCTGGATAGCCGACCAGTTCTGGACGGCCGAGAGCGACTTCTACAACGACCTCACCCCGCTGGCCAACAAGGCGTCGGCGGACGCGGTCACCGCACTCGCCAAGTCCCTTTACTACCCGGAGACCAGCGCCACCTACGACGACCGCCGTGCCTTCGAGGACATGACGTTCATGCACGGGATGTACGCGGACGACGCACGCATCTTCCTGCAGAACGGCGGCTTCCCGACCAGCGCGCCCGACCCGGACTCCATGGAGTTCCGGATCGACGTCGAGAACCTCAAGGCGCGCTTCGCCTCGTGCGCGAGCCAGAACCCGCCGGACCCGCACCACGTGCTCGGCCAGGAGCTGGTCACCGCGTCGCTGGAGTGGCAGGCCGAACTGGCCGCGCAGAAGGACCAGCGCGACCTCATCCTGACCGCCGAGGCCCAGGCCAACAAGGACCTCCAGGTCGCGACCCAGGCGATGGGCGAATCGCTGGGCCAGTCGCTGATCGCGAGCAGGCTCGCGGACTGGGAGGCGTACTGGCTGAAGGCCGACCCGGCGAAGGCCGGGCTCTCCTACCCGTCCAAGGCCGACTTCGCCAAGGTCAAGGTGGACATCGCCAACGCCAAGGCGCGGGCCGCCGGACGCCTCTACGTCGCCTCGCGCGCCTCCCTCGACGCCAAGGCGCAGGCCGCCGCGGTGGACAAGTCCCAGCAGGCGGCGTACGCGATCGCGGATACGGCGGGCGTGCCGCGCGGGCGCGGTCTGCTGTACGGCCAGCAGGCCGCCCAGATCACCAAGGCGTCGGCAGCCGCTGCCCTTGCCGCGGCCAAGGCCACCGAGACCGCGTCGAACGCGACCCGTGCCTCGGCGGCCGACAGCAAGACGCTGAGCGCCCTCGCCATGACGCAGGCGCACGCCTCGAAGGCGGAGTTCCGCCGCAAGGCCGCCGAGGAGGCCGCGGCGCAGGCCAAGGCCGCCGCGGACGGCGCCGCACTCCAGGCCAAGCTCGCGGCCGACAACGCGACGAAGGCGAAGGCCGCGCAGGCCAGGGCCGAGGCCGCCGAGTCCACCGCGAAGGACGCGGCCGCCGACGCGAAGGCCAAGCGGGCCACCGCCGAGGCCGAGCGCGACAAGGCGGCGGCCGAGCGGGCCACCGCCGACAGCGAGCGGGCCAAGGCCGCCGACGCGGAGGCGCGGGCGCAGACCCAGCAGGCCGCGGCGAGCACCGCGCGGCAGAACGCGGAGGCGGCGGGCGCCACCGCGAGCAGCAAGCGGGCCGACGCCGAGGCCGCCGAGCTGAAGGCGTTCAACGCGCGCAACGACGCGGCGACCGCCGACCGCAACAAGGACGCCACCACCGCCCGGGCCAAGGCCCTGGAGGCGGCCGCCGCGGCCGCCGAGGGCACCGCGGCGGCGGGCGAGACCCGTGCGGCCGCCACGGACGCGCGTACGGCCGCCAACGCGGCCACCAGCGCGGCCACTTCGGCCCGTTCGGCGGCCAACGACGCCGGTGCCGCCTCGCAGGCCGCCGACGCGGCGGCCACCCGTGCCGAGGGCGCGGCCGCGCGTTCCCAGGCGGCCGCGGACGGAGCGGCGGCCGACGCCGCGACCACGCATGCCGCGGTGATGAAGGCGCACGCGGCCGCCGCTGACGCCATCGAGGCATCGGAAGCGGCGGCGCAGAACGTGAAGAGCGCCGAGGCGCTCGCCGCGGAGTCCGCCAAGCAGGCCGTCACCGCGCGGCAGAACGCGACGGCGGCCCGCGCGGAGGCAACTGCCGCCGCTGCCACGGCCGTTCGGACCGCCGGCTTCGCCTACGCCACCGCGCAGGCGGCCACCGCCGCCCGTGACTCGGCGCTCCAGGTCGTCAAGCCGGCCAACGACGCCATCGAGCTCGGCTCCCCCTACAAGGAGACCGACTCCTCGGCCGGCCTCGCCGTGCTGACCGGTCAGGCCGCCAAGTCGGCCGCCGAGCAGCAGGCGGCCGTCGCCCAGGCCAAGGCCGACCAGGCCGCGAAAGCCGCCGTCGAGGCCAAGGCGCTCGCCGCCAAGGCCGACGCCGACGCCAAGGCGGCCGCGACCGCCGCGTCCAACGCCGCCGACTCCGCGGCCGCGGCCGCCGTGTCGGTGAAGCAGGCCCGGGCCTCCGCTTCCGAGGCGGCCGCCGCGGCCAAGGCCGCGAAGACCGCCGAGGCGCACACGGTCGAGTACGACCGGCAGGCCAACGAGGACGCGATGTTCGCGCAGCAGGCGGCCACCACCGCCGGCACCTCGGCCACCGCGGCACGCGCCTCGGCGACCGACGCGGAGCGGAGCGCGAGCGGCGCCAGGACCGCGGCCTCGGCCGCCGAGGGCGACGCCTCCAGCGCCCGCGCCACGGCGACCACCGCCGAGTCGGACGCCACGGCCGCCGAGGAAGCCGCCTCGAACGCGGACGGCTACGCCAAGGACGCGGACGCCTCGGCCGACCACGCCGAGGAGGAGCTCCGCGCGTTCCAGGCGCAGCAGCGCGCGGCGGAACTCGCCGCCAGCAAGGGCGACGGCGGCAGTGGGAACGCCGGGCCCGATCTGACGGCGGACGAGGAGGCGGCACTGCGCAAGGAGTGCGGTCAGGCCTGTGTGGACCAGTTCCGCAAGGCGCTCGCCGACTCCAACAAGAGCGTCATCGACTGGGTGATCGAGAACGGCGGCCAGGTCCTCCTGGACGTCGTCGGCGTCACGGACGCGAAGCGCTGCTTCTCGTCGGGCGATGTCGAGAGCTGCCTGTGGACGCTGGTGAACGTCGCCAGTCTCGTCGCGATCCTCGGCAAGATCCCGGCGGTCAGCAAGGCGATCGTCAGCATCTCGTCCGGCCTGTCGGACTTCTTCCGCTCGCTGCGGATCGCCGAGCAGACGGTGGAGCGGCTGCGGGCGCTGGCGCGGGCGCGGGTCGTGGTCAGTGCGCACATGGAGATCGGCGAGTTCAAGGAGATCTCCAAGGCGGGCGAGGCGCTCGTCAACATGCGGCGGGCGGTCCAGGCCGGCGGCTACACCTGGCGGTTCAAGACCGGCCACTCCTTCTACCGCGCCCACCCGGGCCCCGGCACGCTCAAGGACTTCCGTCTGACGAGCCTGACACCGGACGAGGTCGAGAAGGCGATCATCAACGACGTCGTGACCTACCTCGGCGAGGGCGGCAAGCTGCCGAAGGCGGGCCCCGGTGTCCAGGCACTGACCAGGACCTTCAAGATCGGCAAGGTGGAGGTCGGGTACCGCATCATGCAGATCACCGATGACATCATCGACAGCAGTACCTACTGGCCCGGCCCCTGAGAGGAGCTGACCCCGTGCCCGATCTGATCTCCCTGGCGCGTGCCGTCATGGCCGGCGGACGCCCCGCGGACGCCGAGCCCGGATTCGCCCTGCCCGAGCACGAGTTCGTGGAGGCGGTGAGCTACGCCGACGCGGACGCCATCCGCGAGATGCTGCGGGTGGTCATCGCGGAGGACTGGTCGGGCCTGCCCGTGTGGGCCCGCAACCTGTCCTACCGGCTCGCCTGTCTGCAGCGTCCCGACGACGCGGACCTGCTCCGGGAGGCCGCGGCGGACCTCTACAACTTCGGCCCCGACTGGGACGACATCGCGGCGGATCTCCAGGCGAGGGCCGACCGCATCGACGGAGGCCCGAAGCCGGGGGCATAGGGCGAGCGGCCCGAGTGAACGATGTGGCTCGTACTCCCTCCGGGGGGTACGGGCCACACCCGTGTCCGGCCGCGCGGGCGCCGCCCCCACGGAATCCCCGGTGGACGGGCTGGTGCCCTTGCCCGTTCCATGAACAAGGCGTGGCAAATTCCACGGGCGGACGGGTCAATTCCGTAACAACTCCTGGGGTACGTTCACCTTCATGCGTCTTCCCATATCGCCGCAGGTCCGGCGCGCACTCGTGGCGCTCACCGCCACCGCGGTCACCGCGGGCACCGCCGTCGGTCCGGCCGTGGCGAGCGGTCACCCCGCGAAGCCGCCCAAGTCGGCGACGCCGGGGGCACCCGGCGGCGAGGCGAAGAAGGAGCCGCCGGCGGGGATGTCGCAGGCGGGCGGCGCCCGGTTGGGACAGCCAGGCGATCAAGTGGGCGCGGGCGCACCGGCTTTGCCCCCCGGCCTGTCCGCGCTCTCCTGGGTGGTGGCGGACGCCGACACCGGCCAGGTCCTCGCGGCGAGGAACGCGCACTGGCCGCTCCCCCCGGCCAGCACCCTGAAGATGCTCTTCGCGGACACCGTGCTGCCCGGGGTGCCGCACGACGCGAGCCGCAAGGTCAGCGACGAGGACCTCAAGGGCATGGGCGACGGCAGCAGCGCGGTCGGCATCGTGCCCGGCCAGACGTACAAGGTGCCCGACCTGTGGCGCGGGGTGTTCCTGCGCTCGGGCAACGACGCGGTGCACGTCCTCGCCGCGATGAACGGCGGGGTTGACAAGACCGTCGCCGACATGCAGAAGAAGGCCGAGGGCCTCGGCGCCAAGGACACCCATGTACTGAGCCCGGACGGCTACGACGCCCCCGGCCAGGTGTCCTCCGCGTACGACCTGGCCCTGTTCCTGCGCTCGGGCCTGAAGAACAAGGACTTCAAGGAGTACTGCGGTACGGCCTCCGCCGACTTCCCCGGCGGCCCCAACACCAAGGGCAAGCCGTTCGGGATCTCCAACACCAACCGCATGCTGTCCGGCATCGAAGGGGTGGCCAAGTACCCCGGCCTGATCGGCGGCAAGAACGGCTACACCAGCCACGCGGGCAACACCCTGGCCGAGGCGGCCCAGCGGGACGGCCACACCCTGGTGGTGACGGTGATGAACCCGCAGGAGAACAAGCACGACAAGGTCTACACCGAGATGCGCCAGCTCCTGGACTGGGGCTTCACCGCGGTCGGCAAGACCACCCCGGTCGGCACCCTCGATGCGGCGGCGCCCGCTAACGGCGGCGGCAAGAGCGGCTCGGCGACCGGCGCCGCGGCCGGCTCGTCCGACTCGGGCCTGGGCGCGCTCGGCTGGACCGGCATCGGCGCGGCGGTGGTCGTGGCGGGCGGCGCGGGCGCCCTCGTACTGACCCGCCGCAAGAAGGCGAAGCCTCGGGGCGACGCGGTGGTCTGAGCGCCCGGCATCCGGTCGACGGCCCCGGCGCGGCACAGCCGTGGCCCGCACCCCCGAAGAGGTGCGGGCCACGGCTCAACTGCGGCTCCCGGATGGGTACTTGGGGTGGCCAGGGCTACGTCGGGTTGCCGGGCGTGACGTAGTTGTGGAGGCCGGGGACGGTCAGGGTGCCGCCGAACTGCCCTGCCTGACGGACCGTCGCATTGGTGAAGATGGCGAACGGGACATTCAGCGGCGGCGGGGTGGCCGGGCTGAAGGTGACCGGGATGAGGCCGAAGAGGTTGCCCTTCAGCTCCTCCGTGTACATCGTCACCGTGCCGTTGCGGATCGTCGACTGCGAGCCGGAGCGCGCCACGACGTGGGCCGTGGTGGGCGAGCCGTTCACCTCGGGCCCGTACACCTGCTGGTCAAGGTTGTCGATGTCCACAGCCGAGGCCGTGAACTTGAGGACCTTCTTGGTGGTGTCGCCGGCCTTGACCTCGACGATGCCCTCGTAGTTCAAGCCGCTCAGGGTGAGCTTCGAGGTCTTGAGGATCCACGGCTGGGTGGGCAGCGTGGGAACGCCGGTGTCCTGCTTGGCCGCGGCGAGCGCCTTCGGGTCGGCGGTCGGGCACGGGAAGCGGGGCTTGGCGCCGTCGGGGATGGCGGTGTCGGCCGTCGGGACCAGCCCCTTTGCCGCGTCCGGGAGTTCGGCGACCTTCTGGCCCGCCTCGTCGGCGGCCTTCTTGATCGCGTCCGCCGTCTTGTCGACCGGCTTGTCCTCGGTGGCGGCGGGCTTGGTCGCCTTCGTCGACGGCTTGGGCGCGGCCGTGCTCGCCGAGGGCTTCGGCGCGGGGGCCGTCGACGTGCTCGGCGTGGGCGTCGGGCTCGGCGTGTCGTGGATGCCGAACAGGCCCTTGAGCGCGTCACCCAGACCCAGCGGGTCCAGCGGGTTGGTCGTCTTGGCGGGCGGCGGAGTCGCGGACTGCGACGCCGGAGCCTGGGCCGTGGACGGCTGGGTCGCGGGCTGGGCCGGCTTGAGGAGCTTGTCGACGGTGTCCGCTGCCGAACCCGAGGCCGTCGGCGTGGGCGTCTTGGACTTCGGCGCCTTGTCGTCCGACTTCGATGCCGACGGGCTCGGCGACGCCTTGCCCGACGCGCTGCTCGACGGGCTCGGCGAGCCCGAGGGGCTGTCCGAGCGGGTCACACAGGGGCCGGGGGCGAACGGGATGTCCGTCTTGTCGTCGGCCATCGCGAGCTTGGGCGTGAGGCTCATGCCGACCAGGACGGCCGTGGGCATGGCGGCGAGAGCCATCGCCTTGCCCGCGGGCATCTGCCACTTGGTCAGCAGCGACTTCCTCGGGGCCGCGTGGCGCGGCCCTCTTCTTTCCCGCGGGTCGCCGCCTCCGGTCGAGTCCAGCTGCGTCTCGTCACCCCGCACTGTTCCTCCCGCCGTTGGCGTCAACTGTCGTGTCGGTTGCGGCGGTTCCGGGAGCCGGTACGCCCTCGGGGGCGGGCCCGGCGGGGGCGCTGTCCGTCGACTCTGTCTGCTTGTCCCCTCGTCGCGGCTTGGCCGGCACCCAGGCACAGGCGAGCGCGCCGCCGAACAGGGAGAGCAGGAAGCCGACGACGAATCCGCCGATGTTGGCGATCGGGATGGAGATCAGCGCCAAGAGGATCGCCGCGATGCCCGCGAAGGTCCGCACCACGCTGTGGAACCACATGGTGAGGCCGAGCGTGACCAGCAGTACGCCGATGATGAGCGAGCCCGCACCGGCCGTGGTCGACATGGCCAGCGTGACGTTGCCGAGGTGCATGTTGGCGTACGGGAAGTACATGATGGGCACGCCACCGGCGATGGTGAGCAGCCCGGCCCAGAACGGCCGACGGCCCCTCCACGCCCGGAAACGAAGCCGCCAGTATCGGAAGTCGCGGGAACCCGTGGTCTCGGCGCTCATGGAAAACAGCTCCCTGGTACCGCAATTGCTGTGAGATGTAGAAGAAAGTTCCGGTGGCCGGCGAGTTCTGGGGACACTCGCCGGTCACCGTTCGACGCGTTAGGGCTACTGCTTCGGCAGCTCACACTCGTGCTTGCCGGTGCTCAGCCTGAGGCTGAGTCCCGGGAGCTTGAACTGCCCGGCCGTGGTCGCCCACGCTCGCTGCTGGACCTGGCTGAGCGTCGCAGTTTCGGCACGCTGCGCGAAGCCGTACGGGTTGCCGCCGGGCTTCCCGTCCTTACCGGGCTGGATCGACGTCTGCCCGGGGTGCTCCTTGTTGCCGGTCTTGCCCTCACCGGCCGCGACACCGATGTCGATGTTGTCGAACTTCGCGTCGGTGTCGAGCTGGGACACGTCGAGGTAGAGGTTGGTTGCCTCGACCTGCCTGCCGTCCTGACCGGCGGTCAGCGTCATCGTGATGTCACCGATGACCGGCACGTGCTGGACGACCGACTGGCACATCT
Organism: Streptomyces sp. NPDC001415; assembly: GCF_053597395.1. Classification (NCBI taxonomy): domain Bacteria; kingdom Bacillati; phylum Actinomycetota; class Actinomycetes; order Kitasatosporales; family Streptomycetaceae; genus Streptomyces; species Streptomyces sp. NPDC001415. Next base: position 44,914 of record NZ_JBSFIE010000043.1, read on the forward strand.
TGGTGATGGTCGCGTCGCTGAACCCGGACACGACGACGGGATGCGCCTGGTCCTCCTTGCCGTCCTCGCTCTTACCGCTCGCCACACTCCCGTACTGCAGGAGGTTGTGGCCGACGAGCTGCTGAGCCGTCACCTTGAAGTCGACACCCGACACGCTGAACGACGCCGCGAGCGCACCCTGCGCCAGGCCGACGCCTATCGCGGCCGTGGCGGCCACGCTCGGCACCATGACCAGCGCGAACCGCTTCCATCTGGTCCCGCCACGTACTTGGGACTCCATGACTTTCCTCCTTCTCGGACGTACATCTCCGGGACGGACCCTCAAGGGCTGTCACGGGATGGGAGAAGTGCTACGTCCTCGGGAAGGGGAGCGCACGGGAGGTCGACCGCGTACGACTCGCGCACCTCGTCCGACACCGGCGATCACCCCCGAGCGACAACCACTGGCCACGCGTTCGCGCAACCTGCTGGACAGGCCCTGCCGGAGAGCAGAGACCCCCCTGTCCACGACCGGTGCCACTGCCACCGGTCGGCCCGGTGGGGACCCAAATGGGCGGCAGCGCCGAGTGGCTGTCGGGCTGGTGCGTTATTGGACCGAGCGTGGCCGATCGTGGTGCATTCGGGGCCGGGGCACAAGGGGGTTCATTACTAGCCAGTAACGGCCGGATAACCGAAGCGCGACCGGTCGGCATCGGCCGGGCACGCAGGGTGCCGCCGAGTCACCGGACAGAAGGGGAAATCGCCGCTGAAAAGCGGACGTAAGAAGCGGCTCAACTTACTGCAAGTAACAGCGGCCGCGTTTACCAAGTTTTGGTAAAGCGCGGCCGCCTCTTGTCTCTCTGTCGCCAAATCGTCCGTCGCGTATCGCGCTGGGCACTCATTCGGTAACAGGCGGGTGAACGCCCGAAGACGTCCATGGGTCGATCAGAAGAGCACCCTCGCCAGCGCGGTTCGCGCCGCCGTGACGCGCGGGTCGTCGCCGCCGATCACCTCGAAGAGTTCGAGGAGCCGGACCCGGGCCGCGTCGCGGTCGTCACCGAACGTCCGCCGCACGGTCTCGACGAGCCGCCCGAAGGCGTCCTCGACATGACCGCCGACCAGATCGAGGTCGGCCGCCGCGATCTGCGCCGCCACATCGGCGGGCTTCTCGGCGGCGTCCTTGCGGACCTGCTGGGGGTCGAGCGACTGGACCCGCCGGAGCAGTTCGGCCTGCGCCAGGCCGAGCTTGGCCTCCGGGTTGCCGGGGTCGTCGCTCAGCACGTTCCGGTACGCCTGGACCGCGCCGGCCAGATCGCCCGAGTCCAGGGCCACCACCGCGGCTTCGAGCAGTGCGTCGTACGGGCCCGCGGGGGCCTGCGCCTCGGCGGCGGGGGCCGCCGCCGCGTTCGGGTCGACCTCGATGCCGGTCAGGCCGAAGCGCTCCTCGGCGACCTGCACCAGCTGGTCGAGGGTCTCGCGGATCTGCGCCTCGGGGGCCGCGCCCTGGAAGAGGGGCAGCGCCTGGCCCGCGACGACCGCGAAGACGGCCGGGATCCCCTGGATCCCGAACTGCTGCATCAGCATCTGGTTGGCGTCGACGTCGATCTTGGCAAGGAGGAAGCGGCCGTTGTACTCGACGGCGAGACGCTCCAACAGCGGGCCGAGCTGCTTGCAGGGCTCGCACCACTCGGCCCAGAAGTCGATGACGACCGGCACCTCGGAGGACCGCGTCAGGACATCGCGTTCGAAGGAGGCCTCGTCGACATCGATGACGAGGGCGGACGGCGCGACCGCCGGGACCCCGCCCTGGCGGGCTGCCTCGGCTCGCGCCTGCTCCGCCTTGCTCTTGGCCTCTCCGGCCGCCTTCACCGCGGCGAGGTCGACGACGCCGCTCATGGACATGTTCCTAGGCTGCATGCGTACATCCTCCCCCTTCCGCGACGGTGCGTGGTGATCCGGTGGCAGGATCCGGGCCCACCCGTTGCCTCCCGCCGGATTGCGAGACAACGGACGGGCCGCGGATCTTTCCTGATGGCACCTGGGTCCCCACCCCGGCGCCTTGTGACATGTGGTTGTCGCGGAAGGCCGCTCAAGGCTTTCGCTACGAGCCGTAGCGTAACTGGTGCGGCCCCGGCGCACAGGGTGATCTCGCGCACACCCCGCGCCCCCTGGCGTGATTGCTACCGGCCGGTATGGTCGCCGTCATGCCTTCTTCATCCCGAGCCGCGAGACCGTCCTGTACGGGTCGTACGGGTCGGCCTCGCAGCGCCGAGGCCGATGCCGCGATCCTGCTGGCGACCCGGGAGGCGCTGGTGGACCTCGGCTGGTCGAAGCTCACGATGGGGGACGTGGCGACGCGCGCCGGGGTCGCCAAGACGACGCTCTACCGCCGCTGGGCGGGCAAGAACGAGCTGGTCGTGGACGCGGTCGCGGTCCTTTTCGACGAGCTCGAACTCCCGGACCTGGGCAGCCTGGTGGCCGATGTGGAGGGCGTCGTCCTCCAGTTCGCGGCGCTTCTTGAACGCCCCGAGACGAAGACCGCGCTCATGGCGGTGGTGGCCGAATCCACCCGGGACGACGCTCTGCGCGGGCGGATCCGCTCGGCCATCGTGGACCGCCAGAAGCGGCTGGTTCTGGTCGGTCGCGAACGCGCCCAGGCCCGCGGCGAACTCCCCTACGAGGCCGACCCGACCGTCTCCGCCCGCCACGCCGACCTCATCTTCGACGTGGTGGCGGGCGCGGTGGTGCACCGGGCGCTGGTCAGCGCCGAGCCCGTGGACGAGGAGTGGGCCCGCGACTTCACCCTGCTGATCTGCTCGGGTCTCGCCGCGACGGCGGCCTGAAGCCGGACCGGATCGCGCCCGGACCCGAGCAGGGGTGCGCTCAGACCTGGTAGCGGGTCGGCGCGAACAGGGCGAGGTTCTCCTCGACCCAGCTCGACGTCCTCTTCAGGCCTTCCTCCAGGCTCACTTCCGGCTCCCAGCCCGCCCATTCGCGCGCCCGTGTGTTGTCGGAAAGCAGTCGTTCCACCTCGCTGCCCGAGGGGCGTAGGCGCGCCGGGTCGACCACCACCGAGGCATCGCGGCCCGACGCGGCGATGAGCGCCTCGGCGAGGTCGCCGATCGCTATCTCGCGTCCCGTGCCCAGGTTCACGACCTCGCCCAGCGCCCGGTCGCACTCGGCGACCGCGAGGAAGCCCCGCGCGGTGTCGGTGACGTACGTGAAGTCGCGGGTCGGGGTGAGCGAGCCGAGCTTGATCTCCCGTACGCCCGCGTGGAGTTGGGCCAGGATGGTGGGGATGACGGCGCGGGCGGACTGGCGCGGGCCGTAGGTGTTGAACGGGCGCACCACGGTCACCGGGAGCTCGAAGGCGTGCCAGTGCGAGAGCGCCATCATGTCGGCGCCGATCTTGGAGGCCGAGTACGGCGACTGCGGCTGGAGCGGGTGGTCCTCGCTGATCGGCGCCGTCAGGGCGGTCCCGTACACCTCGCTGGTGGAGGTGTGGACGAGGCGGCGGACCGAATGGCGGCGGCAGGCCTCGGCGATGTTCTCGGTGCCGACGACGTTCGTCTGGACGTAGGCGCCCGGCGAGTCGTAGCTGTACGGGATGCCGATGAGGGCGGCGAGGTGGAAGACGGTGTCGCAGCCGGCCACCGCGTCGGAGACCCGGCCCGCGTCGCGGACGTCCCCGGAGAGCATCTCCACCTGGGGGTGGCCGATGAGGTGGGCGAGGAAGCCCTTCTCGGCGTACGGCTTGTAGTGCACGAACGCGCGCACGTTCGCGCCGAGTCCGACGAGCAGGTCGACCAGCGTCGAGCCGATGAAGCCCTCCGCGCCGGTGACGAGGACGGTGCGGTTGTGCCATGCGGTGGCGGTGCTCGTGTTGACAGTGCTCATGCTGCGTACTCCCTGGTGTACGAGGTGGGGTAGGAGGCGAGTTCGAGGACCTTGGCGGCCAGCAGGTCGGCGGCCCGGGCGTGGTTGCCGGGGTCGGCGGCGCCGCTCATCGCGGCGAGCCGGGCCGGGTCGGCCAGGAGCGGTTCGATGAGGGCGGCCAGGCGGAACGCGGTGGTCTCGGCGTCCGGGACGAGCAGGCCGGCGCCCGCGTCGGAGAGGACCCGCGCGTTGTGGGTCTGGTGGTCGCCGGGCGCGTGCGGATAGGGCACGAGGACGGCGGGCACCCCGGTCGCGGCGAGTTCGGCGACGGTCGCCGAACCGGCCCGGCACACGACGAGGTCGGCGGCGGCGTACGCCAGGTCCATCCGGTCGAGGTAGGGCACGGCCCGCGCACCCGGAAGGGCAGCCAACTGGCGCTGGGTGTCGGCCAGTTGGGCAGGCCCCGTCTTGATGAGGAGGTGGACGTCGGCCCGCTCCCGCCACCGTTCGGCGAGGCCGATCGCCGCCGCGGTGAGCCGGGCCGCGCCCAGGCTGCCGCCGTTGACGAGGACGAGGCGCGCCCCGTGCGGCACGCCGAGCGCCCGGCGGGCCTCGGCGCGCATCGTCGGCCGGTCGAGTTCGGCGAGCGAGGACGCGATGGGCATGCCGGTGGTGACGGCGTCCTGGCCGCCCGACAGATGGGCCCGGCTGCGGTCGAAGGCGACCGCGATGTTGGAGGTGAGCCGGGCCGCGAACTGGTTGGCCCGGCCCGGTACGGCGTTGGACTCGTGGATGAGGCTGGGCAGCCCGGCCATCTTGGCGCCGACGATGACCGGCGCGCTCGGGTAGCCGCCCATGCCGACCGCGACGTGGGCGCGCTGCGCCTTGAGGATGGCCCGGCACTGCGCGCCCGACTTCAGCAGCGCGGCGGGCAGCAGATACCGCTTGGCGCCGAGCGAGGGGTCGAAGGGGATCATGTCGACGGTGTGCAGGTGGTGGCCGGCACCGGGTATGAGCTCGCCCTCCAGGCCCCGGGTCGTTCCGACGAAGGAGATCACCGCGTCGGGGACGGCCCGCCGCAGTGCCTCGGCGAGCGCGAGCCCGGGGTAGATGTGCCCGCCGGTACCGCCCGCCCCGATCACTACTGACAATGGTGTGCGCATGGGACATGAGGTTCACGGGCTGCCCTAAGAGGGTTCTAAGAGCACTGTTTGGCAGGCTTTGCCCATGAGCACCACGCGCGCGGTCAGAATTCTCGTCGTCGACGACGAGCCGGAGGTACGGGCGGCCGTCGAGGACGGCCTCGCGGTGGAGGGGTACGAGGTGAAGGGCGCCCCGGACGGGCTCGCGGCGCTGTCCGAGGTGGCCGCCTGGCGGCCGGACGCGATCGTCCTGGACGTGATGATGCCGGTCCTCGACGGCCTCGGGGTGTGCCGCCAGCTACGGGCGATGGGTGACCGCACCCCGGTCCTGGTCCTCACCGCGCTCGACTCGGTGAGCGAGCGGGTGGACGGCCTGGAGGCGGGCGCCGACGACTATCTGGTCAAGCCCTTCGCCCTGGACGAACTCATCGCCCGGGTAAGGGCGTTGCTGCGCCGGGCGGCGCCCGATTCCGCCGAACCGCAGGAGCTGCGGTACGCGGATCTGGTGGTGGACCCGGTCGCGCACACCGCCCGCCGGGGCGAGCGCCCGATCGACTTCACCCGTACCGAGTTCGCCCTGATGGAACTCCTGATGCGCAACCCCGGGCAGGTGCTGCCGAGGGAGCTGATCCACGAGCTGGTCTGGGGCCGCGATTTCGGCCCGGACTCCAACTCCCTCGCGGTGTACGTGGGTTATCTGCGCCGCAAGCTGGAGGCGGCGGGCGAGCCGCGCCTGGTCCACACGGTGCACGGCGTCGGCTACCGCCTGGACGTCTCGTGAGCTCCCGGCGCCGCCTGGGCGCCCGCTGGCGCCGCCACCGCCCGTTGCGCACCCGGCTCGCGTTGGCCGCCTCCGCCGCGGTCGCACTGGTCGCGCTCGGCGTGTGCACGGCCGCGTTCTTCGTGATCCGGTACGAGCTCTACCACCAGCTCAACCTGAACCTGACCCAGTCGGCGACGCTGGCCATCCAGCAGAACCGGGGCGCGGCCCCCGGCGTGCTCGCCGGCCAGTGCCGCTTCCTGTCCGCACCCGCCTGCGCGCAGGTCGTCCCGGCCGACCCGGCGAAGGACCCCTCCGAGCCCTACCTCCTGCCGGTGAGCCCGCCCGTGCGCGAGGTCGCCTCCGGAAAGCGCAACGCGTACTTCACCAACATCACGCTGGCCGACGGCGAGCCCGCGCGGATGCTCACCACGACCTTCGGCGGCGGCAAGTCGCTGCAGGTGGCACTGCGTTCGGACGCGGTGCTCAAGGGCGTGGGCCAGGCGGCCGGACTCCTGAGCGCGGTGGGGGCGGCGGGCGTGCTGCTCGCGGCGGCGCTGGGCTACTGGGTGTCGCGCACGGGCCTGGCCCCCGTGGCCCGGCTCACCGCGACGGCCGAGCACATCGCGGCCACCCGCGACCCGAGCCATCGCATCGAGCTGCCGCCCGGCCCGGCGGCCAAGGAGGACGAGGTGACCCGGCTCGCGGCGTCCTTCAACACGATGCTGGGCGAGCTGGAGCAGTCGGTGACGGCCCAGCGCCGCCTGGTCGCGGACGCGTCCCACGAGCTGCGCACCCCGCTGACGGCGCTGCGCACGAACGCGGAGTTGCTGGCACGCGGGGACCGTCTGACACCGACCCAGCGGGACCGGGCGTCGGCCGCCCTCGGCCGCCAGATCCGAGAGGTGTCCGTGCTGGTCAACGACCTGATCGACCTGGCCAGGGACGAGGAGCCGACACCGCTCCTGGAGGAGGTCCACCTCGCCCCGCTCCTCGCACACACCGTGGACACGGCCCGGGCGCACTGGCCGGCGACGCCCTTCGAACTGGACCTGTCCGACGCGTCGGCGACGCTGCCCGGCGTGCCGGGGCGCCTGTCACGCCTGATCTCCAACCTCCTGGACAACGCGGCGAAGTTCAGCCCGCCGGGAGTTCCGGTCGAAGTGGCGTTGCTGGCAGGCGAGTTGACGGTACGGGACCACGGCCCCGGCATCGCGGAAGCCGACCTCCCTCATGTCTTCGACCGCTTCTACCGGGCCGAACAGGCCCGCGCGCTGCCGGGCTCCGGCCTGGGTCTGGCGATGGCCCGCCAGATCGCGCGGGCGCACGGCGCGGAGCTGACGGCGCATCAGGCCCCGGGCGGCGGCGCCCTGTTCCGCCTGACCCTGCCGAGCGGGGGCACCGCGACCCGCTAGCCCCAGACCCCGGAGGCTCCACCCCGCCCCCAGGGTTGGCCGGGGTCAGAAGCCCGGGGGCTCCGTGTATGTGCCCCACTCCTCGCGGAGCACCCCGCAAATCTCCCCCAGCGTCGCCTCCGCCCGCACCGCCTCCAGCATCGGCACGATCATGTTCGACCCGTCGCGCGCGGCGGAAAGCATCGCGTCCAGGGCCGCCCGCACGGCCACGTCGTCGCGGCGCGACTTGCGGTCCGCGAGGACGCGTACCTGTTCGCGCTCCACCTCGTGGCTGACCCGCAGAATCTCCAGGTCACCGGTGACCGACCCGTGGTGGCAGTTGACGCCCACGACCCGCTTGTCACCCTTCTCCAGGGACTGCTGGTAGCGGAAGGCGGACTCGGCGATCTCACCGGTGAACCAGCCGTCCTCGATGCCGCGCAGGATGCCGGAGGTGATCGGGCCGATCGGGTGCTGCCCGTCGGGGTGCGCTCGCGTGCCGCGCTCCTTGATCTGGTCGAAGATCTTCTCGGCATCGGCCTCGATGCGGTCGGTGAGCTGCTCTATGTACCAGGAGCCACCCAGCGGGTCGGCGACGTTCGCGACGCCGGTCTCCTCCATCAGCACCTGCTGGGTGCGCAGCGCGATCTCGGCGGCCTGCTCGCTCGGCAGCGCGAGGGTCTCGTCCAGCGCGTTGGTGTGCAGCGAGTTGGTGCCGCCGAGCACGGCCGCGAGAGCCTCCACGGCGGTGCGTACGACGTTGTTGTACGGCTGCTGCGCGGTCAGCGAGACCCCGGCGGTCTGGGTGTGGAACCGCAGCCACTGCGCCTTGTCCGACTGGGCGCCGTACACCTCCTTCATCCAGCGGGCCCAAATCCTGCGCGCCGCGCGGAACTTGGCGATCTCCTCGAAGAAGTCGACGTGCGCGTCGAAGAAGAAGGAGAGCCCGGGGGCGAAGACGTCCACGTCCAGGCCCCGGCTCAGCCCCAGCTCCACGTAACCGAATCCGTCGGCAAGCGTGTACGCCAGCTCCTGCGCGGCCGTCGCGCCGGCCTCGCGGATGTGGTAGCCGGATACCGACAAGGGCTTGTACGCGGGGATGCCCTGCGCACAGTGCTCCATGAGGTCGCCGATGAGGCGCAGATGGGGTTCCGGCTGGAAGAGCCACTCCTTCTGCGCGATGTACTCCTTGAAGATGTCGGTCTGGAGCGTGCCGTTGAGGACGCCGGGGTCGACGCCCTGTCGCTCGGCGGCGACGAGGTACATGCAGAAGACGGGCACGGCGGGCCCGCTGATGGTCATGGACGTGGTGACATCGCCGAGCGGAATGTCCTTGAACAGGACCTCCATGTCGGCGGCCGAGTCGATGGCGACGCCGCAGTGGCCGACCTCGCCGAGCGAGCGGGGGTCGTCGGAGTCGCGGCCCATGAGGGTGGGCATGTCGAAGGCGACGCTCAGGCCGCCGCCCCCGGCGGCCAGGATCATCTTGTAGCGCTCATTGGTCTGCTCGGCGTTGCCGAACCCGGCGAACTGCCGGATCGTCCACGTACGCCCCCGGTAGCCGGTCGGGTACAGGCCACGGGTGAAGGGGTACTCCCCGGGCCAGCCGATCCGCTCGAACCCGTCGTACGTATCGCCGGGTCGGGGCCCGTACGCCGGGTCGACGGGATCCCCGGAAAGCGTGGTGAAGTCCGCGTCGCGCTTGCGGGCCTTGTCGTAACGGGCCTGCCAGCGACGGCGGCCTTCCTCGATCGCGTCAGCGTCCATGACTCAAATTTACTTGGACGTCCTAGTAAATGTCGATGGCCCACCGCCGCGCATTGCTCACGCGGCGGTGGGCCGGGCTTTCAGCCTCAGAGCCTGTGTCTAAACCCCGTCCGGATCAGGCCGGGGCGTCTGGTGCGTGCGATCGCAAGGCGCCGGAAGGTCCTCGATGGGGGTACCCCCTGG
>NZ_JBSFIE010000044.1:0-51575 GCF_053597395.1 Streptomyces sp. NPDC001415
GCAGGGTGGCCGAGGCGGTCTGGCAGACGCTGGGCCTGGACGCCGAGGACGACTGGCGCTCGCCGCTGCCGCCCGCGGTCAAGCCCGGCTGGGCCCCGGTAGCCTTGCGGCCCGTGACCGTAACCCTCATCTGGATCGTCGTCGCCCTCGTCGCGATCGGCCTCTACCTCAGCTGGACCGCCGGCCGGCTCGACCGGCTGCACGCCCGCATCGACGCGGCCCGAGCCGCCCTGGACGCCCAACTGCTGCGCCGCGCCTCGGTCACCCAGGAACTGGCCACGAGCGGGGTGCTCGACCCGGCCGCCTCGATCGTCCTGTACGAGGCCGCGCACGCGGCACGCCAGGCGGAGGAGGAGCACCGGGAGGTCGCCGAGAGCGAGCTCAGCCAGGCGCTGCGGGCGGTCTTCGGGGAACCCGCGCAGGTCGACGCCGTACGGGAGGCTCCCGGGGGCGTGGAGGCCGCCGAGGAGCTGGCGCAGGCGGCGCGCAGGGTGCCGATGGCACGCCGCTTCCACAACGACGCCGTACGGGCGGCGAGGGCGCTGCGCAGGCACCGCACGGTGCGCTGGTTCCGCCTGGCGGGCCACGCCCCGTTCCCGCTGGCCTTCGAGATGGACGACGAGCCGCCGACGGCCCTGGCCGACCGCCCGGGCACCTGATCCGGCGGCCACCGGGGACGGCTGACCGGCGAAAACGATCCACCGGGTACGTATTGGCCCTTGATGTGGACTGGTGCACCGGGGTTCTCTCGGGGCAGCAGAATCCCTTCTTCACTCAGTGAGGTCGCTCCGTGTCCAGCACGCCTTCCAGCACCCCCCAGTCCGACAGCCCCGCCATCGGCACCGCCCGCGTCAAGCGCGGCATGGCCGAGCAGCTCAAGGGCGGCGTGATCATGGACGTGGTCAACGCCGAGCAGGCGAAGATCGCCGAGGACGCGGGCGCCGTCGCCGTCATGGCCCTGGAGCGGGTTCCGGCCGACATCCGCAAGGACGGCGGCGTGGCCCGGATGTCCGACCCGAACATGATCGAGGAGATCATCGGCGCGGTCTCCATCCCGGTGATGGCCAAGTCCCGCATCGGCCACTTCGTCGAGGCCCAGGTCCTGCAGTCCCTCGGCGTCGACTACATCGACGAGTCCGAGGTCCTCACCCCGGCCGACGAGGTCAACCACAGCGACAAGTTCGCGTTCACGACCCCGTTCGTGTGTGGCGCCACCAACCTGGGCGAGGCCCTGCGCCGCATCGCCGAGGGTGCGGCCATGATCCGCTCCAAGGGCGAGGCCGGCACCGGCAACGTCGTCGAGGCCGTCCGCCACCTGCGCCAGATCAAGAACGAGATCGCCAAGCTGCGCGGCTTCGACAACAACGAGCTGTACGCCGCCGCCAAGGAGCTGCGCGCCCCGTACGAGCTGGTCAAGGAAGTCTCCGAGCTCGGCAAGCTCCCCGTCGTGCTGTTCTCCGCCGGTGGCGTGGCCACCCCCGCCGACGCCGCGCTGATGCGCCAGCTCGGCGCCGAGGGCGTCTTCGTCGGCTCCGGCATCTTCAAGTCGGGCGACCCGGCCAAGCGCGCCGCCGCCATCGTGAAGGCGACCACCTTCTTCGACGACCCGAAGATCATCGCGGACGCCTCCCGCAACCTGGGCGAGGCCATGGTCGGCATCAACTGCGACACCCTGCCCGAGACCGAGCGCTACGCCAACCGCGGCTGGTAGTCCCTGATGAACACCCCAGTGATCGGTGTCCTGGCCCTCCAGGGCGACGTACGGGAGCACCTCATCGCCCTGGCCGCGGCGGACGCCGTGGCCAGGCCGGTCAGGCGCCCCGAGGAGCTCGCCGAGGTGGACGGCCTGGTCATACCCGGCGGCGAGTCCACCACCATCTCCAAGCTCGCCGCGCTGTTCGGCATGCTGGAGCCGCTGCGCGAGCGGGTCCGCGCGGGCATGCCCGTGTACGGCACCTGCGCCGGGCTGATCATGCTCGCCGACAAGATCCTCGACCCGCGTTCGGGCCAGGAGACCATCGGCGGCATCGAGATGATCGTTCGCCGCAACGCCTTCGGCCGCCAGAACGAGTCGTTCGAGGCGACCGTGGAGGTTTCGGGCGTGGGTCCCGTAGAAGGCGTGTTCATCCGCGCGCCCTGGGTCGAGTCCGTCGGCGCCGAGACCGAGGTGCTCGCCGAGCACGGCGGCCACATCGTCGCCGTGCGCCAGGGCAACGCGCTGGCGACCTCGTTCCACCCCGAGCTGACTGGCGACCACCGTATGCACGCGCTGTTCGTGGACATGGTGCGCGCCGCCTCTTGAGAAGGGCGCGCGTCAGCGCTCGGTGAGCGGCGGGGGCCGGGCGACGGGTGGGTCCCGTCCCGGTAGGATCTCTGCCGAACGACGCAGAATGGGTTACGCGAAGGAGACAGGCAGATGTCCGGCCACTCTAAATGGGCTACGACGAAGCACAAGAAGGCCGTGATCGATGCCAAGCGCGGCAAGCTCTTCGCGAAGCTGATCAAGAACATCGAGGTCGCGGCCCGCACCGGCGGCGCCGACATCGACGGCAACCCGACGCTCTTCGACGCCGTGCAGAAGGCCAAGAAGCAGTCGGTGCCCAACAAGAACATCGACTCCGCGCTCAAGCGCGGTGCCGGTCTCGAAGCGGGCGGTGCCGACTACGAGACGATCATGTACGAGGGTTACGGCCCGAACGGTGTCGCGGTGCTCATCGAGTGCCTCACCGACAACCGCAACCGTGCCGCCTCCGACGTACGTGTCGCGATGACCCGCAACGGCGGCAACATGGCCGACCCGGGCTCGGTTTCGTACCTCTTCAACCGCAAGGGCGTCATCGTGCTGCCCAAGGGCGAGCTCTCCGAGGACGACGTCCTGGACGCCGTCCTGGAAGCGGGTGCGGAGGAAGTCAACGACCTCGGTGAGTCCTTCGAGATCATCTCTGAGGCGACCGACCTGGTCGCGGTCCGCACCGCGCTCCAGGAGGCCGGCATCGACTACGACTCGGCCGACTCCAGCTTCGTCCCGACCATGCAGGTCGAGCTGGACGAGGAGGGCGCGCGGAAGATCTTCAAGCTGATCGACGCGCTGGAGGACAGCGACGACGTGCAGAACGTCTTCGCCAACTTCGACGTCTCCGACGAGGTCATGGAGAAGGTCGACGCGTAGCGCTGCCGCGGATTGAGCGGTTCCGGCGGGCCGATGGGACACGTCCCATCGGCCCGCCGCCGTTGTCAGCCGCCGTTGTCAGTGGCAGCGGATAGCCTGGCAGCAAGTCAAAGATCACCGAGGGGAGGGGCCGTGCGCGTTCTCGGCGTGGATCCGGGGTTGACCCGGTGCGGTGTCGGCGTGGTCGAGGGAGTCGCGGGCCGGCCCCTGACGATGCTTGGCGTCGGCGTCGTACGGACCGCGGCGGACGCCGAGTTGGGCCACCGCCTCGTCGCCATCGAGCGCGGCATCGAGGAGTGGCTGGATGCCCACCGGCCCGAATTCGTCGCCGTGGAGCGGGTGTTCAGCCAGCACAACGTGCGCACGGTGATGGGCACCGCCCAGGCCAGCGCGGTCGCCATGCTGTGCGCGTCGCGGCGCGGCATCCCCGTCGCCCTGCACACCCCCAGCGAGGTCAAGGCCGCAGTGACTGGCAGCGGCCGGGCCGACAAGGCCCAGGTCGGCGCCATGGTGACGCGGCTGCTCCGGCTCGACGCCCCGCCCAAACCGGCCGACGCCGCCGACGCGCTGGCCCTCGCCATCTGCCACATCTGGCGCGCCCCCGCGCTCAACCGGCTCCAACAGGCCCACGCCCAGCACTCCGTACGGAAGGTCACCCGATGATCGCCTTCGTCAGCGGCCCGGTCGCCGCCCTCGCTCCCGACACCGCGGTGGTCGAGGTCGGCGGCATCGGCATGGCCCTCCAGTGCACGCCCAACACCCTGGCCGAACTGCGCATCGGCCAGCACGCGAAGCTCGCCACGTCGCTGGTCGTACGCGAGGACTCACTGACCCTGTACGGCTTCGCGGACGACGACGAGAAGCAGGTCTTCGAGCTGCTCCAGACCGCCAACGGGGTGGGTCCCCGGCTCGCCCAGGCGGTCCTTTCCGTGCACACGCCGGACGCGCTGCGCCGCGCGTTCGCCACCGGTGACGAGAAGGCGCTCACCGCGGTGCCCGGCATCGGCAAGAAGGGCGCCCAGAAGCTCCTCATCGAGCTGAAGGACCGGCTCGGCGCGCCCGTCGGCAACGCCCCGGCAGTCGGAACCCCGGTCACCTCGGGCTGGCGGGACCAACTCCACGCGGCCCTCATCGGCCTCGGCTACGCGACGCGGGAGGCCGACGAGGCGGTGGCCGCCGTCGCCCCGCAGGCCGAGGCCTCGGACAAGCCGAACGTCGGCGCGCTCCTCAAGGCCGCCCTGCAGACGTTGAACCGCGCCCGCTGAACCAGTCCGGCCCCGACCCCACCGGGCACCCCGTAGCACCCGCACCACCCATCGCGACCACGATCCGAGGCACACGTCATGAACTGGGAAGACAGCTCCGACACGGCGGATCTGTCCGCGACGGCCGGCGACCGCCTCGTGGGGCCCGACGCCGACGGCGAGGACACCGCCGTCGAGGCCGCCCTGCGCCCGAAGGATCTGGACGAGTTCGTCGGCCAGGAGAAGGTCCGCGAACAGCTCGACCTGGTCCTGCGTGCGGCCCGCGCCCGCGGCGCCACCGCCGACCACGTGCTGCTGTCGGGCGCCCCCGGCCTCGGCAAGACCACCCTTTCGATGATCATCGCGGCCGAGATGGGCGCCCCGATCCGCATTACCAGCGGCCCGGCCATCCAGCACGCGGGCGACCTCGCCGCGATCCTCTCCTCCCTCCAGGAGGGCGAGGTCCTCTTCCTCGACGAGATCCACCGGATGTCTCGGCCGGCCGAGGAAATGCTCTACATGGCGATGGAGGACTTCCGTGTCGACGTCATCGTCGGCAAGGGCCCCGGCGCCACCGCCATCCCGCTGGAGCTGCCGCCCTTCACCCTGGTCGGCGCCACGACCAGGGCCGGCCTGCTGCCGCCCCCGCTGCGCGACCGCTTCGGCTTCACCGGCCACATGGAGTTCTACGAGCCCTCCGAGCTGGAGCGGGTCATCCACCGCTCGGCCCGCCTGCTCGACGTGGAGATCGACTCCGCCGGCGCCGCCGAGATCGCGGGCCGCTCCCGGGGCACCCCCCGCATCGCCAACCGGCTCCTTCGCCGCGTCCGCGACTACGCCCAGGTCAAGGCGGACGGCGTCATCACCCCCGAGATCGCCTCGGTCGCGCTCGGCGTGTACGAAGTTGACGCCCGCGGCCTCGACCGCCTGGACCGGGCCGTCCTCCAGGCCCTCCTGAAACTGTTCGGCGGGGGCCCGGTGGGCCTGTCCACGCTGGCGGTCGCCGTGGGGGAGGAGCGCGAAACGGTGGAGGAGGTGGCCGAGCCCTTCCTCGTCCGGGAAGGTCTGCTCGCCCGCACCCCGCGCGGCCGGGTGGCCACACCCGCCGCCTGGGCCCACCTCGGCCTCGTACCGCCGCAGCAGGGCGGCGGCGCGGCAGGAAGCGGACAACAGGGTCTCTTCGGGGCGTGACGGCGCGGAGGGTCGCACCCCGAGGAACCCCGGTGGGATGCTGGGCGTTGTTCCATCTGTGCGGACTCGCTTAGACTCCGCCGATGCCGCCCTTCCAGGCCGGCGTACCCACCCCCAGATCAGGCCGCGCCCCAGGTGCGGTCATGCGAAGGAAGTTCCGTCCCGTGAGCCCTATTACTCTCCTCCCCTTCATTGTGCTTATCGGGGCCATGTTCCTGATGACCCGGTCCGCCAAGAAGAAGCAGCAAGCGGCCGCGGCCATGCGCGACGAGATGCAGCCCGGCACCGGTGTCCGCACGATCGGCGGCATGTACGCCACGGTCAAGGAGATCGGCGACGAGACGGTGCTCCTGGAGGTGGCGCCCGGCGTCCACGCCGTCTACGCCAAGAACGCCATCGGCGCGGTCCTGGACGACGCGGAGTACAACCGCATCGTGCACGGCGACACCGAGGAGGAGCTCCCGGCGGTGCCGGACGACGCCTCTTCGCTGACCGAGGCCGCCGAGGCCGACGCCGAGGCTGTCGACATCAAGGACGACAAGAACGCCAAGATCGACCTGGGCAAGAAGGACGAGGCGGAGGACGCCGCCGAGCCCAAGGACGGCAAGGACGGCAAGGCCGACGGCGGGGCCGACGCGAAGTAGTCACGCACCGGGACCGCACGGCGCCCGACCGGCGCGGGCGGTCCCCGGAGCGCGCCCACTTCCGCGGGGGACGTCCCCACAACACTTCGTGGCCGCCCACGCGCATACCCGGCGCAGGGCGGTTGGACAGGGAGAAACGACAAGGTGGCAGCACCGAACAAGGGCCGAAGGCCGGCGGCGGGGGGACAGAGCAAGCCGGGCCGTGCCCTGGCCTTCATCCTCATCGCCATGGTCGCGCTCACCGGTGGGATGTTCCTTTCCCACAACACCACTCCGAGGCTGGGCATCGACCTCGCGGGCGGTACGAGCATCACGCTCAAGGCCAAGCCCGAGCCTGGCCAGGAGTCCGCGATCAACAAGGCCAACATGGACACGGCCGTCTCCATCATGGAGCGGCGTGTCAACGGTCTCGGTGTGACCGAGTCCGAGGTTCAGACCCAGGGCAGCGACAACATCATTGTCAACATCCCCAAGGGTACGAACTCCGAGCAGGCCCGCCAGCAGGTCGGCCAGACCGCCAAGCTGTACTTCCGGCCGGTCCTGACCGCCCAGCCCACCGCGGCTCCCACGCCGAGCGCTTCCCCGAGCGCCTCGACCAGCGGCAAGCCCACCGGCAAGCCCACCCCCTCGGGCGCCCCGACCGCCTCCGGCAAGGGCACGCCGTCCGGTTCCCCGAGCGCCTCCAGCTCGACCAAGGGCCGTGCGGTCTCCGACGCGCTGAAGGCCTCCGGTTCGCCCACGCCCGGCGCGAGCAAGCCGAGCAGCCCCGCGCCGAACCCGTCGGCCTCCTCCGGTGACGCGGCGGCCGCGGCCAAGCTCCAGGCCCAGTTCGCGGCGCTCGACTGCTCCACCAAGGAAGCCCGCTCCAAGGCCGGCGAGGGCGCCAAGTCCACCGAGCCGACCGTGGCGTGCGACCAGAACGGCGCGGAGAAGTTCATCCTCGGCCCGGCCGAGGTCGACGGCACGGACGTCGCCAAGGCGCAGGCCGTGATCAACCAGCAGAACGGTCAGTGGATCGTTCAGATGGACTTCACCGGCGGCGGCTCGAAGAAGTTCGCGTCGATCACCGGAAAGCTCTCGAAGCAGCAGTACCCGAACAACCGCTTCGCGATCGCGCTGGACAACCAGGTCGTCTCGGCCCCCACCGTGAGCTCCACGCTCAGCGGCTCCGCCGAGATCTCCGGCAACTTCAACCAGCAGACCGCGCAGGACCTGGCGAACGTGCTGTCCTACGGTGCGCTGCCGCTCACCTTCCAGGAGCAGAGCGTCACCACGGTGACCGCTGCCCTCGGCGCCGACCAGCTGCACGCCGGCCTGATCGCCGGTGCCATCGGTCTCGCCCTTGTCATCATCTACCTGGTGGCCTACTACCGCGGCCTCGCGCTGATCGCCATCCTCAGCCTCGTCGTCTCGGCGATCCTGACCTACACGATCATGGCGCTGCTCGGCCCGGGCATCGGCTTCGCGCTGAACCTGCCCGCCGTCTGCGGTGCGATCGTCGCCATCGGTATCACCGCGGACTCGTTCATCGTGTACTTCGAACGCATCCGTGACGAGATCCGCGAGGGCCGCACCCTGCGGCCCGCCGTCGAGCGGGCCTGGCCGCGTGCCCGGCGCACCATCCTGGTCTCCGACTTCGTGTCGTTCCTTGCCGCCGCGGTGCTGTTCATCGTGACCGTCGGCAAGGTCCAGGGCTTCGCGTTCACGCTGGGCCTGACCACGCTGCTCGACGTGGTCGTGGTGTTCCTGTTCACCAAGCCGGTGATGACGCTCCTCGCCCGCAGGAAGTTCTTCGCGAGCGGCCACCCGTGGTCCGGTCTGGACCCGAAGCGGCTCGGCGCCAAGCCCCCGCTGCGCCGTGTCCGCCGCACCACCTCCGCCCCCGTCGACAACCCGAAGGAGGCGTGAGATGTCGAAGCTCGGCACTCTCGGCGCCAGGCTGTACCGCGGTGAGGTCGGTTACGACTTCGTCGGCAAGCGGAAGATCTGGTACGGCATCTCGATCCTGATCACCATCACGGCCATCGTCGGCCTGGCGGTACGGGGTCTGACGATGGGCATCGAATTCCAGGGCGGCGCGGTCTTCACCACGCCCAAGACCTCGATGTCCGCCTCACAGGCGGAGAGCGCGGCACAGTCCGCCTCCGGCCACGACGCCATCGCCCAGAAGCTCGGCGACGGCTCGATCCGCATCACCATCGGCGGGGTCGACACCGCCAAGTCGGACCAGATCAAGACGGAGCTCGCCAAGGACCTCAAGGTCCAGGCGAACGACATCAACGCCGACCTGGTGGGCCCCAGTTGGGGCGAGACGATCGCCAAGAAGGCCTGGACCGGCCTGATCGTCTTCATGATCCTCGTGGTGATCTACCTGGCCATCGCCTTCGAGTGGCGCATGGCGGTCGCGGCCCTGGTCGCCCTGATCCACGACCTCACGATCACGGTCGGCATCTACGCCCTGGTCGGCTTCGAGGTCACCCCGGGCACCGTGATCGGTCTGCTCACGATCCTCGGTTACTCCCTCTACGACACCGTCGTCGTCTTCGACGGGCTCAAGGAGGGCCAGAAGGGGATCACCAAGCAGACCCGGCTCACCTACAGCGAGATGGCGAACAAGAGCCTCAACGGCACCCTGGTCCGCTCCATCAACACCACGGTCGTGGCACTGCTCCCGGTCGCGGGCCTGCTGTTCATCGGTGGCGGCGTCCTCGGCGCCGGCATGCTGAACGACATCTCGCTGTCCCTGTTCGTCGGCCTCGCGGCCGGCGCGTACTCCTCGATCTTCATCGCCACTCCGCTGGTCGCCGACCTGAAGGAGACCATGCCGGAGATGAAGGCCCTCAAGAAGCGGGTGCTCGCCAAGCGCGCGGCGGCCGCCGCCAAGGGTGAGAGCGCGGAGCCCGAGGACGCGGCACCGCTCGACGACGAGGACGACGACGCCGAGACGGCCGGCGCGGTCGTCGGCCAGCGCCGCCAGCCCACCCGCAACAACCGGAAGCGCCGATGACCAGCGTGTCCACCGAGACGGTGGGGCTGCTGCTCAGCCGCATCCGCGACGTCCCGGACTACCCGATCCCGGGCGTGATGTTCAAGGACATCACCCCGCTGCTCGCGGACCCGGAGGCGTTCACGGCCCTCACCGACGCGCTCGCCGCGCTGTGCGTGGAGCACGGCGCGACCAAGATCGTCGGCCTGGAGGCGCGCGGCTTCATCCTGGCGGCCCCCGTCTCGGTCCGCGCCGGGATCGGCTTCATCCCCGTACGCAAGGCGGGCAAGCTCCCCGGGGCGACGCTCAGGCAGGCGTACGAGCTGGAGTACGGCACCGCGGAGATCGAGGTGCACGCCGAGGACCTCAGCGCGGGCGATCGCGTCATGGTCATCGACGACGTGCTCGCCACCGGCGGCACCGCCGAGGCCTCGCTGGAGCTGATCCGCCGGGCCGGAGCCGAGGTCGCGGGTGTCGCGGTCCTGATGGAGCTCGGCTTCCTCAGTGGCCGCGAGCGGCTGGAGCCCGCCCTGCGCGGGGCCCCGCTGCACGCCCTGATCACGGTCTGAGCAGGCAGTAGAACACCGCCGAGGCGGGCCCGGAGGAATCCGGTGCCCGCCTCTGGTGTTTCTCCTTGCAGAGCCGTCACACCGGCCGAGGGCGAGCGGAGGCTCTTGGCTCGATACCATGGGTACTTCCGGGCCTGACCGGGGGACCCGGACCCTCCCCCAGACCCCGTCCGGGGGGACCCCCAGAGGAGCGCTTTTGCCAGACGAGGCCCAGCCACTCTCCGCCGCGCAGCCCGACCAGCAGGCCGCAGAGCCCGCGGCGGCCCCGGCCACGCCCCCCGAGCCCCCGGCGAAGCCGAAGTCCGAGGTGTCCGAGCGTGCCGAGGCCCCGACTCCGGCGCCTGCCCCGGTCGCCAAGCCCGTGGCGCCGGCGGGCTCGGTGTCCCGCTCCGGCGGCTCCTCCAACCGCGTACGCGCCCGCCTCGCCCGGCTCGGCGTGCAGCGCTCCTCCGCGTACAACCCGGTGCTCGAACCGCTCCTTCGGATAGTGCGCAGCAACGACCCCAAGATCGAGACGGCGACGCTGCGCCAGGTCGAGCGCGCCTACCAGGTCGCCGAGCGCTGGCACCGCGGCCAGAAGCGCAAGAGCGGCGACCCGTACATCACGCACCCCCTCGCGGTGACGACGATCCTCGCCGAGCTGGGCATGGACCCGGCCACGCTGATGGCGGGCCTGCTGCACGACACCGTCGAGGACACCGAGTACGGCCTGGACACCCTGCGCCGCGACTTCGGCGACCAGGTGGCGCTGCTCGTCGACGGCGTCACCAAGCTGGACAGGGTGCAGTTCGGCGACGCGGCGCAGGCCGAGACCGTACGCAAGATGGTCGTCGCCATGGCCAAGGACCCCCGCGTCCTGGTCATCAAGCTCGCCGACCGCCTGCACAACATGCGCACCATGCGGTACCTCAAGCGCGAGAAGCAGGAGAAGAAGGCGCGCGAGACCCTGGAGATCTACGCGCCGCTCGCCCACCGCCTGGGCATGAACACGATCAAGTGGGAGCTGGAGGACCTCGCCTTCGCGATCCTTTACCCCAAGATGTACGACGAGATCGTGCGCCTGGTCGCCGAGCGCGCCCCCAAGCGCGACGAGTACCTCGCCATAGTGACCGACGAGGTCCAGTCCGACCTGCGCGCGGCCCGCATCAAGGCGACCGTCACCGGCCGCCCGAAGCACTACTACTCCGTCTACCAGAAGATGATCGTCCGCGGCCGTGACTTCGCGGAGATCTACGACCTGGTGGGCATTCGGGTACTTGTCGACACAGTCCGCGACTGCTATGCGGCCCTCGGCACGGTGCACGCGCGATGGAACCCGGTCCCGGGCCGGTTCAAGGACTACATCGCGATGCCCAAGTTCAACATGTACCAGTCGCTGCACACGACGGTGATCGGCCCCAACGGCAAGCCGGTTGAGCTCCAGATCCGCACCTTCGACATGCACCGCCGCGCGGAGTACGGCATCGCCGCGCACTGGAAGTACAAGCAGGATCCGTCCGCCGGTGCCTCCAAGGTGCGCACCGACGCACCGAAGAAGGCCGGCAAGGACGACCACCTCAACGACATGGCCTGGCTGCGCCAGCTGCTCGACTGGCAGAAGGAGACCGAGGACCCCAGCGAGTTCCTGGAGTCCCTGCGCTTCGACCTCTCGCGCAACGAGGTCTTCGTCTTCACACCCAAGGGCGACGTCATCGCCCTCCCGGCGGGCTCGACCCCCGTCGACTTCTCGTACGCCGTCCACACCGAGGTCGGCCACCGCACCATAGGCGCACGCGTCAACGGACGCCTGGTCCCGCTCGAATCGACCCTGGACAACGGCGACTTGGTGGAGGTCTTCACCTCCAAGGCGGCCGGCGCGGGGCCCTCGCGGGACTGGCTAGGCTTCGTCAAATCGCCGCGCGCCCGCAACAAGATCCGCGCCTGGTTCTCCAAGGAGCGCCGCGACGAGGCGATCGAGCAGGGCAAGGACGCCATCGCGCGCGCCATGCGCAAGCAGAACCTGCCGATCCAGCGCATCCTGACCGGCGACTCGCTGGTCACCCTCGCCCACGAGATGCGCTATCCCGACATCTCCTCGCTGTACGCGGCGATCGGCGAGGGCCATGTGGCCGCCCAGGGCGTCGTCCAGAAGCTGGTGCAGGCGCTCGGCGGCGAGGAGGCCGCCAACGAGGACATCGCCGAGTCGGCGCCGCCCTCGCGGGGCCGCAGCAAGCGCCGCAAGAACGCGGATCCGGGTGTGGTCGTCAAGGGCGTCGACGACGTCTGGGTCAAGCTCGCCCGCTGCTGTACGCCCGTCCCCGGCGACCCCATCATCGGCTTCGTCACCCGCGGCAGCGGCGTCTCGGTGCACCGGGCGGACTGCGTGAACGTGGACTCGCTGTCCCAGCAGCCCGAGCGGATCCTCGAAGTGGAGTGGGCGCCGACCCAGTCCTCGGTCTTCCTGGTCGCCATCCAGGTCGAGGCCCTGGACCGCTCGCGCCTCCTGTCGGACGTCACCCGCGTCCTGTCCGACCAGCACGTCAACATCCTCTCGGCCGCCGTACAGACCTCCCGCGACCGCGTCGCCACCTCGCGCTTCACCTTCGAGATGGGCGACCCCAAGCACCTCGGTCACGTACTCAAGGCGGTCCGGGGAGTGGAGGGCGTGTACGACGTGTACCGCGTGACCTCGGCGCGGCGGCCGTAGGACAGCACGAAGCCCCCGGAACCGCGGTTCCGGGGGCTTCGCCGTGAGGCGGCGCGAGGATCAGCCGCCGAACTCCTCAAGGCCCTTCAGCGCCTGGTCGAGCAGGGCCTGGCGGCCCTCCAGTTCGCGGCCCAGCTTGTCCGCCTTGGCGTCGTTGCCGGCCGCGCGGGCCGCGTCGATCTGCTTCTGCAGCTTGTCGACGGCGTCCTGCAGCTGGCCCGTGAGACCCGCGGCACGCGCCCGCGCCTCCGGGTTCGTACGACGCCAGTCGGCCTCCTCGGCCTCCTGGATCGCCCGCTCCACGGCATGCATCCGGCCCTCGACCTTGGGACGCGCGTCCCTGGGTACGTGGCCGATGGCCTCCCAGCGCTCGTTGATCGAGCGGAACGCGGCGCGGGCCGCCTTGAGATCGGTCACCGGGAGGATCTTCTCGGCCTCGACGGCCAGCTCCTCCTTGAGCTTCAGGTTCTCGGTCTGCTCGGCGTCACGCTCCGCGAACACCTCGCTGCGCGCCGCGAAGAAGACGTCCTGAGCGCCGCGGAAGCGGTTCCACAGCTCATCCTCGGCCTCGCGCTGGGCGCGGCCCGCCGCCTTCCACTCGGCCATCAGATCGCGGTAGCGCGCCGCCGTCGTACCCCAGTCCGTGGACCCGGACAGGGCCTCGGCCTCGACGACCAGCTTCTCCTTGACCTTGCGGGCGTCCTCGCGCTGCGCGTCGAGGGACGCGAAGTGCGCCTTGCGGCGCTTGGAGAACGCCGAGCGGGCGTGCGAGAAGCGGTGCCACAGCTCGTCGTCGGACTTGCGGTCCAGGCGCGGCAGACCCTTCCAGGTGTCCACCAGGGCCCGCAGCCGCTCGCCCGCCGAGCGCCACTGCTCGCTCTGCGCCAGCTCCTCCGCCTCGGCGACCAGCGCCTCCTTGGCGTGCTTGGCCTCGTCGGTCTGCTTGGCCTTCTGGACCTTGCGCTCCTCGCGGCGCGACTCGACGGTCTTGACGAGCTTGTCGAGGCGCCCCCGCAACGCATCGAGGTCACCGACCGCGTGATGCTCGTCCACCTGCGAGCGCAGATGGTCGATCGCGGTCTGCGCGTCCTTCGCCGACAGGTCGGTGGTCTTCACCCGCCGTTCGAGGAGGCCGATCTCGACAACCAGGCCCTCGTACTTGCGCTCGAAGTAGGCCAGGGCCTCCTCTGGAGAGCCCGCCTGCCACGATCCGACGACCACTTCGCCCTCGGCTGTACGCACATACACGGTGCCCGTCTCATCGACGCGGCCCCACGGGTCGCTGCTCACAGCGCCTCCTCCACATGATGCCTGCGCGGGGGGTTCGTCCCCCCGGGGCATCGTCCACAGTTTCCCGGCGGGCCTCGCCCGCCCTCCACAGCGCGTACGAGCCCGCGCTGCACAACGCCAATCTAGGCGACCGGCCGCCCGGCTGTCCGCACTCAGCGCGGCCGAATTCAGCGGTTCACGCTCGGTGCCGGGCGCCCGGGGGTGTCACTCTTTGGTGACGGCGGCCTTCTCGATGGTGACGGCCTTCTTGGGCGCCCCGTCGCCGGCGCCGCCCTCGACACCCTCCTTGGCGACGTCCTGGACGGCCTTGAGCCCGGCCGCGTCCATCGTGCCGAACGGCGTGTAGGTGGGCGGCAGGTTGGTGTCCTTGTAGACCAGGAAGAACTGGCTGCCGCCGGTGTGCGCCTGGCCGGTATTGGCCATCGCGACCGAGCCCGCCGGGAACGTCACGGAGCCGTCCGCGCCCGCCTTGCCGAGGCCGGTCAGGTTCTCGTCCGGGATCGTGTAGCCGGGGCCGCCCGAACCGGTGCCCTGCGGGTCGCCGCACTGGAGCACGTAGATGTTCTCCGTGGTCAACCGGTGGCACTTGGTGTTGTTGAAGTACCCCTTGTCGGCGAGGTACTTGAACGAGTTCACCGTGTGCGGGGTCTTCGCCGCGTCCATCGCGATCTTGATCTCGCCCGCGTTGGTCTTCAGAGCCATGTCGTACTTGGCCTTGGCGTCCACGGACATCTTCGGCTCCGACGACCCGCTGGGCTGCGCGGACGGGCTGTCCGAAGGAGAGGCGGTGTCCGACTTCTTGTCGCTGTCGCCGGAGAAGACACCCGTCGCATAAGCCGCGCCGCCCGCCGCCACGACCACCGCGAGGGCGGCCGCGATGACCGTGTTGCGCCGTCTGGCCTTGCGCCGTGCTTCCTCCCGACGCTGCTGCTGCCGCTCGAACTTCTCGCGCGCGAGCTGGCGCCGACGCTGTTCGCTGCTGACCACCGGTCGTCTCCTTGTGCGGTCTCGTGGGGTACGGGTACGTGCGTACGAGCTGACTTTGCCCCGTACCGTATATGGGTTCGCTGTGACCGGAGCAGCGCCGGTAGGCTCTGAGCAGCCGTAATCACCCGCCGCGCAAGAAATCGAGGACGATCGTGCTGATTGCCGGGTTCCCCGCCGGGGCCTGGGGGACCAACTGCTACCTGGTCGCCCCCGCCGCAGGCGAGGAATGCGTGATCATCGACCCCGGCCACCAGGCCGCCCAGGGCGTCGAGGAAACGCTGAAGAAGCATCGGCTCAAGCCCGTCGCCGTCGTCCTCACCCACGGCCACATCGACCACTGCGCCTCGGTCGTCCCGGTCTGCGGAGCCCACGACGTACCCGCCTGGATCCACCCCGACGACCGCTACATGATGAGCGACCCGGAGAAGGCGCTCGGCCGCGCCTTCGGCGCGCAGCTCATGGGCGAGCTCACCGTGGGGGAGCCGGCCGACGTCAAGGAGCTCACCGACGGCGCCAAGCTGGCGCTCGCGGGCATGGAGCTCACCGTGTCGCATGCGCCCGGCCATACCAAGGGGTCGGTGACGTTCGGGCTGCCCGAGGCGGAGGACATCCCTCCGATCCTGTTCTCGGGCGACCTGCTCTTCGCCGGCTCCGTCGGACGCACCGACCTGCCCGGCGGCAGCCACGCCGAGCTCCTGGAGTCGCTGGGCCGCGTGTGCCTGCCGCTCGACGACTCGACCGTGGTGCTGTCCGGCCACGGCTCCCAGACGACCATCGGCCAGGAGCGCGCCACCAACCCGTATCTGCGGCAGGTGGCCGCCGGCCAGGGAGAAGGCATGGCCTCTCCCCGACGAGGAATGTGACGAGAAGCCTTCCCATGAGTACTTTCCAGGCCCCCAAGGGCACGTACGACCTGCTCCCGCCGGACTCGGCGCGCTTCCTCGCCGTGCGCGAGGCCATCGCCGCGCCCCTGAAGCGGTCGGGCTACGGCTACATCGAGACCCCCGGCTTCGAGAACGTCGAGCTCTTCGCGCGCGGTGTCGGCGAGTCCACCGACATCGTCACGAAGGAGATGTACGCCTTCACGACCAAGGGCAACGACAAGCTCGCGCTGCGCCCCGAGGGCACCGCATCCGTGCTGCGCGCCGCCCTGGAGGCCAACCTGCACAAGGCGGGCAACCTCCCCGTCAAGCTCTGGTACTCGGGCTCGTACTACCGCTACGAGCGCCCGCAGAAGGGCCGTTACAGGCACTTCTCGCAGGTCGGCGCCGAGGCGATCGGCGCGGAGGACCCGGCGATCGACGCCGAGCTGATCATCCTGGCGAACGACGCGTACCGCTCGCTGGGGTTGCGGAACTTCCGCATCCTCCTCAACTCCCTCGGCGACAAGCAGTGCCGCCCCGTCTACCGCGACGCCCTCCAGGAATTCCTGCGCGGGCTCGACCTCGACGAGGACACGCTGCGCCGGGCCGAGATCAACCCGCTGCGGGTGCTCGACGACAAGCGGGACGCGGTCCAGAAGCAGCTGACGGGTGCCCCGCTCCTGCGCGACTACCTGTGCGACGCCTGCAAGGCGTACCACGAGGAGGTGCGCGAGCTCCTGACGGCGGAGGGTGTCGCCTACGAGGACGACGCGCGTCTGGTGCGCGGCCTCGACTACTACACCCGCACGACGTTCGAGTTCGTCCACGACGGCCTGGGCTCGCAGTCCGCGGTCGGCGGCGGCGGCCGCTACGACGGCCTCTCCGAGATGATCGGCGGCCCCGCGCTGCCGTCGGTGGGCTGGGCGCTGGGCGTCGACCGTACGGTCCTCGCCCTGGAGGCCGAGGGCGTCACCCTCGAACTCCCCTCCACGACCAGCGTGTTCGCGGTCCCGCTGGGCGAGGAGGCGCGGCGCGTGCTGTTCGCGAAGGTCACGGAGCTGCGGCGGGCCGGCATCGCGGCGGACTTCTCCTTCGGCGCGAAGGGCCTGAAGGGAGCGATGAAGTCCGCGAACCGCTCCGGCGCGCGCTTCACCCTGGTCGCGGGCGAGCGAGACCTGGCGGAGGGCGTGGCCCAGCTGAAGGACATGGAATCCGGGGAGCAGGTTCCGGTGCCGCTGGACGGAATCCTGGAAGCGGTACGGGAACGGCTGGCCTGAGGAGCGGGGTCCGGGGGCGGAGCCCCCGGCACTCCCACCCCTGCCCGGCGTTCGTGCACCCCCGCAGCACGGAAACCTCCCGGTCGGAGAGCTGCGGCCGCTCCGGCCGAGGCCCGGCCCGCAGATACCAGGGGATCAGCAGCGACATCAGCGCCACCGGCCGAGGGGCCAGGTGCCGGGCAGCCGGGTGTCTGCTGTGCGGGGCGCGACAAGAGTGGTGGTCATCGTGCTTCCTCCTGCTGCGGGTCCAGCTGGCCGGTGAGCCGCAGGTAGACGTCCTCAAGGGTGGCCGGCCGATCCTGAGGCCGGGGATCTCGCCGTCGAAGCGGTGCATCAGCTCGGCGACGGTGCGGGTCGGCGTCTCGGTGCGCACGCTGCGCGGCGAGCCGTCCGCCTCGGTCCACTCGACGGTGGCGCCGGTGCCGAGGCTCTGCCGCAGCGCGGAGGGCTCGCCCTCGGCGACGACCTTGCCGCCCGCGACCACCGCGAGCCGGTCGGCGAGCGCCTCGGCCTCCTCCAGGTAGTGCGTGGTCAGGACGATGGTGGTGCCCTCGCCCGCGAGTAGCCGGATCAGCCCCCAGCACTGGCGGCGGGCCGCCGGGTCGAAGCCGGTCGTCGGCTCGTCCAGGAGCAGCAGTTCGGGATCGCCGATCACGCCGAGCGCCACATCCAGGCGCCGCCGCTGACCGCCCGAGAGGCCCTTGATCCGGGCCGACGCCTTCTTCCGCCAGTGCTGTCATGGCAAAGAGCGTCCCGCGGAGCCGTCGGCTCGGGCACCCTCGTGCGGACCTCACTTATGTCCATCGAACGGTGGACAGCGCGCCCCGTGCGGCAGAATGAGGCGGCGGCAGGACAGGCAACCACGATGACGGGATGACGGAACGGCGCTATGACCACAACACTTGACGACGTCTCCTCCGACTCCGGCCATCAGGAGGTGAGCAGCAAGGGGGCGATCGGCGGCAGCCGCGCCTTCGCCTGGCTGCTCGTGATCACCGGCGCGGCCGGTCTGGTGGCGGCCTGGGTCATCACGCTCGACAAGTTCAAGCTCCTTGAGAACCCGAACTTCGTGCCGGGCTGCAGCCTCAACCCGGTCGTGTCCTGCGGCAACATCATGAAGAGCGACCAGGCGGCGGCCTTCGGCTTCCCGAACCCGATGCTGGGTCTGGTCGCGTACGGCATCGTCATCTGCGTCGGCATGAGCATCCTGGCGGGCGGCCGCTTCCGCCGCTGGTACTGGCTGACCTTCAACGCGGGCACGCTGTTCGGCGTCGGATTCGTCAGCTGGCTCCAGTTCGAGTCGCTGTACCGGATCAACTCGCTGTGCCTGTGGTGCTGCCTGGCATGGGTCGCCACGATCTTCATGTTCTGGTACGTGACGTCGTTCAACCTCCGCAAGGGCCTGCTGCCCGCGCCGAACTGGGCGAAGAAGTTCCTGTCCGAGTTCACCTGGGTGCTCCCGGTGCTGCACATCGGGATCATCGGCATGCTGATCCTGACCCGCTGGTGGGACTTCTGGACCAGCTGACCGGCATCGCCGCAGCTCGGCGGCGTTGTCAGTGGCGTGTCATAGGCTCGTTGACGTGGAACCCGATCTCTTCACCGCCGCCGCAGAGGACCGCCAGGAGAAAGACCCGGCGGGCAGCCCTCTGGCCGTACGGATGCGCCCGCGCGTCCTCGACGAGGTGGTCGGCCAGCAGCACCTCCTGAAGCAGGGCTCGCCGCTGCGGCGCCTGGTGGGGGAGGGCGCCGGCGGGCCCGCCGGCCCGTCCTCGGTGATCCTGTGGGGCCCGCCGGGCACGGGCAAGACGACGCTCGCGTACGTCGTGTCGAAGGCGACCAACAAGCGGTTCGTCGAGCTCTCGGCGATCACCGCCGGGGTGAAGGAAGTCCGCGCGGTCATCGACGGCGCGCGCCGCGCCATCGGCGGCTTCGGCAAGGAGACCGTCCTCTTCCTCGACGAGATCCACCGCTTCTCCAAGGCCCAGCAGGACTCACTGCTCCCCGCCGTCGAGAACCGCTGGGTCACCCTCATCGCGGCGACGACGGAGAACCCGTACTTCTCGGTGATCTCCCCGCTCCTGTCCCGCTCCCTGCTGCTCACCCTCGAACCGCTGACGGACGACGACCTCAGGGCCCTCGTCCAGCGGGCGCTCACCGAGGAGCGGGGTCTGGGCGGCGCGGTCACCCTGCCCCCGGACGCCGAGGCGCACCTGCTGCGCATCGCGGGCGGTGACGCGCGCCGGGCGCTGACCGCCCTGGAGGCCGCGGCAGGCTCCGCGCTCGCCAAGTCCGAGCAGGAGATCACGCTCCAGACGCTTGAGGAGACGGTCGACCGGGCGGCCGTGAAGTACGACAAGGGCGGCGACCAGCACTACGACGTGGCGAGCGCCCTGATCAAATCGATCCGCGGCTCGGACGTGGACGCGGCGCTGCACTATCTGGCCCGGATGATCGAAGCGGGGGAGGACCCCCGCTTCATCGCCCGGCGCCTGATCATCTCCGCGAGCGAGGACATCGGCCTGGCCGACCCGACCGCGCTGCCGACGGCGGTGGCGGCAGCCCAGGCCGTGGCCCTCATCGGCTTCCCCGAGGCGGCCCTGACGCTGAGCCACGCCACGATCGCCCTCGCGCTCGCCCCGAAGTCCAACTCCGCGACGACGGCGATCGCCGCGGCGATGGAGGACGTCCGCAAGGGGCTTGCGGGCCCCGTCCCACCCCATCTGCGCGACGGCCACTACAAGGGCGCGGCCAAACTGGGCCACGCCCAGGGCTATGTCTACCCGCACGACGTGCCGGGCGCGATCGCCCCCCAGCAGTACGCCCCGGACGCGGTGGCGGACAGGCGTTACTACGAGCCGACGCGCTACGGCGCGGAGGCGCGGTACGCGGACGTGGTGGAGAAGGTACGAGAGCGTTTGGGCCGGGCCCAGGACTAGCCCCCACTCCGCCCCTCCATTGCCGGGGGCGCTGCCCCCGGCCCCCCGTGGTCGGCCCCTTCGGCTTCGGGCCGTGGGTGGCTGGTCGCGCGGTTCCCCGCGCCCCTGGCAGCATGCGGTCCGGGCATCTTCAGCCTGGCAGGGGAGGGGGGTGCGGGCTAGCTCGCCGCTGCGTCGAAGAGCTGGTGCATCGCTCGGCGCAGGGCCGTGATGTCGGCCACCGGTTCGGGGAAGTCGAAGCGGGCGTCGAAGCTGTGGCCGTCCACCTGGCCGAAACGCACCCGCAAGCCGAAGCGGTCGAGCGCCAGCGGGGTGACCCTGGCCACTCCCTCCCGCTCCACGAGCCCGCACAGCAGGCCCATCTGCTCGCCGTGAGCGGAGTCGAGATGCTGGAGGAGCTCGGTCTCGTGCCGCACCAGCGGATCGGGCGTCGCTCTGGCGAACTCCTCGGGGTCCACCGCGCTCGCACCCCACAGGTCGTCCACGTAGGCGTCGCCGACTTCTAGGCGGAGCATCATGCGGCCCGGCCCGGTCTGCCCCGGCACCCGGGTCAGCCAGCCGGAGACCCAGGCGCGGCCCCGGATACGGTGGGGAACGGACACCGGAGCCACGTCCGTGATCTCCAGGACGGCCCGGACCTCGTCGTCCTGCGCGTGTGTGGCCGCCCGGACGGCCGGGGAATCGGCGGGAAGGACGAGGAACAGGTCGCCGTCGGGACCGACGCCGCGGACGTCGGCCATCAGCTGCTCCGGGCGGGCCCCGGCAAGGCCGGGTACGAGCAGCACCGCCGAGCAGGTACTATGTACGAGAGTTCGTGTGCGCTCGGCTGCTGACGGCATCCGCGCGTTTTCAAGTCCGCTGGGACGCGGCTGACCACGATCTGATCGGACCTCCGTCACGTGCCCGGCCCCACGCTTCGACTGGGGGCTGGTGGAGTCGACCCCTCCTGTGGGAGCAGGGTCGGCCTTCTTCGTGCTGTCCGTGATGTGACTGGTGTTCCCCGGACGCGACATGCGATCTCCTTGAGTAAGGTGAGCCTAACCTAACCCAACCATGGAGGTTTGGAGAACGTGCCTAACCAGTCGCGTCCCAAGGTCAAGAAGTCTCGTGCGCTCGGCATCGCGCTGACGCCGAAGGCCGTCAAGTACTTCGAGGCCCGCCCCTACCCGCCGGGCGAGCACGGCCGTGGCCGCAAGCAGAACTCGGACTACAAGGTCCGTCTGCTGGAGAAGCAGCGTCTGCGCGCCCAGTACGACATCAGCGAGCGCCAGATGGCGCGTGCCTACGACCGCGCCAAGAAGGCCGAAGGCAAGACGGGCGAGGCGCTGGTCGTCGAGCTTGAGCGTCGCCTCGACGCCCTGGTCCTGCGTTCGGGCATCGCCCGCACCATCTACCAGGCCCGCCAGATGGTCGTGCACGGTCACATCCAGGTCAACGGTGGCAAGGTCGACAAGCCGTCGTTCCGCGTCCGTCCGGACGACGTCGTGACCGTCCGCGAGCGCAGCCGCGAGAAGGTCCCCTTCCAGGTTGCCCGCGAGGGTGGCTACGCCGGCGAGGGCGAGACCCCGCGCTACCTCCAGGTGAACCTGAAGGCCCTGGCCTTCCGCCTGGACCGCGACCCGAACCGCAAGGAAATCCCGGTCATCTGCGACGAGCAGCTCGTCGTCGAGTACTACGCCCGCTGATCCAGGCGTAGCACCGGAGCCTCAGCGCTTCAGCCCGTCGTCCCCCCGTTCCGCACGGAGCGGGAGGCGGCGGGCTTCTGCGTGAGCGGCTCCCTCGTTCGGCCGCCCCTTCTCGCGTGCCGGCGCCAACTCCCTTACACCGTCGGCCAGTTGGCCGCCTCCCAGCGCCCGCGCCACCGCCGTTTCCGGGTCGAGCCGGGCGCCGCGCCGCCGGTGCTCCTCGTACGTCGCCTCCCCGAGCCGCTCGCGGGTCCGCTCCTCGCAGAGCACGTGCGCGGCGTAGAAGTACGCCGAGCCGAACAGGGGCAGGCCCACCGACGGCCAGAGCCGCTCGGCGGCCCCCTGCAACACGGCCGCCTCCGCCGGATCCCCGCTGTCCACCTCCACGAGCGCCAGCATCTCCAGGGTGAGCACCGTCCCCACCAGATCGTGGAAGGCGTGACCGACCGAGAGGGTCTCCCGCAGCAGCTCGCGCGCGCGGGACGGATCGCCGCCGTACCAGGCCGCGTACGCCAGGACGTACAGCGCATAGGCGCGGGCCCAGCGCTCACCGTGGTCCTCGCAGACCTCCACGACCTGCTCGCAGACCGAGACGGCCTCGTCCAGCCGACCGCGGAAGCCCACCGCCATCGCCATCTCGACCCGGCCCATCAGCACGTTGCTGTTGAGCTCGCCGACCTCCTCGTACTCGGCCAGGGCCTGACGCAGCAGCTCCTCGGCGCGCGGCATGTCGTCGGTGACCAGGGCCAGGCAGCCGGTGCGGTGCACGGCGTACGCCGCTGCCACCGCATCGCCGCGCAGCTCGGCCTCCTCACGGCACTCCTGCAGCGCGGCGATCGCCGCCACCGCGTCGCCCTGCAGCACCGCCACATAGCCGAGCACCCACAGCGCCTTGAGGCGCGAACCGTCGCGCTCACACTCGGCGTCCAGGACCTGGGCCAGCCAGTGCCGCCCCTCCGCGAGACGCCCGCAGCCGGCCCAGTAGAACCAGAGCGTGCCCGCCAGGTACTGGGCCAGGTGCGCGTCCTCGGGCGAGCCGAGCGAGAACTCCATCGCGGCGCGCAGATTGGGCAGTTCGCCCTCCACGCGCGCGGCCACCTCGGCCTGGCGGGGACTGAACCACTCCAGCTCGCACCAGGTGGCGAGCCCCAGGTACCAGTCGCGGTGGCGCCGGTGCAGCCGGTCCGCGTCGCCCGTCGCCGCCAGCCACTCGCCGCCGTACTCGCGGACCGTGTCGAGCAGCCGGTAGCGGATGCCGAAGGGGCCGTCCTCGCGCGTCACCACCGACTGGTCGAGGAGCTCTCCCAGGACGTCGAGCACCTCCTCCTGCGGCAGCTCGGCGCCCACACAGATGTACTCGACGGCCTCCAGGTCGAAGGCCCCGGCGAACACCGAGAGCCGCGCCCACAGCAGCCGCTGCGCCGCCGTGCACAGCTCGTGGCTCCACCCGATGGTCGTACGCAGCGTCCGATGGCGGGGGAGCGACCCGCGGCCGCCCCCGGTGAGCAGCCGGAACCGGTCGTCCAGGCGGCGCAGCAACTGCTCCACCGAGAGCGTCCCGAGCCGGCCGGCCGCCAGCTCCAGGGCCAGCGGAATCCCGTCCAGACGGCGGCACAGCTCGGCGGCAGCCACCCCGTACCCCTCGGCCGGCAGCTCGCCGGCCCGGGCGCCGGCCGCGCGCTCCGCGAAGAGCCGCAGCGCGTCCTCGTCGCACATCGGGGCCAGCGTGAACACCTGCTCGCCGTCGATCCTGAGCGGCAGCCGCCCCGCGGCGAGGACTGTGAGGCCGGGGGAGGCGCGCAGCAGGTCCCGTAAGAGCTCGGCGCAGGAGTCCACCAGCTGCTCGAACCCGTCGACCACCAGCAGCAGTCGGCGCTCGGCGAGGTGGTCGAGCAGCAGTCGGCGTGGCGGTCTCGCCGTGTGATCGGTCAGGCCGAGCGCCTCGACGACCGCGTGGTCGAGCAGGCCCGGATCGGTCAGAGCGGACAGCTCGACCAGCCGGACCCCGTCGCAGTACCGTTCCTGCTCGGCCACGGCGGCCGCGGCCCGCAGCGCGAGACGAGTCTTGCCGACCCCGCCGACGCCGGTCACGGTGACCATGCGCGCCTCTCGGAGCAGGCGGTCCAGGCGGTCCAGTTCTCGGTCTCGCCCGACGAAACGGTTCAACTCTGCGGGCAGCTGGGAGCGCATGGAACACGCAGCGTACCCAGGGGTGTGCACTGCGTACAATCGGCTTGCGCCACTCCGCTTGTGGCGGCCCGGAATGCGGTACGGGAAGCCATCCCCGGCGCGATAGGGTCGGAGGACGACCTTTTTCGAGGTTTTCGAGTTCCGACGGGTTGCGGGGAGCGGTGCAAGTGTCCGGTGGAGAGGTGGCCGGGATCCTGGTGGCCGTCTTCTGGGCGATTCTGGTGTCCTTCCTCGCGGTCGTTCTCGTGAGGCTGGCCCAGACGCTGAAGGCGACGACCAAGCTGGTCGCGGACGTCACCGACCAGGCCGTCCCCCTGCTCGCGGACGCGTCCACCGCGGTGCGCTCCGCCCAGACCCAGCTGGACCGGGTCG
The DNA here is from genome assembly GCF_053597395.1 of Streptomyces sp. NPDC001415. Classification (NCBI taxonomy): domain Bacteria; kingdom Bacillati; phylum Actinomycetota; class Actinomycetes; order Kitasatosporales; family Streptomycetaceae; genus Streptomyces; species Streptomyces sp. NPDC001415. The sequence goes on from NZ_JBSFIE010000044.1 coordinate 24,093, forward strand.
ACGCCATCGCCTCGGACGTCCAGGAGGTCACCTCCAACGCGTCCGCGCTCTCCACCACCGTCGCCTCGACCTTCGGCGGTCCGCTGGTGAAGGTGGCCGCCTTCGGGTACGGGGTGCGCCGGGCCATCGGGCGCAAGGGCGCGGCTCCCGCCGATGTGCCCGCTCGGGAGAGCCGCCGTAACGTGATCGTCGGGCGGACCGTGCCGTCCGCGCGGCGCTCCAAGCGAAAGGGCTGACGCTGCGATGTTCCGCCGTACGTTCTGGTTCACCGCGGGCGCTGCCGCCGGAGTCTGGGCCACCACCAAGGTGAACCGGAAGCTGAAACAGCTCACCCCGGAGAGCCTGGCCGCGCGCACCGCCGACAAGGCGGTCGAGGCCGGCCACCGGCTCAAGGACTTCGCCCTCGACATCAAGTCCGGCATGGCGCAGCGCGAGGCCGAACTCAACGACGTCCTGGGCATCGCCGAGAGCGAGCCGCCGCGCGAACTTCCCGCGCAGCGCCGCCTCGTCGCCGTCGAGACCACACAACAGCAGCACACCAAGCATTCGTACAACCGGAATGAGGACCACTGATGGAGTCGGCCGAGATTCGCCGCCGCTGGCTGAGCTTCTTCGAGGAGCGCGGGCACACCGTCGTCCCTTCGGCGTCGCTCATCGCGGACGACCCGACTCTGCTGCTCGTCAACGCGGGCATGGTCCCCTTCAAGCCGTACTTCCTCGGTGAGACCAAGCCGCCCGCGCCGCGCGCCACCAGCGTGCAGAAGTGCGTGCGCACCCCCGACATCGAAGAGGTCGGCAAGACCACCCGGCACGGCACGTTCTTCCAGATGTGCGGCAACTTCTCCTTCGGGGACTACTTCAAGGAAGGCGCCATCAAGTACGCCTGGGAGCTGCTCACCAGCTCCGTGGCGGACGGCGGCTACGGCCTGGAGCCCGAGAAGCTCTGGATCACGGTCTACCTCGACGACGACGAGGCCGAGACCATCTGGCGCGACGTGATCGGCGTGCCCGCCGAGCGCATCCAGCGTCTGGGCAAGAAGGACAACTTCTGGTCCATGGGCGTGCCCGGACCGTGCGGCCCCTGCTCCGAGATCAACTACGACCGCGGCCCCGAGTTCGGCGCCGAGGGCGGCCCCGCCGTCAACGACGAGCGGTACGTGGAGATCTGGAACCTGGTCTTCATGCAGTACGAGCGCGGCGCCGGGGAGAACAAGGAGGACTTCCCGATCCTCGGCGACCTGCCCTCCAAGAACATCGACACCGGTCTGGGTCTCGAACGCCTCGCGATGATCCTGCAGGGCGTACAGAACATGTACGAGACCGACACCCTGCGCGTCGTCATGGACAAGGCCACCGAGCTGACCGGCGTCCGCTACGGCGACAAGCACGAGTCCGACGTCTCGATGCGCGTCGTCGCCGACCACATCCGTACGTCCGTCATGCTCATCGGCGACGGTGTCACCCCGGGCAACGAGGGCCGCGGCTATGTGCTGCGCCGCATCATGCGCCGCGCCATCCGCAACATGCGCCTCATGGGCGCCACCGGCCCGGTCGTCCAGGACCTGATCGACGTCGTCATCAAGACGATGGGCCAGCAGTACCCGGAGCTCGTCACCGACCGCAAGCGCATCGAGACGGTCGCCCTCGCCGAGGAGGCCGCCTTCCTCAAGGCGCTGCGCGGCGGCACCAACATCCTGGACACCGCCATCACCGAGACCAAGGCCACCGGTGGCACGGTCCTGGCAGGCGACAAGGCGTTCCTGCTCCACGACACCTGGGGCTTCCCGATCGACCTCACCCTGGAGATGGCCGCCGAACAGGGCCTGACCGTGGACGAGGACGGCTTCCGTCGCCTGATGAAGCAGCAGCGCGACCAGGCCAAGGCGGACGCGCGCGCCAAGAAGACCGGCCACGCCGACCTGTCCGCCTACCGCGAGGTGGCCGACGCCTCCGGCGAGACCGACTTCACCGGCTACGCCTCCACCGAGAACGAGTCGACCATCGTCGGCCTGCTCGTCGACGGAGTGCCCTCGCCCGCCGCCACCGAGGGCGACGAGGTCGAGGTCGTCCTCGACCGCACCCCGTTCTACGCCGAAGGCGGCGGCCAGCTCGCCGACCAGGGCCGGATCAGGCTCGACACCGGCGCCGTCATCGAGATCCGCGACGTGCAGAAGCCGGTCCCCGGCGTCCACGTGCACAAGGGCGTCGTCCAGGTCGGCGAGGTGACGGTCGGCGCGTCCGCGTACGCCGCCATCGACACCAAGCGCCGCCGCGCGATCGCCCGCGCCCACTCCGCGACCCACCTCACCCACCAGGCGCTGCGCGACGCGCTCGGCCCGACGGCCGCCCAGGCCGGCTCCGAGAACTCGCCGGGCCGCTTCCGCTTCGACTTCGGGTCGCCCGCCGCCGTTCCCGGCACGGTCCTCACCGACGTCGAGCAGAAGATCAACGAGGTGCTCGCCCGCGAACTGGACGTGCAGGCCGAGGTCATGTCGATCGACGAGGCCAAGAAGCAGGGCGCCATCGCCGAGTTCGGCGAGAAGTACGGCGAGCGGGTCCGCGTCGTCACCATCGGCGACTTCTCCAAGGAGCTGTGCGGCGGCACCCACGTCCACAACACCGCCCAGCTGGGCCTGGTGAAGCTGCTCGGCGAGTCGTCCATCGGCTCGGGCGTGCGCCGCATCGAGGCGCTGGTCGGCGTCGACGCGTACAACTTCCTGGCCCGTGAGCACACGGTCGTCGCCCAGCTCCAGGAGCTGGTCAAGGGGCGTCCCGAGGAGCTTCCGGAGAAGATCTCCGCCATGCTCGGCAAGCTGAAGGACGCCGAGAAGGAGATCGAGAAGTTCCGCGCGGAGAAGGTGCTCCAGGCCGCCGCCGGTCTGGTCGACTCCGCCAAGGATGTCCGCGGTACGGCCCTTGTCACCGGCCAGGTGCCGGACGGCACCTCGGCCGACGACCTGCGCAAGCTGGTCCTGGACGTGCGCGGCCGACTGGATCAATTGTCGGGGGCGGGCGACCGCCCCGCGGTCGTGGCCCTGTTCACCACGGCCAATGGCCGCCCGGTGACCGTCATCGCCACCAACGAGGCCGCCCGCGAGCGCGGTCTCAAGGCCGGTGAGCTGGTCCGTACCGCCGCCAAGACCCTCGGCGGCGGCGGTGGCGGCAAGCCGGACGTCGCCCAGGGCGGCGGCCAGAACCCGGACGCGATCGGCGACGCGATCGACGCCGTCGAGCGCCAGGTGGCCGAGACCTCGTGAACGACGAGAGCGCGGCCGCCGGGCCGCAGCCGACGACGACGCCCGCGGCTCTGCGCCGCGCGGTCGGAGAAGCGAACGATCGGGCAGGTGCCTGATGCGCCGAGGACGCCGGCTGGCGATCGATGTCGGCGACGCCCGGATCGGGGTCGCCTCGTGCGACCCCGACGGGGTGCTCGCCACGCCGGTGGAGACCGTGCCGGGACGCGATGTCCCGGCCGCCCACCGGCGGCTGCGGCAGCTCGTCGAGGAGTACGAACCCATCGAGGTGGTCGTCGGACTGCCCCGCTCCCTCAACGGGGGCGAGGGCCCGGCCGCGGCCAAAGTCCGGCTGTTCACCCAGGAGTTGGCGCGCGGCATCGCCCCGATCGGGGTGCGGCTCGTCGACGAACGGATGACGACGGTCACTGCGAGCCAGGGGCTGCGCGCCTCCGGCGTGAAGTCCAAGAAGGGACGTTCCGTCATCGACCAAGCGGCCGCCGTGATCATCCTGCAGAACGCGCTTGAGGCCGAACGGGTGTCGGGTAACCCACCCGGCGAAGGCGTCGAAGTGGTTATCTGATCGCGATACGGTAACGTTCCGGCCGATGCGGAGGCATTCGAACAGTCACCGCACAGCAAAAGAGGCGGACCGTCCGGATGCCTCGCGGCTCTAGGGGACCGATGACTGAGTATGGCCGGGGCGCAGGCTCCGAACCGTGGCACCCAGAGGATCCCCTCTACGGGGACCAGGGGTGGGGAGCGCAGCAGGCTGCCTCCGGTCAGGCTCCGTACGGCGGCCAAGCGCAGCAGCCGCAGCAGCAGTACCAGCAGCACCCTCAGCAGCAGTACTACCCGCAGCAGCCCCAGGACCCGTACGCGCCCCAGCCGCAGTACGCCGACCAGCCGCCCCAGCAGGGCTACGTCGAACAGCCCCAGCAGGGCTACCCCCAGCAACAGTACGCGGACCAGTACGCGGCCCAGCCCCAGCAGCCCCAGCAGTTCAACGGGGGCTGGGACACCACCACGGGCCAGCAGGCCGCCATGCCGTACGCGGGCCAGCAGCCCGACCCGTACAACAACGGCTACGCCGACGAGGGCCACGACCCCTACGGCACCCCCGAGGCCTACCCGCCGCCGCAGCCGCCCGGCCAGCGGCAGGCGCCCACCGTGCCCGAGGTGCCGGAGCAGGGCCACGAGTGGGACGCCGGGCCGAAGGAGGAGAACCACCCCTTCTTCACCGGAACTGACGATGGCGAACGCGAAGAAGACGAGCCGCGCGAGTCCCGCCGCAGCGCCGGCGGTGGCCGCGACCGGCGCGGCAAGACCAAGAAGAAGGGCAAGAGCGGGCGCGCCTGCCTGGTCCTCGCGGTGATCTTCGCCGTCGTCGGCGGCGGAGTCGGCTACGTGGGCTACGACTTCTACCAGAAGAAGTTCGGCGCGGCCCCCGACTACGCGGGCGAGGGCACCAGCGAGACCGTCACCGTCGAGATCCCGACCGGTGCCGGCGGCTCCGAGATCGGCCAGCTCCTCAAGCAGGCCGGTGTCGTCAAGAGCATCGACGCCTTCGTCCAGGCCCAGAACGACGACCCCAAGGGCAAGACGATCCAGGCCGGCGCCTACACGTTGAAGAAGGGCATGTCCGCGGCCAGCGCGGTCAAGCTCATGCTCAATCCGACCAGCCGCAACTCCCTCATCATTCCCGAAGGCAAACGCAACTCCTGGGTCTACGGGGAGATCGACACACGGCTCGGCCTGACCGCGGGCACGACCAAGGACATCGCGCTCAAGAAGGCCGACAGCATGGGCCTGCCCGACTGGGCCAAGGGCCACAAGAACGTCAAGGATCCGCTGGAAGGATTCCTCTACCCGGCGAGCTACCCGGTCGCCAAGGGCATGAAGCCCGAGGACGTACTGAAGAAGATGGTCAACCGGGCCAGCTCCGAGTACGGCAAGCAGGACCTGGCCGCCGAGGCCAAGAAGCTCAACCTGGACGGCCCCTGGCAGCTCATCACCGTCGCCAGCCTCGTGCAGGCGGAGGGCAAGACCCACGACGACTTCCGCAAGATGGCCGAGGTCGTCTACAACCGCCTCAAGCCGGACAACACCCAGACCAACCAGAAGCTCCAGTTCGACTCGGCGTACAACTACCTCACGGGCAAGAGCAACATCAAGATCGGCTTGTCCGAGATCAACAACAACCCGGACCCGTACAACACCTACAAGTGGCGGGGCCTGACGCCCGGGCCGATCGGCAACCCCGGCACCGACGCGCTGGCCGCCGCGTTGAACCCGACGGGCGACGGCTGGATGTACTTCGTGGCCACCGACGGCGAGAAGAAGACCGAATTCGCCAAGACCCTGGCCGAGTTCAACAAGCTGAAGGAACAGTTCAATGCCCAGTCCGGCCAGTGAGGGCGCGCGCCGGGCGGCCGTTCTCGGGTCGCCCATCGCGCACTCGCTCTCCCCGGTCCTGCACCGGGCCGCGTACGCCGAACTCGGCCTCGGCCACTGGTCGTACGACCGGTTCGAGATCGACGAGGCCGGGCTCGCGGAGTTCGTGAACGGGCTCGACGCGTCCTGGGCGGGCCTCTCGCTCACGATGCCGCTGAAGCGCGCGATCATCCCGCTGCTCGACGGCGTCAGCTCCACGGCGGCCTCGGTCGAGGCGGTCAACACCGTCGTCTTCACGGACGACGGCCGCCGCCTCGGCGACAACACCGACATCCCCGGCATGATCGCGGCCCTGGGCGAGCGCGGAGTGACCCGGGTCGAGTCCGCCGCCGTCCTCGGCGCGGGCGCGACCGCCTCCTCGGCGCTCGCCGCGCTCGCCCGGATCTGCACCGGCCCGGTCACGGCGTACGTACGCTCCGAGGCACGGGCCGAGGAGATGCGCGGCTGGGGCGAACGGCTCGGCGTCGACGTCCGCACCGCCGACTGGTCGCGGGCGGCGGACGCCTTCGAGGCGCCGCTCGTCATCGCCACCACCCCGGCCGGCACCACCGACACCCTGGCCGCGGCCGTCCCCGAGCGGCCGGGCACCCTCTTCGACGTCCTGTACGAGCCCTGGCCGACCGCGCTGGCGGCCGCCTGGTCGGGGCGCGGGGGAGCGGTCGTCGGCGGGCTCGACCTCCTCGTGCACCAGGCGGTGCTCCAAGTCGAGCAGATGACGGGGTGCGGCACGGCTCCGCTCGAAGCGATGCGCAAGGCCGGCGAGGCGGCGCTCGCTGCCCGATAGAGGGCACCGGAGGGGCTTTCACGTCCGCCAGATGGACCTCCGGCCGGGTCGCCGCTCCGGCCATGGGAGGATCAGGGGTGGCGGGCCAGGGCCGCGCACCCGGTCCCGCCGTCGCAGTTCCAGGCGCGCGAGCATGAGGAGCACCGTTGAGCAGGTTGCGCTGGCTGACCGCTGGGGAGTCCCACGGACCCGCACTTGTCGCGACGCTGGAGGGCCTTCCCGCCGGCGTGCCGATCACCACGGAGCTGGTGGCCGACCACCTGGCCCGGCGGCGGCTCGGCTATGGACGCGGCGCCCGCATGAAGTTCGAGCGTGACGAGGTGACCTTCCTCGGCGGCGTGCGGCACGGCCTGTCTATGGGCTCGCCGGTCGCGATCATGGTGGGGAACACCGAGTGGCCCAAGTGGGAGCAGGTCATGTCGGCCGATCCCGTGGACCCGGAGATCCTCGCGGAGCTGGCCCGCAACGCCCCGCTGACCCGCCCGAGGCCCGGCCACGCCGACCTCGCCGGCATGCAGAAGTACGGCTTCGACGAGGCACGGCCGATCCTGGAGCGCGCCAGCGCCCGGGAGACCGCCGCCCGCGTCGCGCTGGGCGCGGTGGCCCGCTCCTACCTGAAGGAGACGGCCGGCATCGAGATCGTCAGCCACGTGGTGGAGCTGGCCGCGGCCAAGGCCCCGTACGGCGTCTACCCGACGCCCGCCGACGTCGAGAAGCTGGACGCCGACCCGGTGCGCTGCCTGGACGCGGACGCCTCGAAGGCGATGGTCGCCGAGATCGACCAGGCCCACAAGGACGGCGACACCCTCGGAGGAGTCGTCGAGGTGCTCGCCTACGGCGTGCCGGTGGGCCTCGGTTCGCACGTGCACTGGGACCGGCGTCTGGACGCGCGGCTCGCCGCCGCCCTCATGGGCATCCAGGCGATCAAGGGCGTCGAGGTCGGCGACGGCTTCGACCTGGCCCGGGTGCCGGGCTCGAAGGCGCACGACGAGATCGTGAACACCGCCGAGGGCGTCAAGCGCACCTCCGGCCGCTCCGGCGGCACCGAGGGCGGCCTCACCACCGGTGAACTGCTGCGCGTACGCGCCGCGATGAAGCCCATCGCCACCGTGCCGCGGGCGCTCGCCACCATCGACGTCGCCACCGGCGAGGCCGCCAAGGCGCACCACCAGCGCTCCGACGTGTGTGCCGTGCCGGCCGCCGGCATCGTCGCCGAGGCCATGGTCGCGCTCGTCCTCGCGGACGCCGTCGCCGAGAAGTTCGGCGGCGACAGCGTGCCCGAGACCCGCCGCAACGTCACCTCCTACCTCGACAACCTCCAGATCCGGTGAACGCCGGACCCCTGGTCGTCCTGGTCGGGCCGATGGGCTCCGGCAAGTCCACCGTGGGCGCGCTGCTCGCCGAGCGGCTCGGCGTGCCCTACCGGGACACCGACGCCGACATCGTGGCCGCCGAGGGCCGCGCGATCTCGGACATCTTCATCGAGGACGGCGAGCCGCACTTCCGCGCCCTTGAGCGGGCCGCGGTCCGCGCCGCGCTCGCCGAGCACACGGGCGTGCTCGCGCTCGGCGGCGGCGCGATCCTCGACGCGGACACCCGCGCGCTGCTCGCGCCGCACCCCGTCGTCTATCTCTCGATGGACGTCGAGGAGGCGGTCAAGCGCGTCGGCCTGAACACCGCCCGCCCGCTGCTCGCCGTCAACCCGCGTCGGCAGTGGCGCGAGCTGATGGACGCGCGGCGCCATCTGTACACCGAAGTCGCCCGTGCGGTCGTCGCGACCGACGAGCGCACCCCCGAAGAGGTCGCCCAGGCGGTCCTCGACGCACTGGAGTTGAAGGACGCATGACGGAGCAGGCACCCACCCGGATCCAGGTCGGCGGCACAGCCGGGACGGACCCGTACGAAGTGCTCGTCGGCCGCAACCTGCTGGGCGAACTGGCCGGACTCATCGGCGACAAGGCCAGGCGGATCGCGATCATCCACCCGGAGGCCCTGGCCGGTACCGGTGACGCGATCCGCGAGGACCTCGCAGCCTCGGGCTACGAGGCCATCGCCATCCAGGTGCCCAACGCCGAGGAGGCCAAGACCGCCGAGGTCGCCGCCTACTGCTGGAAGGCGCTCGGCCAGTCCGGCTTCACCCGCACCGACGCCGTCATCGGCGTGGGCGGCGGCGCCACCACCGACCTGGCCGGCTTCGTCGCCGCGACCTGGCTGCGCGGGGTGCGCTGGATCTCGGTGCCGACCACCGTGCTCGGCATGGTGGACGCGGCCGTCGGCGGCAAGACGGGCATCAACACCGCCGAGGGCAAGAACCTGGTGGGTGCCTTCCACCCGCCCGTCGGCGTCCTGTGCGACCTGGCCGCGCTCGACTCGCTGCCCGTCAACGACTACGTGTCGGGCATGGCCGAGGTCATCAAGAGCGGCTTCATCGCCGACCCGGTCATCCTCGACCTCATCGAGGCCGACCCGGCCGGCGCCCGCACCCCCGAGGGCCCGCACACCGCCGAGCTCATCGAGCGCTCCATCCGGGTCAAGGCCGAAGTGGTCTCCAATGACCTGAAGGAATCGGGTCTGCGCGAGATCCTCAACTACGGCCACACCCTCGCCCACGCCATCGAGAAGAACGAGCGCTACAAGTGGCGGCACGGCGCGGCCGTCTCCGTCGGCCTGGTCTTCGCGGCCGAACTCGGCCGTCTGGCAGGGCGGTTGGACGACGCGACCGCCGACCGGCACAGCGCGATCCTGAAGTCGGTCGGCCTGCCGCTCACCTACCGCGGCGACCAGTGGCCCAAGCTCCTGGAGAACATGAAGCTGGACAAGAAGTCCCGCGGCAACCTGCTCCGCTTCATCGTCCTGGACGGCCTCGCCAAGCCGGCCGTCCTGGAGGGCCCGGACCCGGCGGTGCTGCTCGCCGCCTACGGCGAGGTCTCCGCATGACCCGGCGGGTGTTCGTCCTCAACGGCCCCAACCTCGGCCGCCTCGGCTCCCGCGAGCCCGACGTGTACGGCGCCACCACCTACGCCGGCCTCGTCGAGGTGTGCGAGGCGCTCGGCAAGGAACTCGGCTTCGAGGTCTCGGTCCGCGAGACCAACGACGAGGGCGAGCTCATCCGCTGGCTGCACGAGGCCGCGGACGGCCGGATCCCGGTCGTCATCAACCCGGGCGCCTTCACCCACTATTCGTACGGAATGCGCGACGCGGCCGCCCAGCGGACCGCGCCGCTCATCGAGGTCCACATCTCGAACCCGTACGCCCGTGAGGAATTCCGCCACACCTCGGTGATCGCACCCGTCGCCACCGGCACCGTCGCGGGCTTCGGCATCGGCTCCTACCGCCTGGCGCTGCGCGCGCTCGCCGACGAACTGGCCGACGAACTCGGCTGACCGGGCACTGTCGCCGCTCCCCGGCCGTTCACACTGTGGCGGCCGGGAGAGGTACGGTTCTGCACCGGGCCGCCCCACACCGACGGGCGCCCGACCAGCGCCAGTTGCCTGTACGAGACGGAGTGGCACCGGATGCAGCACGCAGGGGGGGCTCCACTGCCGCCGCCCCACGCCCCGGGGCAGCCCCCGCACGACTGGGCCCAGTCCATCGAGCCGGAGGCGACGGCTCCGCTGAGGCCCGGCGTGCCCCCGCCCGCGCCGGGCGCCCCGCCCTACCAGCCAGGACCCCCGCCCGGCTCCGGGCCCGCGACCGCCCAGCTCCCGGCCCACCCGCAGTCGCCGCCCGCCCCGGCCCAGGCTCCCCACCACCCCGGGGTCCGGCACACGGCGGGCACCCAGCAGCCGCCCGGCCAGGGCTGGCACGGGCCCGCGCCGCAGCACGCCTCGGCGCGGCCGCCGTCCCGCGACACCACCGGGCACGTCGCGCTGCCGCCCGGCGGCCCGGTACCGATCCCGCAGGGGCCCGAGGGGACCGGGGCCACCACGCTCGCGGTGCTGCTCATCGGCCCCGCCGGAGCCGGCAAGACGACAGTGGCCCGGTACTGGGCGCAGCACCGCCGCGTCCCCACCGCGCACATCAGCCTCGACGACGTACGCGAATGGGTGTGCTCGGGCTTCGCCGACCCCCAGTCGGGCTGGAACGACCACTCCGAGGCCCAGTACCGCCTGGCCCGCCGCACCTGCGGCTTCGCCGCGCGCAACTTCCTCGCCAACAACATCTCGTGCATCCTCGACGACGCGGTGTTCCCCGACCGGCCGGTCGTCGGCCTCGGCGGCTGGAAGCGGCACGTGGGCCCGGGCCTGCTGCCGGTCGTGCTCCTCCCGGGCCTCGAAGTGGTCCTGGAGCGCAACGCGGAGCGCAGCGGCAACCGCCGCCTGTCGGACGAGGAGGTGGCCGGCATCCACGGCCGCATGGCCGGCTGGTACGGCTCGGGCCTGCCGATCATCGACAACTCCCAGTACGACGTGCCCACCACGGCCCGCCTCCTGGACGACGTCCTGGCCAGAACGATCGCGAGCCCGCCGAGCTGGTAGCTCCGGGGGCCCGCCGACGGAGCGGCCCCGGTCGGACGCGCACAACCGGCCGAACCCCGCCCCCGCTCATACGCTCAAGTCATGTCAGAGGTGTTCGCGGTGCGCCGCGGCTGGCTGCGGGACCGCTGCGCGGCCGCAGGCTCCGCGGCCGCCCTGGTCTCCCGTCCGGCCAACGTCCGCTACCTCACGGGCGGCGCCCCGCCCGGCGCGGTCCTGCTCATCGGCCCGGCCGAGGACGTACTGCTGTGCCCGCGTACACCGTCGGGCGACCTCATCGAGGGGCACCTGGACGAGCAGCTCCGGCTCACCGTGCTGCCCGCCCCCGGCGGCGACGCCGCCGTCGCGGCCGCCGACCTCGCCCAGGCCAGCGGCGCCGACTCGCTGGCCGTGGAGGAGCACCACCTGTCCGTGGCCCGCCACCGCGCGCTCGGCTCGGTGGCGCCCCGACTGCTCCTCAGCGACCTGGGCGGCGCCGTCGAGCAGCGCCGCCTGGTCAAGGACGAGGACGAGATCGCCTGTCTGCGCATCGCCGCCGAGATCACCGACCAGGCCCTGGGCGAGCTCCTGGAGTCGATCCTGGTCGGCCGCACCGAGCGCCACCTCGCCCTGGAACTGGAGCGCCGCCTGGTCGACCACGGCGCGGACGGGCCCGCCTTCATGACATCGGTCGGCACCGGCCCCAACTCCGGCCGGGCCGGCCACCGCCCGGCCGACCGACGGGTCGAGGAGGGCGACTTCCTCTCGGTCTGCCTGGGCGCCACCTACCGCGGCTACCGCTGCGAGATCGGCCGTACGTTCGTGATCGGCACCACCCCCGCCGACTGGCAGATCGAGCTCTACGACGCCGTTTTCGCAGCCCAGCGAGCCGGCCGGGAGGCCCTGGTACCGGGCGCCGAGTACCGCTCGGTGGACCGCGCGGCCCGCCAGGTACTGGACGCCGCGGGCCACGCGGAAGCCTTTGGACCGCTCACCGGACACGGCGTCGGGATCGAAATCGACGAGGAGCCGCAGCTCGCACCTGGAGCCATGGGTAAACTGGACACTTGCGTGCCGGTCACCGTCGAACCGGGGGTCCACCTCCCGGGCCGGGGCGGCGTCCGGATCGATGACACGCTCGTCGTACGCCCCGAGGCGGACGGCGGCCCCGAGCTACTCACCATCACGACCAAGGAGCTGCTAGCGCTCTAGCACGCGTACGTGCCCCGTGTGCGTACCCTCGGTCGTCCACCAGCTTTCAGTCCAGGAGATTCCGCAACCGTGGCTTCCACGAACGACCTCAAGAACGGCCTGGTGCTCAAGCTCGACGGAGGCCAGCTCTGGTCCGTCGTCGAGTTCCAGCACGTCAAGCCCGGCAAGGGCCCGGCCTTCGTGCGCACCAAGCTCAAGAACGTGCTCTCCGGCAAGGTGGTCGACAAGACCTTCAACGCCGGTGTGAAGGTCGAGACGGCCACCATTGACCGCCGCGACATGCAGTTCTCGTACATGGACGGCGAGTACTTCGTCTTCATGGACATGGACACGTACGACCAGCTGATGGTCGACCGCAAGGCTGTCGGCGATGCCGCCAACTTCCTGATCGAGGGCTTCACCGCCTCGGTCGCGCAGCACGAGGGCGAGGTGCTCTACGTCGAGCTTCCCGCCGCCGTCGAGCTGACCATCCAGCACACCGACCCGGGCGTCCAGGGCGACCGCTCCACCGGCGGCACCAAGCCGGCCACCCTGGAGACCGGTTACGAGATCGGTGTCCCGCTCTTCATCACCACCGGTGAGAAGATCAAGGTCGACACCCGCACCGGCGACTACCTCGGCCGGGTGAACAGCTAACCGTGGCTGCCCGGAACAAGGCCCGCAAGCGCGCCTTCCAGATCCTCTTCGAGGCCGACCAGCGCGGTGAGTCCGTGCAGACGGTCCTCGCGGACTGGGTGCGGCACTCGCGGTCCGACGACCGTCAGCCGCCGGTCGCCGAGTACACGATGCAGCTCGTCGAGGGATACGCGGGCCACGTGGACCGCATCGACGACCTGATCTCCACGTACGCGGTGGGCTGGACGCTCGACCGGATGCCGGTCGTCGACCGGAACATCCTGCGGCTCGGTGCGTACGAGCTCGTCTGGGAGGACGAGACGCCCGACGCGGTCGTCATCGACGAGGCCGTCCAGCTGGCGAAGGAGTTCTCCACGGACGACTCGCCGGCCTTCGTGAACGGGCTGCTCGCCCGTTTCAAGGACCTCAAGCCGAGCCTGCGCCGCGACTAGCCTCCGGTATGGACAAGGCCTACGAAGGGCCCGCAGCACGACGTGTGCTGCGGGCCCTTCGGCGTTCGTGTGGGGCCCGTATGCGAAAACGCCGTCGGCCCGGTGGGAGCGGAGTGCTCCCACCGGGCCGACGGCACGTTTCTGCTGAAGGGGCGTCAGCCCTCTTCGTGGGCGACCGCGCGGCGCGCGTCCGCGTCCAGGACGCCCCAGCTGATCAGCTGCTCGGTCAGCACCGAGGGCGACTGGTCGTAGATCACGGCAAGGGTGCGCAGGTCGTCCTGGCGGATCGAGAGGACCTTGCCGTTGTAGTCGCCTCGCTGCGACTGGATGGTCGCCGCGTAACGCTGCAGCGGGCCCGCCTTCTCCGGCGGGACGTGCGCGAGGCGCTCAAGGTCGAGGACCAGCTTCGGCGGCGGCTCGGCGGCCCCGCCCGGCGTGGTGCCCGGCAGCAACTCCTGCACCGGAACGCCGTAGAAGTCCGCCAGCTCGGCAAGGCGCTGTACGGTCACGGCACGGTCGCCGCGCTCGTACGAGCCGACCACGACGGCCTTCCAGCGGCCCTGGGACTTCTCCTCCACACCGTGGAGGGAGAGGCCCTGCTGGGTGCGGATGGCGCGGAGCTTGGCCCCGAGCTGTTTTGCGTATTCGCTGGACATATAGCTCCCCGGACGCTGTGACAACGTGCGGCTCCGCCGCGCGGCTGTAACTCACTGTGAGGTTACGCAGCGTTACTTGGCCGCGTCAAGCCGAATGGTCCACACCCTCACCCCGCAGGAGTGACAGACTCCGCGCGGGCCGGGCCATACAGGTCACGGCGATTCGTTGGGCGCACTCACCCGTTCGAGTGATGGCCCGGTGTCGGGTGCCTCCTGGCCCCTGGTACCGTTGGTCACGCAATTCCGACGTCCTTTAAGGTCCGTCCCGTGAGGCGGAGAAGGAGGTCCGTTTCATATGGACACGCAGCATCCGCAGAATCAGCAGGATCCGGCGCACCCCGATGCGGCGCGGCCCGTTCTCGAAGGCCCCGACATCGCCCGCGTCCTGACCCGTATCGCCCACGAGATCGTCGAACGCGCCAAGGGCGCCGACGACGTGGTGCTCCTCGGCATCCCGACCCGCGGCGTCTTCCTGGCCGAGCGGCTCGCCGTGAAGCTGGAGGAGATCACCGGCCGCAAGACCCCGGTCGGCTCCCTCGACATCACCATGTACCGCGACGACCTGCGGATGAAGCCCGCCCGGGCGCTCGGCCGCACCGAGATCCCCGGCGACGTCGACGGCCGCCTGGTCGTCCTCGTCGACGACGTGCTCTTCTCCGGCCGCACCATCCGCGCCGCCCTCGACGCGCTCGGCGACATCGGCCGCCCCCGCGCCGTCCAGCTCGCGGTCCTCGTCGACCGAGGCCACCGCGAACTCCCGATCCGCGCCGACTACGTCGGCAAGAACCTCCCCACGTCGCTGCGGGAGACGGTCAAGGTCCAGCTCGCCGAGGAGGACGGCCGCGACGCCGTGCTGCTCGGTGTCAAGCAGACCGCCCCGGCCGGCGAGCAGTAGGCCCCACCCGACTCCGTACGGCCGACCCGGACCCGTACGGCCTGCTTCTGCGCGCCCGCATGCCCAAACCTCCACCACACCTGGAGAACCCCCCGATGATGCGTCACCTCATCTCGGCCGCCGACCTCACCCGCGACGACGCCGTCCTCGTCCTCGACACCGCCGAGGAGATGGCCCGCGTCTCCGACCGGCCGATAAAGAAGCTCCCCGCGCTGCGCGGCCGGACGATCTGCAACCTCTTCTTCGAGGACTCCACCCGCACCCGGATCTCCTTCGAGGCCGCCGAGAAGCGCCTGTCGGCCGATGTGATCAACTTCGCCGCCAAGGGGTCGAGCGTCTCCAAGGGCGAGTCCCTGAAGGACACCGCGCAGACCCTGGAGGCGATGGGCGTCGACGCCGTCGTCATCCGGCACAGCGCGTCGGGCGCCCCCTACCGCCTGGCCACCTCCGGCTGGATCGACGCCCCCGTCATCAACGCGGGCGACGGCACCCACCAGCACCCCACCCAGGCGCTGCTCGACGCGTTCACCATGCGCCGCCGCCTCGTCGGCAAGGACGCGCTCGGCCAGGACCTGGCCGGCAAGCGCATCACCCTCGTCGGCGACGTGCTGCACAGCCGGGTGGCCCGCTCCAACGTCGACCTGCTGCACACGCTGGGCGCCGAGGTCACCCTGGTGGCCCCGCCGACGCTGCTCCCGGTCGGCGTCGAGCACTGGACCTGCGACGTGTCGTACGACCTGGACGCCGTGCTGCCGAAGTCCGACGCGGTGATGATGCTGCGTGTGCAGCGCGAACGCATGAACGCCGCCTTCTTCCCGACCGAGCGCGAGTACTCGCGGCGCTACGGGCTCGACGGCGAGCGCATGGCCAAGATGCCGGAACACGGCATCGTCATGCACCCCGGCCCGATGGTCCGCGGCATGGAGATCACCGCCGAGGTCGCCGACTCCGACCGCTGCACGGTCGTCGAGCAGGTCGCCAACGGCGTCCACACCCGCATGGCGGTCCTGTACCTGCTGCTGGGCGGCAACGAGCCCGCCGTCAGCCACGCCCGTCCCACCGATTCGGAGAACAAGTAACCATGAGCAAGATCCTTATCCGTGGTGCGAAGGTGCTGGGCGGCGAGGTCCAGGACGTCCTGATCGACGGCGAGACCATCGCCGCCGTCGGTACCGGCCTCGAAGCCGGGGACGCGACCGTCGTCGACGCCGAGGGCCAGATCCTGCTGCCCGGCCTGGTCGATCTGCACACCCACCTGCGCGAGCCCGGCCGCGAGGACTCCGAGACCGTCCTGACCGGCACCCAGGCGGCCGCGCGCGGCGGCTACACCTCCGTCTTCGCCATGGCCAACACCTTCCCCGTCGCCGACACCGCGGGCGTCGTCGAGCAGGTCTGGCGGCTCGGCAAGGAGTCCGGCTACTGCGACGTGCAGCCCATCGGCGCCGTCACCGTCGGCCTCGAAGGCAAGAAGCTCTCCGAGCTCGGCGCCATGCACGACTCCGCCGCCGGCGTCACCGTCTTCTCCGACGACGGCAAGTGCGTGGACGACGCCGTGATCATGCGCCGCGCCCTGGAGTACGTGAAGGCCTTCGGCGGCGTCGTCGCCCAGCACGCCCAGGAACCCCGCCTGACCGAGGGCGCCCAGATGAACGAGGGCGTCGTCTCGGCCGAGCTCGGCCTCGGCGGCTGGCCCGCCGTCGCCGAGGAGTCGATCATCGCCCGCGACGTGCTGCTCGCCGAGCACGTCGGCTCCCGCGTGCACATCTGCCACCTGTCGACCGCCGGCTCCGTCGAGATCGTCCGCTGGGCCAAGTCCCGCGGCATCGACGTGACCGCCGAGGTCACCCCGCACCACCTGCTCCTCACCGACGAGCTGGTCCGCTCGTACAACCCGGTCTACAAGGTCAACCCGCCGCTGCGTACCGAGAAGGACGTCATGGCGCTGCGCGAGGCGCTCGCCGACGGCACCATCGACATCGTCGCCACCGACCACGCCCCGCACCCGCACGAGGACAAGGACTGCGAGTGGGCCGCGGCCGCCATGGGCATGGTCGGCCTGGAGACCGCGCTCTCCGTCGTCCAGCACACGATGGTCGAGACCGGCCTGCTCGACTGGGCCGGCGTCGCCGACCGCATGTCGCACAAGCCCGCCGAGATCGGGCAGGCCACGGGCCACGGACGCCCCGTCTCGGCAGGCGAACCCGCCAACCTGACGCTCGTCGATCCGGCATACCGTGGAGAGGTGAACCCCGCGGGCTTCGCCTCCCGCAGCCGCAACACCCCGTACGAGGGCCGCGAGCTGCCCGGGCGCATCACCCACACCTTCCTGCGGGGCCGGGCAACGGTCGTGGACGGGAAGCTGGCGTGACGTACGCATCACTGATCAATCTGGCCGCCGAGGAGAAGTCCGCCGAGGTGACCAACTGGGGCGGACGGATCGGCTGGCTCGTCGGTCTCGCGCTCTTCGTGGCGCTCGTCTACTGGCTGATGCGCCAGGGCTGGCAGTGGCGCGGCCGCCTCCAGGCCGACCTCCCCGCCCTCCCCACCGCGCCCGAAGCGCCCGGCGAGGCGAAACTGAGGCTGAGCGGCCGCTACCACGGCTCCACCACTGCCGGGCAGTGGCTCGACCGCATCGTGGCGCACGGCCTGGGCGTACGCAGCAAGGCCGAGCTCACCCTGACGGACGCGGGCCTGGACGTCGTACGCCCCGGGGCGAACGACTTCTTCGTCCCGGCCGCGCAGCTCCGCGGGGCCCGGCTCGACAAGGGCATCGCGGGCAAGGTCCTCACCGAAGGCGGCCTGCTCGTCGTCACCTGGAGCCACGGCGACAGGCTCATCGACTCGGGCTTCCGCTCCGACCGGGCGGAAGAGCACACCGCCTGGGTCGAGGCCATCAACTCCATGAACCAGTTCACCACCAACACGACGGAAGGCGCCGCACGATGACGACCTCCACCCGGGGAGCCGCCAAAGCTCCCGCCGTACTCGTCCTGGAGGACGGCCGTATCTTCCGCGGCCGCGCCTACGGGGCCGTGGGGGAGACCTTCGGCGAGGCCGTGTTCTCCACCGGCATGACCGGCTACCAGGAGACCCTGACCGACCCGTCGTACCACCGCCAGGTCGTCGTGATGACCGCCCCGCACGTCGGCAACACCGGCGTGAACGACGAGGACCCCGAGTCCTCGCGCATCTGGGTGGCCGGCTACGTCGTGCGCGACCCCGCCCGCATCCCGTCCAACTGGCGCTCGCGCCGCTCCCTGGACGACGAGCTCGTCAAGCAGGGCGTCGTCGGGATCTGCGGAATCGACACCCGCGCGCTCACCCGCCACCTGCGCGAGCGCGGCGCCATGCGCGTCGGCATCTTCTCCGGCGCCTCGGTCGCGGACGACGCCCAGCTGCTCGCCCGCGTGAAGGAAGCGCCCCAGATGGTCGGCGCGAACCTCTCCGCGGAGGTCGCCACCAAGAAGACGTACGTCGTCCCGGCGATCGGGGAGAAGCGGTTCACCGTCGCCGCCGTCGACCTCGGTATCAAGGGCATGACCCCGCACCGCATGGCCGAGCGCGGCATCGAGGTGCACGTGCTGCCCGCGACCGCCACCGCCGAGGACGTGTACGCGGTCAACCCCGACGGCGTGTTCTTCTCCAACGGCCCGGGCGACCCGGCCACCGCCGACGGCCCCGTCGCCGTGATGCGGGCCGTCCTCGAACGCAGGACGCCGCTGTTCGGCATCTGCTTCGGCAACCAGATCCTGGGCCGCGCGCTCGGCTTCGGCACGTACAAGCTGAAGTACGGCCACCGCGGCATCAACCAGCCGGTGCAGGACCGTACGACCGGCAAGGTCGAGGTCACCGCGCACAACCACGGCTTCGCCGTCGACGCGCCGCTCGACAAGGTCTCCGAGACGCCCTACGGGCGCGCCGAGGTCTCCCACGTCTGTCTGAACGACCAGGTCGTCGAAGGCCTCCAGCTGCTCGACCAGCCGGCCTTCAGCGTCCAGTACCACCCCGAAGCAGCCGCGGGACCGCACGACGCCGCGTACCTCTTCGACCGCTTCGTAGAGCTCATGGAGGGCCAGCGTGCCTAAGCGCTCCGACATCCAGTCCGTCCTGGTCATCGGCTCCGGCCCGATCGTCATCGGCCAGGCCGCCGAGTTCGACTACTCCGGCACCCAGGCCTGCCGCATCCTCAAGGCCGAGGGCCTCAGGGTCATCCTGGTCAACTCCAACCCGGCCACGATCATGACCGACCCGGAGATCGCCGACGCCACGTACGTCGAGCCGATCACCCCCGAGTTCGTCGAGAAGATCATCGCCAAGGAGCGCCCCGACGCCCTCCTGCCCACCCTCGGCGGTCAGACCGCGCTCAACACCGCGATCTCCATGCACGAGCAGGGCGTCCTGGAGAAGTACGGCGTCGAGCTCATCGGAGCCAACGTCGAGGCCATCAACAAGGGCGAGGACCGCGACCTGTTCAAGGGCGTCGTCGAGGCCGTCAAGGCCAAGATCGGCTACGGCGAGTCCGCCCGCTCGGTCATCTGCCACTCCATGGACGACGTCCTGGCGGGCGTCGACGAGCTCGGCGGCTACCCCGTCGTCGTGCGCCCCTCCTTCACCATGGGCGGCGCAGGCTCCGGGTTCGCGCACGACGAGGAGGAGCTGCGCCGCATCGCCGGACAGGGCCTCACGCTCTCGCCGACCACCGAGGTGCTCCTTGAGGAGTCCATCCTCGGCTGGAAGGAGTACGAGCTGGAGCTGATGCGCGACAAGCACGACAACGTCGTGGTCGTCTGCTCCATCGAGAACTTCGACCCGATGGGCGTGCACACCGGCGACTCGATCACCGTCGCCCCGGCGATGACGCTGACCGACCGCGAGTACCAGCGCCTGCGCGACATCGGCATCGCGATCATCCGCGAGGTCGGCGTCGACACCGGCGGCTGCAACATCCAGTTCGCGATCAATCCGGACGACGGCCGGGTTATCGTCATCGAGATGAACCCGCGCGTCTCGCGGTCCTCCGCGCTCGCGTCGAAGGCCACCGGCTTCCCGATCGCGAAGATCGCGGCGAAGCTGGCCATCGGCTACACGCTGGACGAGGTCCCCAACGACATCACCGAGAAGACGCCGGCCTCCTTCGAGCCGACCCTCGACTACGTCGTCGTGAAGGCCCCCCGCTTCGCCTTCGAGAAGTTCCCCTCCGCCGACTCCACCCTCACCACCACCATGAAGTCGGTGGGCGAGGCCATGGCGATCGGCCGCAACTTCACCGAGGCCCTCCAGAAGGCGCTGCGCTCCCTGGAGAAGAAGGGCTCGCAGTTCGACTTCACTGGCCCGGTCGGCGCCAAGGACGTCCTCCTGGAGGAGGCCAAGCGCCCGACCGACGGCCGGATCAACACCGTCATGTACGCGATCCGGGCCGGCGCGACCCAGGAGGAGATCTTCGAGTCCACGAAGATCGACCCGTGGTTCGTGGACCAGCTCTTCCTGATCAAGGAGATCGCGGACGACCTGGCCGCCGCCGAGAAGCTCGACCCCGAACTGCTCGCCGAGGCCAAGCGGCACGGCTTCTCCGACGCCCAGATCGCCGACATCCGCGGCCTGCGCGAGGACGTCGTCCGCGAGGTCCGGCACGCCCTCGGAGTGCGCCCGGTCTACAAGACGGTCGACACCTGCGCCGCCGAGTTCGCCGCCAAGACCCCGTACTTCTACTCCTCCTACGACGAGGAGAGCGAGGTCGCGCCGCGCACCAAGCCCGCCGTGATCATCCTGGGTTCGGGCCCGAACCGCATCGGCCAGGGCATCGAGTTCGACTACTCCTGCGTCCACGCCTCCTTCGCGCTGAGCGACGCGGGCTACGAGACCGTGATGGTCAACTGCAACCCGGAGACCGTCTCGACGGACTACGACACCTCCGACCGCCTCTACTTCGAGCCGCTCACGCTCGAAGACGTCCTGGAGATCGTCCACGCCGAGACCCTCGCGGGCCCGGTCGCGGGCGTCGTCGTCCAGCTCGGCGGCCAGACCCCGCTGGGCCTGGCGCAGGCGCTCAAGGACAACGGCGTTCCGGTGGTGGGCACCTCGCCCGAGGCCATCCACGCCGCCGAGGACCGCGGCGCCTTCGGCCGCGTCCTCGCCGAGGCCGGCCTGCCCGCCCCCAAGCACGGCACCGCCACCACCTTCGCGGGTGCCAAGGCCATCGCCGACGAGATCGGCTACCCCGTCCTCGTACGGCCCTCGTACGTGCTCGGCGGCCGCGGCATGGAGATCGTGTACGACGAGGAGCGGCTGTCCTCGTACATCGCGGAATCCACCGAGATCAGCCCCACCCGGCCGGTCCTCGTGGACCGCTTCCTGGACGACGCGATCGAGATCGACGTGGACGCCCTCTACGACGGCACCGAGCTCTACCTCGGCGGCGTCATGGAGCACATCGAGGAGGCCGGCATCCACTCCGGCGACTCGGCGTGCGCGCTGCCCCCGATCACGCTCGGCGGCTTCGACATCAAGCGCCTGCGCGCTTCAACGGAGGCCATCGCCAAGGGAGTCGGCGTCCGCGGACTGATCAACATCCAGTTCGCGATGGCGGGCGACATCCTGTACGTCCTCGAAGCCAACCCGCGCGCCTCGCGCACCGTCCCCTTCACCTCGAAGGCGACCGCGGTGCCGCTCGCGAAGGCCGCCGCCCGCATCTCGCTCGGCGCGACCATCGCCGAACTGCGTGCCGAGGGCATGCTGCCGAAGGAGGGCGACGGCGGCACCCTGCCGCTCGACGCGCCGATCTCCGTCAAGGAGGCCGTGATGCCGTGGAGCCGCTTCCGCGACGTCCACGGGCGCGGCGTCGACACGGTGCTCGGCCCGGAGATGCGCTCCACCGGCGAAGTCATGGGCATCGACTCGGTGTTCGGCACCGCGTACGCCAAGTCGCAGGCGGGCGCGTACGGCCCGCTGCCGACGAAGGGCCGCGCGTTCATCTCCGTCGCCAACCGGGACAAGCGCACGATGATCTTCCCGGCGCGCGAACTGGTCGCCCACGGCTTCGAGTTGATGGCCACCTCCGGCACCGCCGAGGTCCTGCGCCGCAACGGCATCAACGCCACGGTGGTCCGCAAGCTGAGCGAGGGCGAGGGCCCCAACGGCGAGAAGACGATCGTCCAGCTGATCCACGACGGCGAGGTCGACCTCATCGTCAACACGCCGTACGGCACCGGCGGCCGCCTCGACGGCTACGAGATCCGTACGGCGGCGGTCGCCCGCTCGGTGCCCTGCCTGACCACGGTCCAGGCGCTCGCCGCCGCCGTCCAGGGCATCGACGCCCTCAACCACGGTGACGTGGGCGTCCGTTCGCTCCAGGAACACGCGGAGCACCTGACCGCGGCCCGCGACTAGCAGACGGCGACGAGGGGGACACCGGAAACGGTGTCCCCCTCTTCATGAGCCCCCTCTTCATGAGCCTCCTGAGGACACCGAACATGTACAAGCTCTTCTTCAACCTCGTCTTCAAGCGCATGGACCCCGAGCAGGCCCACCACCTGGCCTTCCGCTGGATCCGCCTCGCGGCCCGCGTCCCCGTCCTGCGCACCTTCGCCGCCGCGGTGCTCGCGCCCCGCCACAAGGAGCTGCGCACCGAGGCGTTCGGCCTGCGCATGCACGGCCCGTTCGGCCTCGCCGCGGGCTTCGACAAGAACGCCGTCGCGATCGACGGCATGTCCATGCTCGGCTTCGACCACATCGAGATCGGCACGGTCACCGGCGAGGCCCAGCCCGGCAACCCGAAGAAGCGCCTGTTCCGGCTCGTGCCGGACCGCGCCCTGATCAACCGCATGGGCTTCAACAACGAGGGCTCTGCGGCCGTGGCGGCCCGTCTGGCGGCCCGCAAGGCCGTGTTCCGTACGACCGTGGGCGTCAACATCGGCAAGACCAAGGTCGTCCCGGAGGCCGAGGCCGCCGCCGACTACGTGAAGTCGACCGAGCGCCTGGCCGCCCACGCCGACTACCTCGTCGTGAACGTCTCCTCGCCGAACACGCCCGGCCTGCGCAACCTCCAGGCCACCGAGTCGCTGCGGCCGCTCCTGACCGCCGTGCGCGAGGCCGCCGACCGCAGCGTCACCGGCCGTCGCGTCCCGCTCCTCGTCAAGATCGCGCCCGACCTCGCCGACGCGGACATCGACGCGGTCGCCGACCTCGCCGTCGAACTCGGCCTGGACGGCATCATCGCCACGAACACCACCATCGCCCGGGACGGCCTCGGCCTGAAGTCCTCGGCGGACCTCGTCAAGGAGACCGGCGGCCTGTCCGGCGCCCCGCTCAAGGAGCGCTCCCTGGAGGTGCTCAGCCGCCTGTACGCGCGGGTGGGCGACCGCCTCGTCCTGATCGGCGTGGGCGGCATCGAGAACGCCGAGGACGCCTGGCAGCGCATCCTGGCCGGCGCCACCCTGGTCCAGGGCTACAGCGCCTTCATCTACGAGGGCCCCTTCTGGGGCCGCGCGATCCACAAGGGCCTCGCGGCCCGGCTCGCCACCTCCCCGTACGCGACACTCGCCGAGGCCGTCGGCGCCGAGACCCGGAAGAAGGCCGCCGCATGATCCCCTTCGGTACCCGACTGCGCGAGGCGATGGACACCCGCGGCCCCCTCTGCGTGGGCATCGACCCGCACGCGTCCCTGCTCGCGGACTGGGGCCTGAACGACGACATCGCCGGTCTTGAGCGCTTCACCCGCATCACGGTCGAGGCGCTGGCCGACCGGGTGGCGGTCCTCAAGCCGCAGTCCGCGTTCTTCGAGCGGTTCGGCTCGCGCGGCATCGCCGTCCTGGAGAAGGCCGTCGAGGAGGCCCGCGCGGCCGGCACGCTGGTCCTGATGGACGCCAAGCGCGGCGACATCGGATCCACCATGGCGGCGTACGCGGCCACCTACCTGGACCCGGCATCCCCGCTCTTCTCGGACGCCGTGACCGTCTCCCCGTACCTCGGCTTCGGCTCGCTGCGCCCGGCGCTCGACCTGGCGGCGAAGTCCGGCTCGGGCGTCTTCGTGCTCGCCCTGACCTCCAACCCGGAGGGCGCCGAGGTCCAGCGCTCGACCGCGGCCGACGGCCGGCCGCTGGCCCAGCTGATGCTGGACCACATGAAGGCCGAGAACGCCGGCGCCGAGCCCATGGGCTCGGTGGGCGCGGTGGTCGGCGCCACCCTGGGCGACGCCGGGGTGGACCTCGACATCAACGGCCCGCTGCTCGCCCCCGGCATCGGCGCCCAGGGCGCGACCCCGGCCGACCTCCCCGGCGTCTTCGGCTCCGCCGTGCGCAACGTCGTCCCGAGCGTCAGCCGCGGCGTCCTGCGCCACGGCCCCGACACGAGCGCCCTGCGCGAGGCGGCGGCCCGCTACGCCGACGAGGTCCGCGCGGCGATTCCCCAGGCGTGATCCACCGCGACGCCCCGGTGTGACATACGTCGCACCGGGGCGCCGTACTTCCCGGACGTGCGAGGACACCGCCGAGCCGGTTCACGGAACGGCGAAACCGCCTTTCCGGGGAGGCTGTGGGGTGCACGCACACGGAACGTTGACAATTTCCTTACTCAAAAGCAGGGTGTTTTGTCCGAAAAGTCCCGGTCGGCTGAGGCTGACCAGGACTTTTCGTCTGTTCTCGCTGACTGGAGCGGCCTTGGCCGCTAGTCTCCGACGAGAGCAGACGAGCACGTGCGCGAGTGCGTTTTCGTTGCTCACCTGGTGTGGGGCGATTAGGTTCCTCACCGGTCCGTATCCGACAGTTCGACATCCGAGGTGACGTAGGCGTGGCTCTTCCGCCCCTTACCCCTGAACAGCGCGCAGCCGCGCTCGAAAAGGCCGCCGCGGCTCGCCGGGAGCGGGCCGAGGTCAAGAATCGACTCAAGCACTCCGGCGCCTCGCTCCACGAGGTCATCAAGTCGGGCCAGGAGAACGACGTCATCGGGAAGATGAAGGTCTCCGCCCTCCTTGAGTCCCTGCCCGGCGTGGGCAAGGTCCGCGCCAAGCAGATCATGGAGCGGCTCGGGATCTCCGAGAGCCGCCGCGTGCGGGGGCTCGGCTCCAACCAGATCGCGTCCCTTGAGCGCGAGTTCGGCGGCTCCGGGGCCTGACGTCTCGGGCATACCCGAGAAGCTGGAATAATCGCCGCATGGCAGCAACACCCCGGGGGACCACCCCCGTACCCCCGGACGCACGTCCGCGGCTGACCGTGCTCTCCGGCCCCTCCGGGGTCGGCAAGAGCACGGTCGTCGCTCATATGCGCAAGGTCCACCCCGAGGTCTGGCTCTCCGTGTCGGCGACGACCCGCAAGCCGCGCCCCGGCGAGCGGCACGGCGTGCAGTACTTCTTCGTCGACGACGAGGAGTTCGACAAGCTCGTCGCCAACGGCGAACTGCTGGAGTGGGCCGAGTTCGCGGGCAACCGCTACGGGACCCCGCGCAAGGCCGTGCTCGAACACCTCGAAGCGGGCGAGCCCGTCCTCCTGGAGATCGACCTCCAGGGCGCCCGGCTCGTACGCGAGTCGATGCCCGAGGCGCAGCTCGTCTTCCTCGCGCCGCCGAGCTGGGACGAGCTGGTCCGCCGGCTCACCGGCCGGGGCACCGAGGCACCCGAGGTCATCGAGCGCCGCCTGGCCGCCGCGAAGGTCGAACTGGCCGCGGAGGCCGAGTTCGATACGACCCTGGTCAACACCTCCGTCGAGGACGTGGCCCGTGAGCTGCTAGCCTTGGTGCGAGTTGTTTGATCGGGTCGTCTGACGTCATGTGACCGGCGCCAATGCGGCTCGCTCGATTCGGCTCACATCTTCGATCCCCATCGGAAGGCAGAGAGTGTCCTCTTCCATTACCGCGCCCGAGGGCATCATCAACCCTCCGATTGATGAGCTCCTCGAAGCAACCGACTCGAAGTACAGCCTGGTGATCTACGCGGCCAAGCGTGCCCGCCAGATCAACGCGTACTACTCGCAGCTCGGTGAGGGCCTGCTTGAGTACGTCGGCCCGCTGGTGGACACCCACGTCCACGAGAAGCCGCTCTCGATCGCGCTGCGCGAGATCAACGCCGGTCTGCTGACCTCCGAGGCCATCGAGGGCCCCGCCCAGTAGGCGACGATGCGTTTCACCACAGGCCCGGCAGCGCGACTGCCGGGCCTGTGGTGTGTCATGGGTACGTACACGCATCAGGCGCGCGGGGAGAGGCGAGTTTTCCGATGGCCAAGCCGAAGGTCGTTCTGGGGGTCAGCGGCGGCATCGCCGCCTACAAGGCGTGCGAGCTGCTGCGCCGGCTGACCGAGTCGGGGCACGACGTCCGGGTGGTGCCGACCGAATCGGCGCTGCACTTCGTCGGCGCCGCCACCTGGTCGGCGCTGTCCGGCCACCCCGTGTCGACCGAGGTCTGGTCCGACGTCCACGAGGTGCCGCACGTCCGCATCGGGCAGGGCGCCGACCTCGTGATCGTGGCCCCGGCCACCGCCGACATGCTGGCCAAGGCCGCGCACGGCCTCGCCGACGACCTGCTGACCAACACCCTGCTCACCGCCCGCTGCCCGGTCGTCTTCGCGCCCGCGATGCACACCGAGATGTGGGAGCACCCCGCGACCCAGGAGAACGTGGCGACCCTGCGCCGACGGGGCGCGGTCGTCGTCGAGCCCGCCGTCGGCCGGCTCACCGGCGTCGACACCGGCAAGGGGCGACTGCCCGACCCGGACGAGCTGTTCGAGGTGTGCCGCCGGGTGCTCGCGCGGGGGAGTGCCGAGCGGGATCTGGCCGGGCGGCATGTGGTGATCAGCGCCGGTGGCACGCGCGAGCCGCTCGACCCCGTCCGCTATCTCGGCAACCGCTCCTCGGGCAAGCAGGGGTACGCCCTCGCGCGGACCGCCGTCGCGAGGGGGGCCAGGGTCACCCTGATCGAGGCGAACACCGGGCTGCCGGACCCGGCGGGCGCCGACGTGGTCCGCGTCGGCACCGCCGTACAGCTGCGGGAAGCCGTCCTGAAGGCGGCCGCGGACGCCGACGCCGTGGTCATGGCCGCCGCCGTCGCCGACTTCCGGCCGGGGACATACGCCGCCGGGAAGATCAAGAAGAAGGACGGCGAGGAGCCCGCGCCGCTCACGCTGGTGCGTAATCCGGACATCCTCGCGGAGATCTCGGCCGAGCGGGCCCGGCCGGAGCAGCTGGTCGTCGGCTTCGCCGCCGAGACCGACGACGTCCTCGCCAACGGCCGCCTCAAGCTCCGGCGCAAGGGGTGCGACCTGCTCGTCGTCAACGAGGTCGGCGAGCGCAAGACGTTCGGCTCCGAGGAGAACGAGGCCGTAGTCCTGGGCGCCGACGGATCCGAGACGCCGGTCCCGTATGGTCCGAAGGAAGCCCTCGCCGACACGGTGTGGGATCTGGTGGGCCAGCGTTTCGGACAAACCGGCGCCGCGTCCGCCGACCACCCATAACCGTCCCGGACCCGCGCCCGGGGCACGATCCCGGGGCCGCGCGAAGTGTCGTCGCCGACCGGAGGGACCCGCTCCGGTGACCAGATCCGGAGAGCTTCGGACTCCACGGAGCGAGACACCTGGTCCAACGAGCAGAACCGACCGATAAACTGGTCTCGGATCGCAGCCGGGCGCAGCTCCCGGCGCGGACCTACCATGATCAGCCAGCAGCCGCTGCAACCCCAGGGAGCGTTGTGTCCCGTCGTCTCTTCACCTCGGAGTCTGTGACCGAGGGTCATCCCGACAAGATCGCTG
>NZ_JBSFIE010000045.1:0-47600 GCF_053597395.1 Streptomyces sp. NPDC001415
CCTGCGCCATCTGGCACAACCGCACCATCGACGCACCCATCACCAGGTCACTCATCGCCTACGACCACTGAGCCACAACGGAACTACTCGTCTAGTTGACGGCGACGGCCGACCATGCGGCAGCGACCGCGTTCTGCTCGGCGCTGCCCGCGCCGTACAGGTCCTTCGCCGCGTTCAGGGTCGCCGTTCGGGCGGCCGCGTAGTTGGTGGAGGACGTCATGTAG
Organism: Streptomyces sp. NPDC001415; assembly: GCF_053597395.1. Taxonomy (NCBI): domain Bacteria; kingdom Bacillati; phylum Actinomycetota; class Actinomycetes; order Kitasatosporales; family Streptomycetaceae; genus Streptomyces; species Streptomyces sp. NPDC001415. The sequence goes on from NZ_JBSFIE010000045.1 coordinate 225, forward strand.
ACGGTCAGCGCGCGGTACCAGATCTTGCCGAGTTTGTCGTGGCCGATGCCGGAGAGTGAACTGCCGTCGCAGGTCGGGCTGTTGTAGGAAACCCCGTTGATCACCTTCGCGCCGCTGCCTTCGGAGAGGAGGTACGCGAAGTGGTTGGCGACGCCCGAGGAGTAGTGGACGTCAAGGTTGCCGACCCCCGAACTCCAGCAGTCGGCGGACTTGCCGTCGGTGGACGGCTTGTCCATGAAGCGCAGCGCGGGTTTGCCGAAGCCGGGCTTCACTATCTTCTCGCCGATGAGGTAGTCGCCCTGGTCGGAGCTGTTGTTCGCGTACCACTCGACGAGCGTGCCCATGATGTCGCTGGTGGCCTCGTTGAGACCGCCGGACTCACCGGAGTAGGTCAGCGCCGCGGTCTTCGAGGTGACGCCGTGCGACATCTCGTGCCCGGCCACGTCGAGGGCGACCAGCGGTCCGAAGGTCGTGCCGTCGCCGTCCCCGTACGTCATGCAGAAGCAACTGTCGTCCCAGAAGGCGTTGTTGTAGTTGCTGCCGTAGTGGACGCGGTTGTACGAGCCCTTGCCGTCGCCGCCGATTCCGGTGCGCCCATGGACGTTCTTGTAGTAGTCCCAGGTGGTGTTGGTGCCGTACTGGGCGTCGACGGCGGCCGTCGCCCGGTCGGAGTTGGTGCCGTTGCCCCAGTGGTTGTCGGCGTCCGTGAACAGCACGGCGGGAGCCCGCACGAAGCAGATGCCGAAGAAACACAGGTCGGTCTTGTTCTGCGCGTCCCCTGTGTACGTGTTGCCGCGCGTCGGGTCCTTGAGCTGGTACGTGGACCCCGCCTGGGTGGTCTCCAGGGGAACGGTTCCGCTGTACAGGGACTGTCCGTCGCCCGTCGCGGTCTCGATGGAGTCCCAGGCGTCGATGCGAGCACCGGTGCGGGCATCGATCAGCACGACCCGGGCGACCGGGTTGCCGAGCGAGTCCTTGGCCGCGGTCTGGGTGCGCCAGGCGAGCCTCGGCGTGCCGTGCAGGGCGTCGACGATGAGCTGCGGCTCGGCGGTCAGCTGCTTGAGCGTGCCGGGGTGGGCCGCGCGCAGCTCGGCGGAGGCGAGGCCGGCGGCCTTGGGCGCGGAGACCTCGGGGGTGGTGCTGGGCACGGAGAGATCGTTCGTCACCGCCCGGTCGGCGCCGCGGTAGGCCCCGGCGGGCGTGAGGTGCACCACGAAGTCGCCACCGAGGACGGGCAGTTGGCGGAAGGTCCGGTCGTAGCGCACGTGCTGGCTGCCGTCGGAGTCGACGATCACATCGCGTACCGAGGTCTGCTGGGCAGCGGTGAGCGCGAGCTGGGCGGCGTGCGCGGAACTCGCGGCGTTCGCGTTGCGGATGGCGGTGGCGCGGTCCGGCGTCGGGTGCGCCGCCCCCGCCCCGGTCTGCGGCAGGGGGGTGCTCGCGGCGGACGCGCCGGTGGAGAAGGCGGTGGCGAGCAGGGTGGCGGCCGTGACGGCCACGCCGGCGGTGGTGAGGCGCGATGTTCTCCGGTTCTGTCTCATCGGTCTCCTCTGAGGGGGCAGTCCAGACGTGATGCTGATGCCGTCTCAGATTTAAGGGGGCATGACAACTCGCTGTCCATAGCCGTCCACCAGACTGTTCCGAACGTTCGACAACTCATGGTGTCGGAGGGGGAGTTGATGCCACAGGGAGGGTTCGCCGTGGCCGGAATTCGGCTCGATTGCATGCCGGGCAGGGCGACGCACGCCACCGTCAACCAGGAATCCGAGCCGTCGTCGCTGAACTGCCCGCTGAGCCGGGCCGGACTCCACGGCTTGCGCGTAGTCGCAAGGCGCTGGGCAAAACCGGCGGCACTCCAGGGGGGCCGGCCGTGTGTGTCGGCGCCGAGGGGCATAATCCGGGCTGTGGACCTGAGACCGGAGTTGTTGCCCCCGCCGGTGAGTCGGCAACGACTGGACGAGCTGTGTTCGGAGATCGAGCGTATCGCTGACCTGCTGGCATCGAGCCCGGAGGCGGCGGACAAGGCGATCGCGGCCTTCAACGTGACGACCGGGCACGATTACGAGGCTCTCGACTGCGCCGAATACCACGGCAGCAGGAGCCTGGAGGAGTTCGCGAGGGAGGCGGCCCGGCCGGCTCACCCGGTGATCGCAGACATCTCCCGGGATGAACTGGTTGAGATCGTTCGCAGACTTCTGACGGCCTCCCCGGAGAGCGATTACTATCTGCGGCTCCTGGAGGCGAACGTGTCGCATCCCCGGGTGAGTGACCTGCTCTTCCACCCCTCGGACACCCTTGAGGATGCGTCTGCGGAGCAGATTGTCGACGAGGCTCTGAAGTACCGACCGATCGTGCTCTGAGCTGCGGGGGAGGTCACCAGAACCGCGGCGAGTGGGGCAGGGCTGCTGTGCTCACCGGTGTGTGGCCCCGGGGCGGGGCGTTCCGTCACGCCGGCATACGACCGGCCGCCTGCCCCGGGGCGGATGCAGCATGTCACGCTCGGACCGTGCCGGTCGGGTCGATCGGTTCAGGTTGGCTGGCAACGATCGTGTGTGCAGGGCCTGTTGGGCTGGTGCTCGGCGATTTGGTGACCCGGGCACGATCGAGTTGGCCAGGGCGGGTGTGCTGCCCTGCTCTCCAGGTGAGGCTGAGTTTGGCCAGTGCTGTCCGTCCAGCCCGTCGGGATGGCGTTCTGCGCTGCCGTGAGCTGGCCCTTGCCGGAGCGGGCCGCGGTCGAGAGTTTGGCTTCCGCGCTGTCCTGGGGGTGGTTGGAGCCGTCGCCGGGCTTATGGTTCCACACCCCGGCCCGGCGCCACGTACGACTACGCACCTGCTCGGCAGCCGGTCATCGGCCGGGCAGTGCGGCTCCTCACGGTCCGCGAACGCCACGGCATGCCGCTGAGCGCTGTCGCGCTGCGCTTCCCGTTCCGCCGTTCCGCCGTCGCGCGGTCGCGAGCGTCCTGACGGGCGCGCATTCCTGAGGAGGTGCGCGACGTGGTGGAGCAACTGCGACGCCTGATTCCGGACGGCCTTCCGATTCCGGACGGCCTGTGGTCGCGTTGAAAGGGGACGTACGGTGAGCGGCGCCGACAAGGCCGTATGGCTGGGCACCCCGGCCTTCCTCAAGGCGGCGCGCACCGTGCTCGCCGACCCCAGCTGCGGGCGGACCCGCGCCGGGCCGTGGGAGGAGTGCCTGCGCGCCAAGTCGCCGTCTCCGGCGCCGACTTCGCCGCAGCCGACATCGGAACGGTCGTGCTCGTGGAATCGGAGGGCGGCGACGAGCGGCGGTGCCTGACTCTGTCCGAGACGCTGATCACTGTCATGGGTAGGCCGACGCCGTCAACACCACGATCGCCGCGGCTATCGCCGCCACCTCCACGCTCACCGACTGGTGGACCCGGGCCGACGGTCTGGACCTGTACAACTGGCTGATCGCCCGGAAGCCCAACCTCGTCGTCAACGAGCGGGTCAAGCGCGACCTCGGTCTGGGTGACTTCGCCTGCCCGGAGCAGACCGTGCCCGCCGCTCCGCTGGACCGGCCCCGGGAGACCTGCGCCACCATGAACGGTGCATGGGGCTACAGCAGTTGGGCCGAGAACTCCTACCGGTCCGTCAAGGACATCGTCCAGGAGCTGGTCACCGTCGTCTCCCGTGACGGCAACTACCTGCTCAACATCGGCCCCAAAGGCGACGGCACCGCCACCTCCGGTTCCGTGACCGTCCTCAACGGCCTTTGCCGTTCTTCTTGGTGATCCTGCCCCAATCGGCACAGCGGCAAGGTGCTGGACAACGGCAACACCGACACCGAGGGCAGCACGGGCATCCAGTGGTCCGACAACGGCGGCTCCCCGCCGAAGTGGACCTTGACGAAGATCGGCTGACTGACCTATGCGTGATCTTCGTTCAGCCCGCGGAAGAGGTTGAGGAGGCCATTGGGCGCGTCGGCGCCGAAGATCAGGTCGATCGTCCGATGTGCGGAGAGGGCGGCGGCTTCACTGCGCGGGAACATGGCTTTCTCGTAGTCGGCCAGCGCGGCCTCGATGTCGTCGGGGTTGGCCACGATGGCCTGGGCGAGTTCGGCTCCGTCCAGCATGGCGAGGTTCGCGCCATCGCCTCCGGGGACGGTCGCGTGGGCGGCGTCCCCGATGAGTGTGACCCCGGAGACTCGGTTCCACCGGTGACGGTCGGGAAGCTGGTAGATGCTGCGAAGAACGGGCGCTCCCTCGCCTTCCCTGATCAGGGCCGTCACCTCGGGGCTCCAGCCGTCGAACTCGGCTGCGACTTGAGTCCTTGAGGCGGTGGCGTCGGTGAAGTCGATGTCGTCGAACCACTCGACGGGTCGGTGGAGGATGACATAGGTGTGGATGACGTTCCCGGCCTCGCGGTGGGCAAGGAACCCCTTGCCGGGAACGAGGGCGTAGAAGGCGCCGTCACCGACCGTGTCGGCCACGCCGGGATGCTGTGCGTCGACATCGTGGAGGTGGGTGTCGACGTAGCTCATGCCGGTGTAGGTCGGCTGCTCGTCCGAAAGCAGACCACGAACCTTCGACCAGGTGCCGTCCGCGCCGACGAGGACGTCAGAGAAGACCGTCGACCCGTCCTCGAACGCCACTTCATGCCGACCGTTCCCGACAGCGGTCGCCGAGAGGCATTTCTTTCCCCACTGAACGGTCCCGGCAGGCAGCGATTCCAAAAGGATCCGCCTGATGTCCCCGCGGAGAGCTTCCGGCCGTTCCATGGTGCCGTCATCGGGTAGCTCGACGAGGATCCGGCCGTGCGGGTCGAGGACCCGCTTGGCGCCACCGCCCTGGTGGATGATCGACCGGTATTCCTCGGTCAACCCCGCGATTTCGAGGGCGAGTTGGCCATCGTGCTCGTGAAGGTCGAGTTGACCCCCTTGGGTGCGTGCGTCAGCGGAGGCTTCCGCGTCGTAGACAGTGACGGGAACGCCGTGGAGGTGCAGGACGCGAGCGAGCGTCAGGCCGCCGAGGCCCGCGCCGATGATGGTGACCGAGGTGGTCATGGTGTTCCTCTCGGAGAGACGGGTCGAGCTTCCTGATGTTCGCCGGGTGACTTATCCGATCAAGTAGACACGAACAATGTTCCATACGATCATTGTTCGTGTCGAGTGGTAGGGTGGAGACCATGGCTGGCAGGCGGGCATCCCGAGACGCCATCACTCGGGAACAGTGGGCGGAGCGGATCGCCGCTGCGGCATCAGCGGATGCCGAGAGTGCGACCGGCAGCGGCGAGGGGGCTCGTGGTCATCGGCGATCGCGAACACCGATCTCGGTCGAGCGCATCGTCGCCGCAGCGCTCGACGCGATCGAGATCGGCGGCTTCGACGATCTGACGATGCGCACAGTGGCCGCGGCCTTGGACACGGGACCGGCATCGCTGTACGCGCACGTCCGGAACAAGGCCGAGCTCGGAGACCTCCTCATCGGTGAGCTGTGCTCGCGTGTAGAGCTTCCGACGCCGGACGCCGGGCGCTGGCAGGAGCAGTTCCTCGATCTCTGCGCGCAGCTGCGTGACCAGTTCCTGCGCTACCCGGGAGTCGCCCGAGCCGCACTGGCCGCCGTTCCCGCTGAACTCGCGTCCCTGCGCCTCGGCGAGGCAATGCTGACGCTGCTGCTCCTCGGTGGCGCATCGGCGCGGGACGCGGCGTGGACCAGCGACGCCGCTTTCCTTTACGTCACCGCTTACTGCTTGGAGGCCGCCATCGTCCAGCGGCAGAGTCAGGATCTCGAAGGCGCAAGCATCGACCGCGCTGAGATCGTAGAGCGCTTGCGCATGCTCCCGGCCCAACAGTTCCCGAACACGGTCGCGCACGCCAAGGAGCTCACGGCGGGCGCAGGACATGACCGATTCGACTTCGCACTCAGTCTCATGCTGCGCGGACTGACCTGACACCAGGTCGGTACCGCTCTACGAACGGCTCTCAACTGACGAGCCGACGGCTTTTCGCCCTGCGCTGTAACCCGCTCTGCTATCTCCTGTTGGGGAATGCCGTTGCCCGGGGAGGGAGCGGCGGGCCGGGATGGTGAGGCATGGTGATTCGCCGACCGAAGGGGCGCGGGCGCGAATCCGGCGGCCGGGACGCTCCGGCGCGCTCGGGGGACCGGGGCAGGCCGGACGACGGCGCGGATGCGCAGCGGCTGCGGCTCGTGCGTGGTGAGGTGTACGCGGACTGGGAATCGGTCTACCGGGACAACGTGAGCTTGGTGTTCCGGGTGATGTTCGCCAGGGTCGGCAACCGAATGGACGCCGAGGACCTGACCACGGAGGTGTTTCTCGCCGCGCTGGGCCCCCTGCGTACGACGGCGACCGTGCCTGAGGTACGTGCCTACTTACTGGCCACCGCCCGCACGGTTCTTGCCGCGCACTGGCGGCGTGTGCTGGGGCACGAGGTGACGACGCTGGCAGCTGACTACCTGGACGAGCTCGCGGTGCGCGAGCCTTCCGACCAGGTGTCGGACGCGCCGCGGCGGGCCAGGGCGATACTCGATGCTCTTCCGGAACGGTACCGGCGCATCCTCGAACTCCGTTTCCTGGAAGCGCGATCGGTGAAGGAGGCGGCAGCCGAACTCGGAGTGTCCGTGACCAATGCGAAAGTGCTCCAGCACCGTGCGTTGCGCCAGGCGGCCCGTGGTGCGGCACCGGCCAAGCAGCGGGAGGGTGAGGGCGATGAGCTCTGACGCGTTGTGGCGCTATGTCGAAGCGTTGCTGCGGTCGAGGCGACCCCGTCCCTTCCGGACGCGACCGCAGGACACCGAGGTGCTGCGCACAGCCATCACCCTGCGCGCGGCTCGGCCGGGGAGCGACGTACCGCGCGAGGAGTTCGTCAGCGCGCTGCATGCCCGACTTGCCCGGGAGATGACCGAGGCGGCGACGTCGGGGGCTCGCCCCGTGGCGGAGCGGCGGACAGGCAGTGCGCGCAGACGCGTCGTGCAGGGTGCGGCACTTGTGGCCGCGTCGGCTGTTGGTGTCATCGTGGGGCGATCGCTCGACGGTGGTACGACGGACGCGCAGGAGCGAGGGGGGTCGGCGTCGGCGACGCTGCAGCCGAATCGGGGCGAGTGGCGGACGGTCGCGGCCGGCGCCGACCTTCCCAGCGGTGCCGTACGCGCCTTCGAGACCGAGGCGGTGTCCGGCTTCGTTTCGCGCGAGGGTACGCGGCTGCGAGCGGTCTCCGGGGTATGCACCCACCAAGGCTGTGCGCTTGTCCTGGACCGAGCGGCCCAGCAGCTCAACTGCCCTTGCCACAACTCCGCCTTCGCGGTCACCGGCGAAGTACTGCACCATCAACTCCCCATCCCCCTTCGGGCGTTGCCGCGCATCGCGGTGCGCGAGGCGGATGGGCAGGTACAGGTGTACCTGCCGCCGCCATCGGGTGTAACCCCGCCTCCTATCCAAGGGTGAGGCCCGCACAACGGGGGGTCTGCCGGGTTCGCCGCAGGGGCGGGCCGAATGCGGGGGGATCAGATGCGCACACCGAATCTCGCACGCCGGACAAGTAGGCGTGGACGGGCGATCGCGACGGCTGCGGCCATGCTTGCCTTGGCCGCCGCATGCGGCTCGCCCCAGGGAGGTGGGAGCGCATCCGCACCGGCCGGGCACTCTGCGATGCCCGACACCGGTGCACCCGCGGCGAGTGGTTCCCGGCAGACCGGAGCCGGCGGTGAGAGCCCTTCCACCGCCGGCTCCGTATCCATCAGGAACGACGCCTTCACACCCAAACTCCTGACAGTCAAAGCGGGCACCACGGTGACCTGGACCAATGCCGACGAGGAACCGCACACCGTCACCTCGGACGCGAACGGCCCTCTTCACTCACCCGGCCTGGATGCGGGAGCGGTCTACCACTTCACCTTCACCGCACCGGGGACGTACACCTACCTGTGCACGATCCACCCCTTCATGCACGGCACCGTGACGGTGACGCCGTGACCGGGCAGGACGAGGGACGGCAGCGCATGTCACGGCGCCAACTCCTGCGACACGGCGCATGGTTCGGCTCAGCGGTCGTCCTCACCGTCGGCGGCGGTGAGATCGTCAGCCACCTCGTAGGGTCGGGGCACAAGCAGGCGGAGCCGGGACCGGGGACGCTCAGCATCGTCCAGCTCAGCGACAGCCACCTCGGCTTCCACGGCGCCGCCAACGCCGATGTCACCGGCTCCTTCTCGCGCGCGATCGAACGGGTCAACTCCCTTGATCAGCGCCCCGATTTCGTGATGCACACCGGCGATCTCACCCATCTGTCGACACCGGACCAGTTCGACCAGGTGAAGCAGATGATGACCGGCCTGAAGACCGGGCAGGTGCACACCGTGCCCGGGGAACACGACGCCATCGACGACGCGGGCCAGAAGTACCGGACCGCTTTCGGAGCCGGAAGCCGGGGCGACGGGTGGTACAGCTTCGACGCCAAGGGCGTCCATGTCATCGCGCTCGTCAACTCGCTGAATCTGAAGAAGCTGGGGCACCTTGGCACGGATCAGCTCGACTTCGTACGCAAGGACGTCGCGGGGCTGTCCAGCGACACACCCATCGTGGTGTTCAGCCACATCCCGCTGTTCGCGATGTACCCGGCCTGGGGCTGGGGCACGGACGACGCGGCCCAGGCGCTCTCCCACCTACGCCGCTTCGCCTCGGTGACGTGCCTCAACGGCCATGTGCATCAGCTCTTCACCAAGACCGAGGGCAACGTGACCTTCCACAGCGCCACCACCACGGCCTACCCCCTGCCTCACCCCGGCGATGGACCCGCCCCCGCACCGGTCACCCTCCCCGCAGGCCGACTGCGACAAGCACTCGGCATCCGGGACGTGACCTACAAGCGAGGCTCAGGTGCTCCGGCCGTCAGGGACAGCGACTTGGCATGAGAGCCCGGCTGCGCGCCGCGGTGCGTTCATGCGGCAACGCTCGCCGCTGCCGGCCCTGGCTTCGCGGTACTCGGCGGTGGCTGCGGAAACCCACGCCGCATGACCGCCCGCCTCGTCGGACGGCACGGTCTGCCTCTTGACATCGTGGGGCCTGTTGTGGCTGGTCAGGGCGGTGAAAGGGCCTTTTTTGCCCTCGGTCATAGTAGGGCCATGGACTATGACGTAGTAGTGGCCGGAGGCGGCCCGGTCGGACTGATGCTGGCCTGCGAGCTCCGGCTCGGAGGCGCGCGGGTGGCCGTCCTGGAGCGCCGCACAGAAGTGGACGCGACGATCAAGGGCGGGGTGATCACCGCCCCCTGCGCCGAGGCGCTCTACCGCCGGGGCATGCTGCCCGCGCTGGCCGAGGTGCAGCGGCAGGCGATGGACCGCTTCCACGCGTTCATGCGTGAGCGCAACGGCGGGGAAGGAGGCGGGGCCGCGGGCCAAGGGCTCGGGTACGTCGGGCACTTCGCCGGGATCATGCTGCGCGCCGACCTGGTCGACCGTACGGAGCCGGGCCTCGGCGACGCCGGACCCGCCGCCGAGATCTCTCTCGTGGCGCAGCAGGACATCGAGCGGCTGCTCGGCGAGCGGGCGGACGAACTCGGCGTCGACGTGCGCCGGGGAGTGGAGCTGACCGGCTTCGACGCGGACGAAGAGGCCGTCACCGTGCGGACGAGCGGCGGGGCGATACGCGCCGGCTGGCTCGTGGGCTGCGACGGAGGCCGCAGCACGGTCCGCAAGCTCGCGGGGTTCGAATTCCCGGGTACAGACCCGGAGATCACCTGTCACCAGGCGGTCGTGGAGATGACCGGCGCCGAGGACCTGCCGGTCGGCTGGGCGACCACGGATACCGGGGTGTACGCCCATGGACCGATGCCGGGCCGCATCGTCACGGTGGAGTTCGACGGCCCGCCGGCCGACCGGAACGCGCCGGTCACCGCCGAGGACCTCCAGGCGCGGCTGCGCCATGTCTCCGGCGTGGACGTCACGATCACCGCGGTGCGGACCGCGACCCGCTTCACCGACCACGCCCGCCAGGTCACCGAGTACCGCAAGGGCCGGGTGCTGCTGGCGGGCGACGCGGCGCATGTGCACTCCGCGTTCGGGAGCCAGGGGCTGAGCCTGGGTATCGGGGATGCGATGAACCTCGGCTGGAAGCTCGCCGCGGTGACCCGTGGCCGGGCGCCGGAAGGGCTGCTTGACACGTACACCTCCGAGCGGCATCCGGTCGGCGCGTGGATCCTGGACTGGACCCGGTCCCAGGTCGCGGCCATGCGCCCGGACCCGCAGTCCCGGGCCCTGCGCGAGATCGTCAGCGATTTGGCGGGGACGGTCACGGGCACCACGTACCTCACCGCGCGGCTCAACGGTGCTGGGCTGCGATACGAGCTGCCGGGCGAACACCCGCTGACCGGACGCAGCGCCCCGGACCTCGAACTCGCCGACGGCAGCCGCCTCGCGGACCATCTCCACGGCGGCCGGGCGCTCCTGCTCGACCTCACCGACGACCCGGAGCTCCGGGCCCTCGCCGCGGGGTACGCCGGCCGCGTCGACACCGTGACGGTGGGCTGCCCGTCCCGCCCGGAACTGGCGGCGGTCCTCGTCCGCCCGGACGGCTTCACAGCCTGGGCGGCCGACGCGGAGGGGCGGACGCCTGCGCCGAGGGCCGGGCTTGCGGAGGCGCTGCAGGAGTGGTTCGGCGTGCCGGAGGGCGCGGTGACGCAGGGCTGATCCGCCGCTTCGCGTGGGGCGGGGGCGTGAACTGTGCTCCCTGACCGCTGTGTTCGTGGTCGTCCACGATGCCCCGGGATCCGGCCGCCGGGCATCGTGGGAGCCGCGCCGGGCGGCACCGGCAAGGCCCCCGCACCGGCCGCGATGCGAGTGTCCGCTCCGGGCCGGGGGCCTGGTCACTGGCCGCCCGGTTCCGGACGGACCGGCGCCGCCGACCGCCTTGCCCCGGCTTGCGGGCGGACTCCGCCCTGTGCCACACCGCCCGGCCCGCTAGAAACACGGACCGGGCGGCGGCTGGGCATCAGGCCGACTTCCGGCGCCGGAAGGCGGATCCGTCGCGGACGAACAACAGCAGGACCGCCAGGACGGCGAGCAGGCCGATGAGGATGCCGGTGCGGCCGCCGACGTAGCTGCGGATCCGATCCCAGACACCGATCGGCGGGGTCTTTGCCGTGTCCGCCAGCCAGACTGTTCCGTCGGTCGCCGTCGTCGGGCGGCGTGCGGACTTGTCGATCGTCTGCGGAAGTCCGGGTATGCGCCGGTCCATGTCCGCGGCGCTGAGTCTGGTGGAGTTCAGCTTGCTGAAGTCGACGCCGCCGGTGCGCATGATGTAGGTGACCGTGGTGTCGCCGACCTGCGTGGTTTGTTTGTAGGTGAAGTCCCCTTCGCGGATGGATCGCAGATACGCGTCGTACACCTGCCGCGGCCGCCAGTTTCCGTCCTGGACCGCGGAGCCGAGGCCGCCGGAGCCGATCAGCTTGTCGAACGAGGTGGTCTCGCCCTTCTCGTGCCGATCGCGGATCCACTGAGCCACGATCCGGGCCAGGAAGACCTGACGCAGCGGCGCGTATTCGGGGGCTGTGTTCACCGCCTGCGCGATCTTGGGCACGACCATTTCCTGCTCCACCTGCGCGTTACGCGCCGTCGCCTTCGGATCGGCGTTGCAGGAGGCCTGCCCGAGGCCTTGAACGTTCTCGGGCTTGGCCTTCACATCCAGGGTGGCTTTGAGGATGTAGAGCGAGGAGCCGTCCTGGCGTACCTCGATATTGCCGGGAACGATCCACATGCGAGACGAATAGCAGGTCGGCCCGTCCGAGATGCCTATTCTCCGCCAGTACTCCGCGCCGAACGCGGTCTTGGGATCAAGCAGCTTCCCCTCGCTCTGCTTCATCTGCCAGTCCGCCTCCAACAGAGCCCGCCCGGCGTCGGTACGACCGAGCTGTGCGTCGATGATGCGATCCGGCTCGTTGGGGTTGAGGTTGACCCAGAACTTGTCCGGACTCAGTGCCAGCCAGGTCCGCAGAGCGCCCATGCTGTCGGTAAGAGCCTGGCGTCCCGCGCGGGGGTCCTGCCCCTGTCCGTCTTTGGCTGCCTGCCCCGAGAAGGCGTACTTCACCGCGGAGTCGCCGTCGTCCGAGAGGTAGCGGAGCTGGAGGCTGGAGAAGTCGATGCCTCCGTTCTGCTGCGAGCCGAGCGCTCCGGTGAGGCCATTCGCGCTCGGGTCGCAGGGGCCGGCGGCCATGGGCAGGGCGGAAAGGCCCATCGTCTGTGGGTTGTTCACGTGCGAGCAGGGAGCCTTGAGGCCCGCCTTGTTCAGGGCCTTGTCGATCTGTTCCCCGGCATGCTTGTCGTACGAGGTCTCCAGAGGGTTTTTGAGCCGCCCAAGTGTCGCGCCGGCGAGCTTGGCCTGTGGTGTGTTGAGGGCGTCGTACGGGACGATGAAGAGTCGCTTCCTGAACGCGTAGCCCCACTTCGCGACGCTCTTGACGCATGTGTTGCAGAAGCCTCGCGGGCCGGCGATTCCGGCGCCGACCTTCGTCTTCATCGTCTTGACGACGTTCTCGATCTCCTCGCGTTCGGTGTCGGTGCGTGCGATGTGCAGCAGGGTGTTCGTCATGGTGCGCTGGAACCATTCGTCCATGGCGTCTTCGGAGTGTCTGCCGGTCCCCTGGCTGCCGGTGGCGAGTTTCAGCACTTGTTCGTTTCCGTAGCGGTCCACCGAACGTGTGCCGAGCTCCTCCATGAGTCTGTCGTAGGCGTAGTTCTCGGCATCGACCATGGTTGCGTTCAGCGGGTACTTCCATGCGGGAGGAGTGCTGGGAGCTCGTATTTCCTCGTGCAGCCGGCCCATGAAATCCTGGTAGCGGTCCCGAACCCACGCCGGGATCCCGGTATCGGTTTCGAGCCAGGCGAAGGTGAAGAACGCCACCTGGGTGTTGATCGGACGCTGGTCCTTCGGGAGTAGATCGAACTGCTTCATGGCGAGGTAGAGCTCCTCGCCCATGGGGTTGTCCACGATCTTCTCGGCGAAGCCGGGCAGCTCTTTGTCCTTGGGGGACTCCCCGGCTTTTATCACGAAGGGGCCGTTGATGTCGGGTGCGGGGGACGGCGCCGCGACAGCCAGGTGTTCCCCCGGAATTACTGCCGGAGCGAGGATCATCAGCAGTGCGGCGAGCAGCATGCCCAGGCGTGAGAGGCTACGCCGCATGATCACGCTCCGCCGTCGGCGGGACGATGCCCGTGGCCGCGAGGTATGCGGCCAGTGCCGGGCGCTGCCCTCCAGCGTCGTCCGGGGCTTGCTCGGCGTGCACCTGCCGCTCGGCTCGGCGGAGGACGAGCACGCCCGCCGCGGCCAGCGCGCCGAGGGCCAGTACGGCGACGACGACGGAGCCGGTCGCGGAGGTGGCGGCCGAGCACGTGGGGTGCTCCCTCAGATCCCTCATGCTGATGGACGGCTTGTAGCCGACACCGACACTGCAGGCGGACGCCGCCGGAGCGGTCGGCAGTACGACGCACAGCGCCAGGACCATGGCCACGACCAGCCTCGCGGCGAACCCGCGTCCGGCGCGCATCACAGCCGCACCGCCTTGGGCTCACCCTTGACCCGCATCACCCGTGCCCTCAACTCGTCCTCCTCGTCTGCCATTTCCGGATCGTCTCCTGCACGCGAGGCGGCCAAGTCCAATTGGGCGCACTGGAGCCGGTGCAGGGCCAGTGCGATGCGCCAGCCATGGGTGCGCCACGTGCGCACCAGCGCCCAGAACCTCATGGAGGGAGAGGCCAGGACGGACGCCTCGGCCGGTGTGACGGGGCCGGCGGGCGTCGCCTCGGTCGCGAGCGCGTCCCGCAGCAGGCCGGCCCGTGTCCGCAGCCCGACCACCAGGAGCGCCACCGCGACGGCGAGGAACGGGAGTTGGGGCAGCATCCACAAGAGCGGCGAGATCACAAGCGTGTCCAGAGTGCTGCCCGTCTGGATGTGATCGCTCACCCGACCGGCCAGCCAGCCCGAGATGGTCTCGGCCCCGGCCGAGCCACCGATCCCGGCCAGTAGCCCCGCCACGACGAGCTTCCCTCGTTGCCGGGCTCCTACGGCTGCCCCGAGCCCGGCGCCGACCAGGGCCCCGAAGGTCACCTGGCCACCGAGCAGACCGATCGACTGACGGATCCAGTACTCGAAGCCGCCCGTGGGGCCGAAGAATGCCCCCAGACTGCCGTAGATCTTGATGAAGAGGATGCTCTCCACGAAGTTGTAGCCGAGACCGACCGCCGCGCCGAGCACCAGACCTGTCACCGCGTCGGTGACGCGGTGACGCAACAGCATCAGCAGCAGCGCGACTCCGGCCGCGATGACGAGCCCGTTGGCGAGGCTGAGGTGCACGACCAGCAGATCCATGGTGTGGCTGAGATTTTTGGTGAAGCCGCTGAGGTCCGTTGTGCCTGCCTTGGGTCCGAGATAGCCGTAAAGAGTCCCGAACCCCAGGCTTGTGTACGCGCGGCCGAGCCCGAAGACGATCAGGGCACCCCACCCGAAGGCCACGAGCAACGCCGCCCATGACAGCCGGCCGAACCGGACGGTCGCACGCAGCGCCAGCAGCACCAGGGCCGTACTCGGCAGGCACAGCAGCGCGACGGGGAAGTACGAGAACACCACCGTCAGAGGGATCAGCCCGAACGGCAGCAGCAGACAGCCCAAGGTGATCCACGTCAGCACGATCGCGCGTCGGCTGCCTTCCGCCTCGGCCTTGCGGCGGGTCAGCGCAGCGAAGATCTGAATCGCCGCCCCGGCCACGATGCCCGCGAGCACGGCCCAGAACACGAGCCGGGGCGTCGAGAGCAACTTGCCGATCGAACCGGATGAGCCAGGGAGCTCGTAGAAGATGGACAGAGCCGGCTCGTCGGGCAACAAGTGCGGCCGGGCAAGATTGAGCAACAACTCGATCAGGTAGAGCGCGATGGCCAGCCGCCCGATCAGCAGAGCCCGGGCCCGCAGCACGGGATCGTCACCAATGGCCACAAGATGCCGCCCGCTCACGAGCCACCCCCGGACATGCCCGGCAGGGCAGTCGGCAGGTCAGTGGGGAAGTTGGTGGGCAGACCGGTCGGGAAGTCGGTGGGTAGGTCGGTAGGCAGATTCGTGGGGAAATCCGAGGGCATGCCGCCGACATCAGGAGCGGACGGCAGGGGTGGCATGGATGGTAGGGCGGTCGGCAGCCCCGATGGTGTCGGCAGGCTGGGCACGGCGGTGGCGTTCGCCCCAGTCAGATCCACCGCAAGCGCCACAGCGAGCAGTGTGACGCCGAGTGCGCCCCCAGCCACCAACAACCGTGTCTGCACTGGTACTTGAGTAGACAACCGATCCTCCGCCCCGTCGCACTTTTCGCTCTGTCGGACAGCTGAGCTCTCTGGATGCTCAGTCACGCAGAACCTGGCCCGGCAGGGAATCCGGAACGATCCGGAGTCACCGTGGAACTCCAGGAACTGCTCGGTCCGCGCCGAACCGTCCCCGAGGCAGCGCGTGACCTCCCTGGCCTCGCGGCCGACGCCGATCCCCAGGCGCGGGTGGCTGCCTGCGGCCGGTGGGAGGACCCTCTCCGCGCCGCTGCGGAAGCGGTTGTTGGCCGACACCGACGGCACGGTGCGAACGGCGGCGCTGCTCGCCCACCACGCCGGCGCCCCCATGCCCCGCGATCATGCGGCATGAGCCTGCCATGGGCTGCTCGTGGTCTCAAGATCCCGTACGTGGTCCGCAACGACCGGCAGAGCCGAGGCCCGGCCATGGCCGCCGCCCTGACCTGCTACAAGAAGCTCGCCAAATGCCGTCGGCAGGCCGTCACGCGAGATCGAGGCACGTCGACTCCAGGACGAATCCAGAACGAATCCAGAACGAATCCGGGACCCTCCAAGGATGCGTGTTCGCCGTCTCCGTGTTGTACGGCCTGTTCCGGCGCGACGAAAGGAACAGCAATAAGTTGGTCGGCCAGGGAAGCTGCGGCGGCCACGACGCTGCCCGTGGCTCTTTCATCAACTGGGTCGGCGGTGCGGCGATCATCAAGGTCAGTTCCCCTTGCGCGCGGCTCCTGTCCTCCGCCGCATCGACCTCCACGGGAGCTCCTGATGAGGCATCAGGTGAGCGGATGGGTGTCAACGTCTCTCAGTCGAACCCCCGGGCATCGTGCGGGGATGCCTGCTCGGAACTGCTCGGCCCACTGGGCGTCGATGCGGTGCAGGAGTTCGACCTGCTTGGCGAGCCAGCCGATCCGCGTGTCCCGGTCAGCGGGCCACCGGTCCCGCTGCTTCAGCTCCCAGTGCATGGCCAGGGAGTTGGTGGCGTCGAGGGCGACCCAGTGCAGGGCTTCGTTGAGGTCCTCGGTGGTGGTGCGTTGCTGGGATTCCACGCCGCGCTCCATCACGACCCAGTGGATGACCCCGTCATGAACCTCGATGTAGGGGTGGGAGGCGCCCCGGATGCTGAACCCGACCAGGTCGTACCTGCGCCCGTCGTAGAGCTTGGCGGACATGTCGTGCACGGCGGCTCGCACATCCTCGATTGTTATCGTCATGGCGACGATTATTGCATCTGTTCGATCTGCCTCGGGAGTATCGAGCCGCCGTACCGGCAGTCAGCCGGTGAGTCATGCTCGTCGCCCATGTCGGCTTTGCCGTGCCGGCTTTGGCAGTGATGCCCACTCCCGGCACCCCGGAGCTACGACTGGCGCGTCAGCCTCCTGGGGGGACTCTGTGCCGCGGACCCATGCCGCATCGCACGGAATCCCCCGCCTGCTTCCCCGGCTCGCGGCAAGGTCCGTACCGTACTTTGACGCAACGGTGGCTTCACGCGGCCGTCGCCTCCCCTGGCCGGGTCCGGTGCCGCCGCCTCGTACCTGCCCTCGTACCTGCTGGGATCGCGCACCCTGTTCTCCTGACGCCGCAGCCATCGCAAAGCGCCCACGGCCCTGGGGGCACCACTGCCCAGCCGCGGACGGATTGCGGACGGCTGCCGGGAACTCCTTCGTGTAGGCCACAGGGCGGCTGACATCACCACAGCGTTGTGGGGTCTGTATCGCTGGGACCTGGGACTGGGCTGACCGCATCAGGTGGGGCTGTCGGAGGTGATGTGGGCCAGTAGTTCGCGGGTTTGCCGGGTTCGGTGGTGTCCCGCGGGTAGGAACTCTTCACAGCCCGCCAGTGGCTGGCGGGCCTCTGCTTCAGCCCTGCGCACGACGGCCCAGGCCGTGCAGGGCGGTGGTGGCCCGGCCCGCATGCAGGAGCTGTTTGCGGAAGTGCGGTCACCACCCTCAACTCTCCTGGCCCACGTGCTCCGGGTCTCCCGCTGCCTGGCATGATCGGTGGATGCCCGCTGATCCATTGGAACCTTTAGCCCTGACGGCCGGTGAGTTCGTGCTCCGTCCACCGAGTGTGGAGGAGTGCAGGGAGGTCCTTGCCCTTGGCCTCGACCCGGATGTCCGGCTCTGGAATCCTCGCTGTCAGATCACCGACGAGGCATCTGCGGTCAGGGACTGCCTCGCCGGAGCCGACTGGTCGGACGGCAGTCACGCCACTTTCTCGATCATCCACCGCGGCACCGGGCGCTACGCCGGCAACATCGCCCTGCACGGCATCGACCGCGTGAACTCGCGAGCCGGAGTCGGCTACCGCATAGCCCCCTGGACACGCGGGCGGGGCGCGGCCACGGCCGCGGTGCGCAGCGTCGCCAGTTGGGCCGTGAGCGACCTGGGACTCACCCGTATCGTTCTGACGCACGGTGTGGAGAACACCGCCTCGTGCCGGGTGGCCCAGAAGGCCGGCTTCGGTCTCGAAGACACCCTGCCCCTGGCCAAGCGGTTCGGAGACGGGCAGCTCCACGACGAGCACCTCCATGTCCTGCTCGCTCCTCCCGTCTCCTCAGCCGACGCCTGACCCGGGTGGCATTGGAGGGTGTTGGAGGTGCGGGCGTTCCGAACCACCGGCCCTTCGAAGCGGGCCGGGGTTGGCAGTGGTTGGGCACGGTCGCCTTGGGCGAGTGGTGGTTGCTGACCGTGGTGGAGGTGTGGCCGCCGGGTAGGTGGCCCGGGTCGATGGTGAACACCGCGATGCCGTATGGGTAGTTGATGTCGGGGTCGCGCTCATCGATCTGCGAAAGCGCCCCCGGGCGTGCTGGGGGTCCCAGCCTGTTCGGTGGTGTTCCAGCGACAGTGCGCGGGCCCCTGCTACGTGGCCTGTGCGGCCTGTCGGCGGTGCGGGGGTGGGGTTGTCCCCCGTGTGGTTCGGCCGGTCAGCCGGATACCGGGCCAAGGCCATGACGACGATCATGAATTCCCGAAGCCGACAGGGCCGACAGGAAGGGTAACCGTGCGTACCAGGATCTCAGCGGCGAAGCGAGCCGCTGGACTCAGCGGGCGAGCAAGGAGCAAGGGCACCGCAGTCGCTGTCCTGTTCACCGTGGCAGCCGGCACGGTGCTGGCTGCGGGGCCCGTCGCCGCGGTGCCGCACGTCACCGATCGCGTGGACGGCGTGTGGCGCAGTGACGGGTACGACACCGTGCTGTCCATCAAGGACGGGCAGTTGCAGGAGTACCAGACGACCGCCGTCAGCTGTCTGCCCGGCGACACCGCACGGCGCACCGGCCTCGGTGACAAGGGCTCGGTCCTCTACGCCGGCGACGACGCGACCGTGTACCGGATACGCCCCGGAGCGGGCGGGACGAGCGCCACCTTGCACTTCGACGGCTCGGTCGGCGACCGCACGCTGCGGCGCCTTCCGGCCCTGCCCGGCACGTGCGCGAAGACGGCACCGGCGGGAGCATTGGCGACTTTCGACGTCTTCTGGCAGACCTTCGAGGAAAACTATCCTTTCTTCGCCGCCAAGAAGATCGATTGGCAGACGATGAGAGACCGGTATCGGTCCAAGGTGCGCGACGGTATGCCGGACAGCGAGCTGTTCGCTCTCCTGCGGGAGATGGTGCTGCCGCTGTACGACGCGCATGTGCACGTCGACGCCGAAGCCACCGGGTCCTTCGGGCAGAGCCGCCCCGGCACGGTGGTCCCGTCTTCCACACTCGACCAGCGGGCTCAGACGTTCATCGCCCAGCATGACCTCGGCGGCACCCAGCTGCGCCAGTATGCCAACGGCCGCATCGGGTATGCCGAGTTGCCCGACGGCATCGGCTATCTGCGGATCTCCGGCTTCGGGGGATACGACAAGGACAGTCCCGCCTACGCACGCAACAGCGCCGTCCTGGACCAGACGCTGAGCGAGGTGATCAGGCCAGGACTGCAAGGCCTGGTCCTGGACCTGCGGATCAACGGCGGCGGTTCCGACGCGCTGGCGCTTCAGGTCGCCGAACGCCTCACCGACCACCCCTACTTCGCCTACGCCAAGCGGGTCCGCAACGATCCCGCCGCCCCGGACCGCTTCACCCGCCCGCAGCAGGTACGCGTCCAGCCCACACCCGACCGCTTCCGCCACACCGGCCCGGTAGCGGTGCTCACCGGCGGCGAGACCTACAGCGCCGGCGAGACCCTCACCCAGG
Source organism: Streptomyces sp. NPDC001415 (assembly GCF_053597395.1). Lineage (NCBI taxonomy): Bacteria > Bacillati > Actinomycetota > Actinomycetes > Kitasatosporales > Streptomycetaceae > Streptomyces > Streptomyces sp. NPDC001415. Next base: position 19,692 of record NZ_JBSFIE010000045.1, read on the forward strand.
CCCTCATGCAGCGCCCGGCGAAGACCATTCGGATCGGGCAGAACACCCAGGGCGTCTTCTCGGACGTTCTGGAGCGGAAGCTCCCCAACGGCTGGTCCTTCGGCCTGCCGAACGAGGAGTACCTCACCCCGTCAGGCAAGACCTTCGACGGCGAGGGCGTCCCTCCCGACATCCGCACAGGCAACTTCCTCCAGGAGATCGAAGCAGGCACCCACGACTCGGCCTTCACGCAGGCTCTCGCGGCACTACGGCGCCATGACCGATAGCGCATCTTCCGGCAGACCGAGGCGCGCTGTGCGGCATCGTCGGTGCCACCGCGCTCACCACGACCCCGGAGTCCGCGGCCGATCAACGGCATCAAGGACCCCAATTACCGCGGAGAAGTGCCCAATCGTGCGTGCAGCGTCGCGGGACTGCGCGACAAGGCTCAGCGGCTGACCGCCGCCGGGATGCAGGTGCTCTACGGGTTCTACGAGTACCGAGGCGGCAGTCCCCGACGTCGGCGGCAGGGGCTGAAGGAGCCTGGAAGGAAAACTGGGCCCCTTGGAAGGCATCACCACGACCGGAACCCGCGACGAGGCCCAGGCCGCCTTCGACCGTTCCGGTTCCGGATTCCCGAACCGCCGGGCTCGTTCACGAGACGGGGGTGGGGCCCTGCATGTGCTCGCTGATCCACTGGATCAGCCCGGCGGACTCCATGTTGGGCACGTAGGTCGCGGCGTTGTGCTTGCCGCCCTGGATGATGCTCAGCTTGGTGTGGACGGGGCCCTTCGTGTAGTGCTTCACGAAGTCCTCGATGGGGGGTATGGCCGCGGTCTCCTTGGTGCCGACCTCGAAGGCGAGGTAGACGTCCGGATGCCCGGACTTGATCAGCTTCGGGGCGAGCACCTTGGGGTTGTTCTCCGCCTTCTCCTGATCGTGGCCCTTCCACAGGCGGGAGTCCGGGACGATGTCCGGGCCCGCCGCGATGACGGCCTTGAACCGGTCGGGCTTCTGCAGCACGGACTTCAGGCCCGCGAAGCCGCCGGTGGAGGCGCCCATGAAGGCCCAGCCGTCACGGGAGGTGACCGTACGGAAGTTCTCCTTGACCAGGTCCGGCACGTCCTCGGTCAGCCAGGTGCCCATCTTCGGCTGGCCGGGGATGTCACTGCCGTCCCAGTACTGGCCCAGCTTGGGATCCTTGGGGTCCCTGTCGTGATCCTCGGGGTTGAGCACCGGCATGACCACGATGAACGGCAGGCTCTTGCCCTCCTTCGACCACTTGGAGATGCTCGCCTCCAGCTTGAGGTCGGGCCCCATCCAGTAGTTGTTCGGATACCCGGCACCGCCGGGCAGCGCGATCATCACGGGGAAACCGCTCTTCGCGTACTGCGGGTCCTTGTACTGCGGCGGGACCCAGACCCACACCTTGCCCTTGAACCCGGACTTCTTGCCCTTGTACGTCGTGACGGCGATCTTGCTGCCGTCCTCCGGGACGGTGCCGGAGATGGTGAAATCGGCCTTCGGACCCGTCGGCATGGACGCCTTGGAACCACTCGTGCCGCCTCCTTCGCCGCCCTGCTTGTCGTCCTGGCCGAAGCTGATCGAATCGCCCTTGTCGGAGAAGACGTCGAAGTGGCTGAGCACCGGCCAGGCGACGAGCCCGACCACGGCCACCACCGCGGCTATGAGGACCCATCGCTTGGTACGGCGGCCGGGGCGGCGGCCCTGAGCGGGCGTGGCCACGGTGTCGGGGGGTGTCATCGTCTGTGCTCCACGTGGGCTCGTGACTGGGGGCAGGGCGGTCCTCCCGGCCTGTTCCCTGCGATGAACAGCCCCGAAGGACAACGGGAACAGATATGTCAGAGCCTGCTAAGAGTTTTCTAAGAGCGTTGTGGCAAACCGGATCTCATTCGAACCGGATCTCAATCGACTCATTTAGGCCCTTTCGGGCCTCGCGCCGCCGCCCGTCTTCGCGATGGAATTCCCGCGGTCGGCAGGATGCGCGGGCGCGGCGGTCGACGCTGGACCGCTGAATGCGACAGCGGTGGTCGGCGTCGCCTCTGACAGGGCACGGTGCCGCCTGTTCGGTCTTCGGCCCCGTCCTCCTTGGTGACGATGTAAACCTGGTATGGAAATGTTCGTTTTCCCCTTGTTTTCCGATTGGTTGCGTTCAGGGCCCGCACTGAGTGCGGTCGGGGATCATGCGGGTGCCGCCGGGTCGGCCCTCGGGATCGACGCTCCTTCTTCGGGCTCACCGTCAGACACCGTCTGGCTCGACTCACTGGATTCTCTCCTGTCGCGCCGGTACCTCTCTCTCCTTCCATAGGGCCGTTCACGCTGGCGCGCAAACATTCAAGGCGCCACGGCCGTCGACAGTGCTCGGTTTCAGAATGCGCAAATTGGCCGAATATCTTGATGGCTTGGTGGCCGTCGGCCGCGTCGGCGGATGATGAGAGGCCGGTCTGGCAGTCACTGGCCGTCGAGGTGACTGCAGCGGAATCACGACGGAAACAGCCCATCTGTGCGGCGGTGATGGCGGATGATAGCTGCGCAGATGAAATTCTGATGACCCCGGGCAGGTCAAGGCTGCATAACAGCCCATGAAGGGTTATGGGTTTCGCCTCGGACCGGCCGATTCCGTCATCGTCACTGCGTCACTGCCGACGCTAGGTTCATCTCGATCGACCGCTTCCCACTACATAACTGGCAAAATTCCGGCCTGGGGTGACATGTCGCCCGGCCAAGGAAAGGGCATGATGAGCCACTTGAGATCTTCCGGCCGCTGGGCCAGAGGGCTGGTAGCCCTCACCGTGACCGCTGCATCGACGCTCGCCGCGATAACTGCCGTGGCCGGCCCCGCCGGCGCGGCAGGGCATCCGAAACCCGCCGCCGCGGCGCAAGCCGAGCCCGGCGGTGCCTGCACGTCGGCCGACCTCGGCACTCGGCACCCGTATATCAAGTCCTCCGAGGTGACTCCGACGATCACCCACTTCAAGGGCTGGTACGTCACCGCCGGTTCGACGGGTACCCAGACCGTCAATACCAGTGTCCAGACGACCATCTCCGTCTCCGTGGGTCTCACCGGCAACGTCGAAGGTAGCTTCGCCGTGGAGACCCTCGGCAAGGTGGGCGCGAGCCTGGGTCTGAACGTGCAGGTGAGCTACACCTCCACCAGCAGCACGTCGACGTCCGTCACGTGGAACTTCGGCAGTCCCGGCTATTACGGCCTCTACAAGGGCACCAAGAAGGTCACCGGTACGTACGGCAGTCTCAACTGCAACCGCGTCCAGCAGGGCGACGGCAGTTGGGCGCTGAAGTGGACCGCGGGCCCCGACACCGGCAGCTACACCACCTTCACCACCCTTGAGGAAGGCGCGGTGCGCTGCGAGGACAAGGTCCCCGCCAACAGCATCATGGCCAAGGCCCAGGGCCTGTTGGACTGCGGCTCGGCCTCCGCCACCGCGCAGCACCCGGCAGGTCCCGTCCCCTCGGCCAAGGCCGACCGGGCCAAGCAGGACGCCGACAGTGCCGCGACGGCCGCCCGGGCCGCCCAGGGCATGAAGGCCACCCAGGCCGCCAGGCCCGCCGCCTTGAACTGCCAGCCCGCCGTCTACCGGATCGAGGTCCCCGGCAAGCCCCTGAACTGGAGCGCACCGCTGCTGGCCAACGACGGCGTCCGTCTGCGCGAGTCCAATTTCTTCAGTGCTCATCTGGACAACTGGCGGCTGTGCAATGTGACGGAGAACAACGGGGTCATCGAGGCGTCCCTGTGGAACTGGGGCAACGGCGGTTGCGCGACCATCCCGGCGAACATCGCCAACCAGGAGCAGGCCTATCTGACGACGGCCTCCTGCGGGGAGGACGATCTCCAGCGGTTCTACATCTACCGCGACGTACCCGGCAGTTCGAAGATCGGTGTGCAGAACAAGTACACCGGCTCCATGCTGGGCCACGACCGATACGCGGACGGGGAGTTGATCCGCCAGTACTCCAGCGGCAGGCAGGACGGTACGGGCACGTACGCCCTGACCGCGGTCTGACCGCCTCCGCCTCAAGAGCGCGGCCCCACACGTGAACCCCCGGCCTCCGGGCTTCCTTTCCAGTGGTCGTCGCAACACCCCGGCTCAGGGGATGCGATGGACCTCAAGACCCGGAAGAGCCGCAAAGAACAAGGGCGTCTGAAACTGCATCGTGAGCGGGAGGATTACCTCCGGCTCGTGGAGCATGGACTCACCAACGCGGAACCAAGCCGACGTGTCGGAGTCAACCCTCGGACCGGTCGTGAATGGCGTAACAGCCGTCCTGAGGGCGGCAAGAAGCGGCCGAGGCCGCCCGCCCGTGCTGGGCGGGCGGCCTCTTCGCCGTCCGGGTACCTCTCTGACCGCCTCTACTGCGAGCAGGACGTCGAGACGGTACGGCGCGTGCGCATGCGGCTCACCGCGGGGCTGACCACGGAGACGATCGCGAGGGTGCTGCCCTGCGTCCGCGCGGAGAACGAGCTGCTCGTACCGGTGTGTTCGGACCTGGAGGCTCAGCTGCGGCAGGAGCGGGAACGGATCACCCGTCCGCTCGCCCGCGTCGGGCTGTGAGCGGTCACTGGTCAGTCAGCAGCGGCCTCGATGAGGGAGAACGGCGCGGCGTTCTCCAGTGGGGTGACCGAGGTGAGGGTCAGGCCCGCGCGGTCGCACACATCCTCGAAGTCCTTCCGGGTGCGTTCCCTGCCACCCACGTTCACCAGCATGTTGAGGTCGCTCAGATAGGTGACTCCATTGTCGGCGGCATGGGCCTCGGCCTCGTTGCCGACGGAGTCGGGCAGCACGGGTTCCACGATCAGGACGCGGCCGCCGGGCGGCAGCACCTCGCGGCAGTGGCTCAGGATCGTGACCACTTGTTCGTCGGTCCAGTCATGCAGGACGCTCTTGATCAGGAAGAGGTCCGATCCTGCGGGAACCGAACCGAAGAAGTCCCCGGCGATCAGAGCGCAGCGCCCCGTGAGCCCGTGCCGCCGCAGCGTCTTCGGCGCCTCGGCCAGGCCCTGCGCCGTGTCGTAGACGACACCGGTCAGCTGGGGATGCGCGCCGAGGACGGCGGACAGGAGAGTGCCGTCCCCGCCACCGACATCCGTGACCGAGGTGAATCGGCCGAAGTCGAAAGCGTGAGGCAAGGCGGCGGCGGTCACCTGGGTGGCTTGGCTCATTGCCGCGTTGAATGCCGTTGACAGCTCCTGGTGTTGGGCGAGGTGGCTGAAGAAGTCCGTGCCGAAGACCGCGTCGAACGCGACGTCGCCGGTGCGGACGCTGGAGTCCAGATGTTCCCAGGCGCGTATGGCCACGGGGTCGGTGAACACCCGTACAAACGAGGTGAGTGAGCCGGGGTGGTGGGGGTCGAGGAGTGTGCCTGCGGGGGTTACGGAGAAGGAGTCGGGGGTGTGTTCCTTGAGCAGGCCGAGGCTGGTCAGGGCGCGGAGCAGCCGGGTCATGGACTGTGGGTCGGCTTTGGCGTCGGCGGCGATTTCGTCGACTCGGCATGGTGTGTCGCCGATCAGTTCAACCACGTTCAACTGCACGGCCGCACGCAGGGTTTGTGCGGCCATGCTTCCGAAGGCGGTCCGGACGATCAGGCCGCGATCGGCCATGTCTGCTGCTCGGACATCGGTGGTCGCCACAGGTGTTCCTTCCGTTGTTGGATGGTGAGGTACGCGCACTTGAGTGAGGGGCCCGCTGTGTCGGTGCTGCCGGTCAGCCGGTGGGCGTCGCCCGCGCGGCCAAGGCGCCCGGCGTGCACCCGGCGAAGGACAGAACGTCGCGATGGAGATGAGGCTGGTCCGCGTATCCGCAGGCCAGGGCGACATCCGTAGGGCTCTCGCCCGCGCAGAGAGCTCGGGCGGCGTGATCAAAGCGGACCAGCATGGCCGCGCGCTTGGGTGTGAGGCCGATCTGCGCGCTGAACCTGGACCACAGCTGCTTGCGGCTCCAGCCGCAGGACGCGGCGAGGTCATCGATCCGTACCCGGCCTCGGCAGGCCACGATATGGTCCCAGACGGCTGTGACCTCAGGCGCCATCCGCGGCGCCCGCGCGGCCCGCCGCACGAGGAACTCCTCCACCAGCACGAGGCGTTCCTGCCACGTACCGGCCTCGGACAGCTGCTCGCGGAGCCGTTGTTCGTGGCGCCCCCACAGGTCTTCGAGACTGATGACGGGCCGACCGAGTTCGCGCGGGGAGACGCCCAGCAGTGCATAGGCCGCCGGGGGCGACAGACGCATTTCGATGCACTCGACGTGCTCGCCGCGGATGCGGGCGGGACCGGGCGACAACGCGGCAGCGAAGCTTCTCAGAGGCTCCGGCGCGCTGCCACCCTCGACCGTGAACGGGGCGGCCCCGAGCCCGATCACGACGACCACGGCAGGCTGAGGAAGCACCCTCTTGTCGAGCCCGGCAGCGATACGGTCGCGGAACCCCGCCATGCGGACCCCACCGACGGAGGTGCCGCCGAGGGGGAGGGCGACCTCCCAGCCGTCCCCGGCATCGCGATCCAAGGGGTCCGGCCCCGCTTCGTGGCTGTGCATGCCTCTACAGTCGCCGACTTCGGTGGCCCTGTCTTGGACAAAAGTTCCCCGGGCGCAGCGGATTGGTTGTCAACAGACTGGAGACGGTTGTCCTCTGTTCATGCGGTCGTCGGCGGGGGAGGGGCGCGGGCTGACGACTGGCGGCTGGCGCCCGGCAGGCGTCGGTTACCTTCTGCGGCCGCTGGGGTACCTGGCTCGGTACGGACCACTCATAGAGAGGAGCACCCACCTGTGAACGACCGTAGGCCCGAAGGGCCAGGACCCGCCGGAGCACCTCTACCCGAGCCGGTACCGCGGGACCTGCCCGACCAGCAGGCCGGAGCCGATGGCGACCCCTGGGAAGCGGAAGGCCAGGCTGTGGAAAGTACGCGCAGTGACCAGCCCGATCCTGAGGTCCCCGACACGGACGAGGCAGGCACCGGCCGCCGAGGCTCCCCGCATTCCGGTAGCAGGCGCCCCGGGCACCCCGTACCCGACGAATCGCCCGCCTGACAGGAACGGCCTTCCGGAAGCAGAGAGTCCCCGAAGAAGGTCATGCGGCGTGGCCGAGGCCCACGGTGCCCATATGGGCCGCTGGTGCGGTTGCGGGACTCCGGCGCCTGTCCACGGTCAATCCGTGTGGGTGGCGGGGCAGACCGTGTGTCCGCCCCGCACCGGGAAGGTCAACGGCGGCCGTTCCGCCACGGCGCCAGGAGGTCGGCGACCCTGCATACCGAGTCGATGACTTCGCTGGTGTCGACGGCCGTGTAGCACAGCCGGAAGTAGCCCGGCTCGGCGCAGGACAACAGCTGCCCCGGCAGCAGTTGCACCTGGGCGTAGGTGGCGATGTACCAGCGCAGCCACTCCTCCTCGCTGGAGATGTCCGGGAAGAGGATCGGCAGGGCGACCGTCGCCTTCTTCTCGGCTTCAGCGGCGAACGGCTCCGGTACGCGGTCGAGCTGCGGGAAATGCGGCCCGATCTCCGGCGGAATCACCGCCGTCCCGGCAGGTGGCAGATAGGCCCGCAGGTCGAGCCAGAAGAACTGCGCCGCGTTCTGCCCCTCGCGGTAGCGGTACGGGATGTGGCCGTCCGTGAGGGCGCGGCGAGTGTCCTCGAACGCCGTGGTCAGCCAGCCCCGGTACTGCCGCATCAGCTCCAGCGGGTAGCTCTTGCCGTCGACGACGGTCTTCAGCATCGCCCCGATGACACGGTGCTTGAGAGAGTCGAACGGGCTGAACCAGGCGTAGCTGTTCTGCTTGTCCTTGATGCCCTGCATGGCCACATGGACCATCGGCGACTTGGAGATCACAACTCCCGCCTTGAGGCCCGAAAGACCGAAGTCCTTCGCGAATCCCCACACGACATGGACCCGGTCCCGCGCCTCCGGATGGTTCCTGTAGGCATCCAGGGCCAGAGCGCTGACGAACTCCGGCCCGGCCCCGGTGAGTTGGGAGTGCGCGTACATCTCGTCGGAGACGATGTGCATGCCGGTCTCGGTGAGCACCCACCGGTAGATGCTCTCCAGCAGGTCCTTGCTGTAGTTGTCGCCCAGGGGGTTGTTGGGATGGGTGAGGACGAGCAGCTTCGGCGGCTCGGGCTGGGTCCGGTAGGCGTGCCGCAGATCGGCGAGGGTGAGGTCGAAGTTCTCCGGGCCGTTTTCCCGGAGGTGAACGGGAACGGTGACCAGCTCGGGCCGCTGCTCGAAACACCAGTTGAAGCCCTGCCAGTACGGTGCGGGCAGCAGCACCCGATCGCCGCTCTCCAGGATCCCGCCCTCCTTGAGTGCGAACGCCAGGCACTCCAGAGCAGCCGACACTCCCGACGTGCCGAAGATGTCCTCACTCCTCAAGTCCGCGGAGAGCATCGGGCGGAGCATGTCCGCGATGCCCTCGCGGATCTCGGAACTGCCGTACGACGGCGCGTACTTGACGTCCTTCTGCTCCAGGACCCCGAGCCGCTCGAACACATTGTCCCGCAGCGACGGATAGACCAGCACGTTCTCCGCCGTCGCCAGGTTGACCACGTCCGGGTACAGCTCCTGGTGGACGGCCAGCCGCTGCTCCGGGTCGGCGGCCCCGGCGAGCAGCGCCGTGATCTCCTCGGGAGTCCGCTCCCCGGGGTCCTGCTGCCCTGTCGTGGTGCCCTTCGCGTTCGCGACCATCGTGCATTCCTCCGTCGGTAGGCGTGACGTTCCCGGCAGTCCCCCATCTTTCGGGAGGAACGGGGAGGCTGAACAGAACACGAATCGGCCAGGTGGTGCGTCGGCACCCATGTGTGCACCCACTGCTTCGTTCCGCTACGGTCACCACCGCCTCGGTCACGGCACCGGCGCAGGCTTCCAGACCCGCCTCTACGTCAAGACCAACGTCGCGGCCGCACGCGGGCGACCACCCTGGCGCTCAGGGGATTCTCTCAAGGTGGATGTAGCTGGGCCGGCGGCAGCGGTCCGTCTCAGCTGGTGATCTCCACGGAAGACGGGGCATCGTCCAGGCGTTGCCCGCGGGTATGAAGATCAGTGAAGCTGCCCGAGTCAGTGGTGTGAGCACGCGAGCGCTGCGGTTCTACGAGGAGGAGGGCTTGATCGTCTCCGGGCGCAGCGCCAACGGCTACCGGGACTACTGCGAGCCCACGCTGGAGCGGGTCCGCGTGATCCGGTCGTTGATGGAGGCGGGGCTGCCGCTCAAGCTCGTCAAGGACGTCCTGCCGTATGTGCCCCTGGCCGAGGGCGTCTGCCCGGCCTTTCTGGCTCAGGTGCAGGGCTACCGCGACAAGCTGGCGGAGCGGATCGCTTCCCTGACGGCCCGGCAGGAGGCGCTGGACGGCTTCCTGAAGGCCGCTGGACAGGGCGCTTGACCTTCACACACGCGGCAAGGTTTTACGGTCCCGGGCATGGAAGACAACGAGCAACTCATGAACGTTCTGGTCCAGCACTCCGACCAGGGTCCGCAAGACCTCGCTCCGGCCGAGCGCCCCATCCCCACCGCCGGCCCCGGGGAGTACCTGATCCAGGTGGGGGCGGCCGGGGTCAATTTCGCGGACGTCATGCAGGCCCACGGCCGCTACCAGGGCGGCGCGGCGGCCCCGTACATCGCGGGCCTGGAAGCCGCCGGAGAAATCATCGGGATCGGACCGGATGTCGAAAATCCCCTCCCGGTCGGTACCCACGTCGTCGGGCTCGGTCCGGGCGCCTTCGCCCAGTACACGACCTTGACCGCCGCCGCTGCCCTGCCCGTTCCGGACGGCTGGAGCGATGCCGAATCCCTGGGCATGGTCGTGAACTGGGCCACCGCCCTGGCAGCCCTGCGCCTCTTCGGCGCCATCGAAAAGGGCGCGACGGTGCTGATCCAGGCCGCCGCCGGAGGGGTGGGGCAGCCCGCCATACGGCTCGCCCGCCACTACGGAGCCAAGATCGTCGCTACCGCCTCGCCCGCGAAGCACGCCATCGTCAGGGAGCTGGGTGCCGACTACGTCCTGGACAGCCGGCGCCCCGATTTGGCGGAGGAAATCCTGCGGCTGACCGGCGGGGTCGACCTGGTGCTGGAATCTGTGGGGCGGGCGACGTTCGCGGCCTCCCTTGCGGTCACCAAGCCGGTGACCGGCCGCATCGTCGTCTTCGGCGCCGCCTCCGGCCATGCCACCATCTCCACCAGCGATCTCCTGTTCACCCATCAGGTCCAGGTCACCGGCCTGCACATCGTGAACCTCGCATTGCGTGCCCCGGACCTCTTCGGACGGCTGCTGGCCGAACTCAAGACGCTGATCGTCCAGGGCGTCTACCCGCCCGGCACCCCTCAGGTCCACCCTCTGGCCGACGGCTCCGACGTCCTGCGGTGGCTCGGGGAAGGCCAGACCACCGGTAAGCACGCTTTGGATCCGTGGCGGTAGAAGGCCCCCTGACCGGATTGGCTGCCCCATGCCGGTCACGTCCGCTGGAGGGGGGTGATGAGCGTCCACTCCGCGCAGCGCGTCAGCGGGTAACCCCTCGCGGTAGTCGGTGGCGGACCACCCGTCGCGCGCAGCATCGGCTTTCGGGCTGCGAGACTGATGTCAGGGGGGCTGCTCGGAACGTACAGCAGCGGGTAGCGGCTGGTGGACACGACATTGCCGTCGCTGTCCGCCGGCGCGCGACGCCGAAGCATCCGACGATCTACACACAAGTAACATCCAGGCCATGTCACTAAGCACCAGGCTGGAAGGGTCGGTCAAGGCAGGGCTCGCTCTGCTGGCCGTCGCCGCCCTCGCCACCTCGCTGAACCAGGCAACGCACACCGACGAGGGCGCCGCGAACTGGATCTCGTACTTCACCAATCTCTCCAACCTGCTCGGCGCCGGCGTCCTGCTGAGCGGTGGGCTGGCCCTGTTGCGCGCCTCCCGCCCGGTCCCCGACCTGTTGCGCGGCGCTGCCACCCTCTATCTCGTGATCACCGGAGCGGTCTACTGGACCTTGTTGGCCGGAACCATCGACGGGAACACGATCATCTGGGCCAACGACGTCGTGCACGGTGTCATGCCGGCCGTCTTCCTCGCCGACTGGCTACTGCGCCCTCCGCTGCGCCGTATCTCCTGGACCAGGTCTCTCCCGTGGCTGGCCTTCCCGCTGCTCTACCTTGCCTACTCGCTGCTGCGCGGGCCGAGTGCCGGTTGGTATCCGTACGACTTCCTCGACCCCCGCAAGCCGGGAGGCTATGAGCACGTGGCGACCTGGTCGGTGATCATCACGCTGGCCTTCACGGTGGTGGCGTCGCTGCTTGTTCTGTATGCCAACGCGCGGAGCAGGCGTGGCGGCAGCGGCGGTAGCGGAGTCAGTGAGCGTGACGGTTGTGACCGGGAACCGAGCTCAGCGGGTGCTGTCGCGGCGGAGCTGCGGCAGTAGTTGCTTGAATGCGTCCGAGGGGAAAAAGCGCAGCTCGCCGTCCTTGACGGTGGCGTTGAGGGGGTCCAGTCGGCCGTCGTGCAGCCAGAACGCATCCTGGCTCAGGACGGGGCCGTGTTCGGCCAGGCCCCGGACTGCGGAGATCAAGGGATCGAGCAGGCTCAGGTCGTCGCCGCTGTGGATCGGCACGGCGTAGAAGCGGTTGTTGCTCGGCATCGCGACGAGCGCGCCGTGCGGCAGCTTCTGCCCCAGCACCTGCTCCAGGCGCAGGACGTGCCCGGCCCCCGGCAGCCCGTCCTGGCCGGTGACGACGTGCAGGGCAGAGCCGCCGTTCCCGCCCGCGAGGGTCTCGACCGCCAGGCGGTCGTGCTCCATGTTCCGCAGCGCGCGGGCCAGCAGGTCGGGGGGTGTGCTGTTCCAGCGGGGTGTGAAGTGCGCGGGGACGGCGTGGGCACGGGCCGTGCCGGGTGCGCCCATCGCCACCAGGAGCGCGGCCAGGCCCCCGCCGAGCTGCGCGGTGATCGAGTCCGAGCCGAGATCGGCGATGGGAGTGACCACCAGGCGGAGGCGGGAGTCGAGTTCCCGCACCGGGATCCCGGCAAGCCTGCTGCATGGGTCGTGATCCGGACAGCCCTCACCGGAGGCCGCGCCGCGCCGTTTCCCTCGCCCGAACAGTGCCATTGCTCTCCCCTGTCGCCGACAGCATGCGTGTCTTGAGTGACGCATGCGTCATCGCTGGCGGTTCCGCCACGAGCCCGGGCGTGATGGTCGTCCGCGAGCCGGGCGGCCGCATGGATGCGCCGCGCCTGGGCACCTCGGCCCGCGAGCGGTGAGGGATGCCGCCCAGGGGCTCACGCCGGAGCAGGTGGCGGAGGTGCGGGGCCTGAGCGGGGAGCGCCGGGCCGCCGCTGTTCAGCCGACGGCTGGCGGGGAGTTGCCGGCATTGGTGTGGGACGAGCGGTTCGGTCTGGGCGACCTGGTCGAGCACGATGATCCGCGCGTACGCCGTCCCCGGCCGACTGGCCGCCGCGGTCGCATGACACCGGGCGGAGTTGGGGCGGTCGCCGAGCAATGCACCCGGTGGTTCTCGGCAGCCGCCGTACTTGACGGGACAATGGGAGTCGGCAATGCACCCGGGCCGCATAGCCGACGTATGACCAACGCCGAGGTGCAGCTCCTGCGTTCAGGGTGGGGAAACGGCTCACGTCCGTGCCGAGCTCGGCGCGGATGATCTGGGCGGTGGCCGCCGAACTCAACAGCCGCCCACGCGAAACGCTCGGCTGGGAAATCCCGGCCGAGCGTTTCGCTGAGCTCCTGGCAACAGCCAGTTGATCGAGTGTGTCGCGGCGACCCCTGGAACTCGTCCGTGGCTCGCGGAGGGCGTTCCCTGATGCGGGATCAGGCGACGACGTGGTACCAGAAGAAGTTGTGGCTGTCGAGACGCAGGCGGACGTAGTGGATGGAGGTCCCCGTCTGCTGTGCCTCGTACATCATCTCCTGACTGGAGGAGTCCTTCCCGGCGTAGATGATCACGTGGTGGGTGTGCCACGGGTGGTCACCGAAGTACTCAAGGTCGCCGGGCTGGCGCTGGTCCGCGGAGATGGGCACCAGGTGGCTGTCGCTGGTCTGCTGATTGGTGTCACCGCCGTTGGCGAGATCGATCCCGGCCCCGAACCAGTACGCGGTACGTACCAGGCCCGAGCAGTCGAGGCCGACTGTGTGCTCCGCCGGGCAGGGCTGGATGGATCCCGTGTAATAGGCGCACGTGCCCGTCGAAGGACCGGGCTGCCCGTGCCCGCCGCCCCACACGTACGGGTAGCCCACCTGGTTCTTGGCCGCCGCGAGCACCTTGGCGTAGTCGATGGACCCGGTGTGCGGCGGAGGGTTGCCCGTGGAGACCGGTCCCGATCCGCCGCCGTACAGGGCGTCCTTGGTCGCCGGGCCCACGACACCGTCCGCCTGGAGGTGCCTGCTGTTCTGGAAGTTGCGCACGGCGCCGGCAGTGCCCGGGCCGAAGTCGCCATCGGCCTGAATACCGGCTCCGAGGCGGTTGAGCATGTTCTGGAGCGTGGTCACGCAACCGCCCTTGGCACCCGTCTGGAGGACTCCGCACTGGGTGCGCAGGTCCATCGCCGTCGACGATCCGCCGCCGCTACCGCCCTTGCCGCCGCTGCCTGAACTGCTCATCCCGTACAGCGCGTTCTTGGTGGCGGGGCCGACGACGCCGTCGGCGTCGAGGTGGTGGGCCTTCTGGAAGTCACGTACCGCAGAGCCGGTGGCCGGGCCGAACTGGCCGTCCACGGCCACGTGAGCCCCGGCGGCGTTGAGCTTCTGCTGCAACGTGCTGACGCAGGCGCCCTGGCTGCCCGGGCTGCCTTGACTGCCCGGGCTCTCCTGGAGGGTGCCGCAGTCGCTGAGCAGGTTGATGTCCGAACCGCCCCTGGTCGGGGATCCGTTGAGCGCGGCCTTGGTGGCGGGACCCACGACGCCGTCGACGACAATCCCGTGGTCCTTCTGGAACTTGCTTACGGCCGTGTAAGTGGCCGGGCCGAACTGGCCGTCGGCGGCCACGTGGGCCCCGGCGGCGTTGAGCTTCTGCTGCAACGTCGTGACGCAGGCGCCCTGGCTGCCCTGCTGGAGGGTGCCGCATGCGTTGGACATGTCGACGCTTCCCTTGACGCCGCCGGCGGCGGAGTCCAGCGCCGCTTTGGTGGCCGGGCCGACGACGCCGTCGGCGCCGAGGCGGTGGGCGTTCTGGAAGTTGCGCACGGCGGTGGTGGTGGCCAGCCCGAACTGGCCGTCGGCGGTGATCCCAGCGCCGGTCAGGTTCAGCTCCAGCTGGAGCTGGAGGACGCAACCGTCGCTCTCGCCCTGCTTCATGTCGGTCGGGCACGCGGGGGATTCGAGAGCGATTCCGCCCCCGGCGTTCCCGGTGTTCGCCGCGGAGTAGGCGAGGAAGGACCCGCTGTTCGGCGCGGCCAGGGAACGGGAGCCGGCGTCCGCCGCGGAGTTGCTGTCCGTGTTGCCGTTCGTGGGGTCGCATGCGGTGAGCATGGTGACCGCGACGAGCAACCCCGTCAGACCGACGCGCGCAGACGTCCGGCGTGGTATTCGGAAGGGGCCGAGCATAAGAGGGTTCCCCCAGTGAGTGGTGAACGTGGGTGAGCGATCACGCTCGGGCTGGGACGGCAGACCGGAGCGATCAACGCGGGACAACTCTGCGACGCTCCCGCACGCTTTTCCGCCGCCCTCGGGCGCGATGAGGCCGCGCGGCCCCCGTCCCACCGCTGTGACCAGCGCTTTGGGACGCCGTCCCGGATTTTGCTTGGGACGCCGAGAGCGGAAGAACCCCTATGCCCGGCCGACCGCCCGGCCCCCATAACGGCTCTCGCGCGCGCCACCACGCACCACACAGAGGGTCCCGGGCCCCCGACGCCGCGGACTTCGGCGCTCCTGCGCAGCAGGTCACCACCACCGCCCCGACCAGCTCGATGGCCGTTCCGGCATGCCGTCATCAGCTGGGCGCCGCCGAGGCGGGCCGCGGAGACAAGGAAGGCCTTGCGCCCCATCGCGGGGCTGCCAAGAAGGCAATGGGGCCAGTGGGGAGGAGAGCCGATCCAGCGGTGACGCCGCCGCGGGACGCGGTGACTCGGATGGTGCCCGTGATCAGGACCACGGTGTCGGGTAGAACCGGAGCGCGCATGCCGGGCCGGTAAGCGCGAAGTTGGACGGCGTGATCGTCCGTCGGCCCGGCGGCTGTCGTCCTCTGACACCCGTGCAAGGTGCTGGGCGCGCGCGTTCCACGGCTCAGGCAGTCGGTGACCTGGCTGCGGCCGTGGGCCGAGGGTGCCGGGCCAAGGCTTCGGCGTAGTCGCGTGACGTCCGTTTCGTGATCATGTGAGTCCGAGGAGGGCGAGCGGTCGGCTGGCGTCGCGGGCGTTGTGCCGGAGGCCGGCGGCGATGCTGCTCTTCCCGGCGGGGCGAGGGGCGCCGATGGCGAGGTTGCGCCAGGTCGCCATGGCGCGGGTGCGGAGCCGGTTCGCAGGTGGGAGGCGTCCTCGGCGAACGTCACGTCTCGGACGTGGTGCAGGGCTTCGATCTTCCAGTGGCTGCGGATCAGCCGGGCGAGCTCGGCGGGTGTTGCCTGTTCCGCAGTGAGGCTGGTGACCGCGTAGACGGTCCTGATGCTGATCTTGCCGGTCTTGCGGTCCATTCGATGGCGTTTGAGCTGGATGGCCGGGGGGGCGCCGGGAAAGAGCAGCTTGTTCGCCGTGCACAGCTTGATGCGGCGGATCTCATCGCGGCCGTGTCCGGTGTCGTGGGTGCGGTCCTGCAGCGGGATCTGCTTCCAGGGAAGGGACTTGAGCTGCTTGTGGAGCTTGTTCTGGTCCCCTTGCGCGATCACGATGTACTGCGCGCCTCGGCCGAGCAGGTAGCCGGCGTGCTTGCGCTGGGTGTGCATGGTGTCGCTGGTCACGACCACGCCGGCCAGATCGGCGGGGCGTCGGTGATCCACTCACCCACTGCCGGCAGGGAGGTCGCTCCGGCCAGAACCGCGCGCGGTCAGCGCAAGCATGACGACCAGAGCGTGCCGTACGCCGCGCGGATCGCGAGGGTCGGGCACCTTGGCCGGACGCCCCAGCAGGCCCGGGACCTGCTCGGGTACGGCCCCGGGATGCGTCAAGGGCTGTCAGGATCGGCGATGACGCGTCGGCAGCACGGTTCATTCGCCCGCGACGTCCTCGGCCTCCCAGCGAAGCAGGTCGCCCGGCTGGCACTTGAGCACCTCGCAGAGCGCGGCGAGCGTCGCAAAGCGCACCGCCTTGGCGCGGCCGTTCTTGAGTACCGCCAGGTTGGCGGGCGTGATCCCTACGCGGTCTGCGAGTTCGCCCACGGACATCTTCCGCCTGGCCAGCATCACGTCGATGTCGACGGCGATCGGCATCAGATCACCTCGTCCAACTCCGCCTGCATCTGCGCCGCTTCGACGTCGCGGGCGACGGCCTGGGCGAGCAGCATCCGCAGCACGAGCACGATGAGCGCGACTCCCAGGATGGCCACGCCGATCCCGCCCATGATGAGGGTGACACCCGGGTCGTCCCGCTGGCCGGGCGCATTGATGGCCGTGACCGCGAACCACACGAGAGCAGCCGCAACGATCGCGCCGATGATGCCGTCCACGTACCGGAAGGCGGCGTGGGAGAACACGGTTCCGCGTCGCACCATCGTTACCAGTCGCCATACACAGACCAGGGCGACCTGGGCCGTCCCGATGCCCAGGATCGTGATCACGCGCAGCGGGGTCAGCGGGAGTGACCCGTTCTCCGGGTCACTTTTGCTGACCAACGCCCACACCATCAATGCCTGTACGAACAAGGTGCCGGTGAGCACCACCACGAGCACGGCGCGCAGCGCGCGCACTGTCAGTTTTCCCATGCCCCGTCCTCCCATCGAGTTACGATGGAAATCTATCGACTATCGACAGGTGAAGCAAGGGCTGGGCCGAAGGGCGGGCGGCGGTTACGCACGACGGCGGGATGCCGCCGCCCCTCCCGCGGCACGGCGCGATGCGAAGGTTTGCGATCTTGCCGAAGCCGACGTCGCTTAACCACAAATCGGACGCCATACGTCTACGCCGAAGCCTTGGGGCGAGCTGCCCCTGCTCGTCAGTGATCGCTGCATGGGTACGCTGGGCCGGTGGTTTTGAACGGTGGCAAGGGAGGCAGTTCGCGGTGTTCGGGAACATAGGACCGGCGGAGGCTGTGCTGCTCGCCGCGCTGGCCTTCGCGCTTTACCTGCTGCCGACGTACATCGCGTTCCGGCGAGGCGTGCACAACCGTTGGGCGGTGGTCGCCATCAACATCGTTTTGGGAGCGACTTTCCTCGGCTGGTTGGTGGCTCTGTTCCTGGCAACGCGCCCGGTCCAGTCGCGACGGCTCCCTGCCTGATCCTGGGTCAGTGTGGTCTGACCGCGCGATGTCTCCCAGTTGGCGAGCCATCCGCGTGGTCGTCATGCGCAAGGCTCAGTGACGGCCGAGCGCAGTGAGGCAGGCGGTGGGGATGGCGGCCAGGGCGAGGCAGAGCAGGACGGTGCTGGCCCGGCGTACGAGTGGACTTGGAGTCGGCGCGGTGTTTGGTCCCGCGGTCGGATGCTCGGAGTCGGCGGTGCGGAGGAGTTCGCACAGCGCGCAGGCCCCGGCCGGGCGTACGGGCAGGGGTGTGTTGAGCCAGTACGCGTCGGAGAGGGAAGCGAAAGACACGGGGGTGCGGCTGTGGGCGCTGCTGGGAGAGGTCACGCTTGTTCAACGGCGCTGATGGATGCCCGGGCACGAGGGCGCGGTACGTTCGGGATGCGGACCGTCGTTTTCCGGCCGTGATCTGCGGCCGGTTCAGACAACGGACCGGAGGGGCTGGAAGTTTGGAGCTCCACCGCCCGGCGGACGCCTCGCGGTGACCGTGGTCGCGGCGCGACGCACGCTGGGTAGGTGGTGCCGCGGGCGCCCAGATCGGTGATGACCACGCGGGCGAGTTCGGCAGCCGCCGCCGGGTCGGTCTCGGGCAGTTCAGTGCGCCTGGGGCAGAACCACCGAGTGTGCGCCCACCACTGAGACGATGCCCTTGTGAACGAACGTCCCCGGAGCGCGAGTTCCGTCACGGCAAGGTTGCCGGCCACCCGCCCGAAGCCCAGGACCAACCCCTGCCGTGCACGACTTCGTGGCTCGCAGGCTTCTGCGAACCCGCGTCCTCGGCGAAGTCATCCACGAGTACCAAGCGGAGTCATCAACGAGTACCCATATGCCGCTTGAACTGCGGCGATGACTTTTCGAGCTCCCCAGGCCATCCTGTCTTCCGGTCCCGGAAACCAACGCGGTTTACCGGCGGGCATGGACATGGCATGATCTTTCCTCCGTGCACGATTAGGTAACCGTGACACCAAAGCGGGCGATTCGGGGGAATCCGTGCGTAAGGGCAAACGACAATCGACCGGATTGCGCCGGGCCGCTCGCGCCTGTCTGGTCGCGGGACTGCTCGGGCTGTCCGTCGGAGGGGTATCGGCCGCCGCGGCAGATGCGCCTCGACTGACCTATTTCAGCTCTCTGCCCAGGGTCGAGGTGGGCGGGGACGTCGAGTTCAACGCATGGGACGTGCCCGCCGGTACGGACAAGGTGACCATCACCTCGCCGGCCCTGGCCCAGCCGATTCCGCTCGCCCCGGTAGAGAAGGGCTCGCATCAGTTCGTCCAGGCGGACCGGCCGGGGAAGCCGCCCTATGAGGTCCGCGGCGACATCTCCCCGGGCAGCTACCCCGCTACTGCGACGGTCGAAGGCCGCGCCATCGCCACCACGAGCCTCATCGTCGTCGCCAGAGGGAGGGTCACGGCAGACAAGTTCGTCATCCGCCCCACGGACGCGCCTCCGTGCACCAACATCCCCGCTCCCGTCCGGCCGGGCGGAGACGTCAAGGTGCTCATCGCCGACCGTCGGCTGGGCCTGGACGACGACCGGCTGACCATCGAGTCGCCCGTGTTCAAGCACCCCTTGACGGTCGCCAAGGACGCGGACAACCCCGGCTGCATGGGCGATGACGGAGCCGTCGTCTACGGGGGGCACGCCACACTGAGGGACGACATTCCCGAGGGACAGTACGCGATGACCGTGGTCGGCCGTCACCGGCACCAGGACATCACCCAACAGGTGACCGTGGCCGGCCGGGCCGTCTCGCGCAACGACCGTTCCTGGCTGACCAGTGGGGCCATCGCCGCCGGGATCCTCGCGCTCGCCGCCGCCGGTTTCATCCTGTGGCGCAGGCGGCGCACGGCTGCCGCTTCCTTCTGACCGCCGCACCAGGCGTATGACGCGCGGGACGCGCACCAGTGCACCCGTGTGCGCTTCTCCCGCCATTCCCGCGGTACTTCACATTCCCCTCCGGACCGTGACGGCCGGAGGCCATCACCACTCAGGCAGAGAGAGTTCCTTGCATATTTCCCGCAGACGAATATGTCGCCTCGCCGCATCTGCTGTCGGTGCCGCATTGTTCCTGTCCGGTGGAGGCGCTCTGGCCCACGCGGACGGCACGAAGCACGGCACGCCCGCGCCCTCCAGCCACCATCCGGCAACGCCCGCGCCCTCCGGCAACCACCCGGCAACGCCCGCGCCCTCCAGCCATCAGCCGGCAACGGCTGCACCCACACCCGAGCCGACTCCGCCGGCACCATCGCCCGCCCGCCCCGAGGCAGGTAACGAGAACAGTGGTTGGACGGACGGGGACGCACTCCGTTTCTGGACGCCCGAACGCATGGCCTCGGCAACGGACCCCGCACGGCCCGCCGCAACACCGGACCCGAGCGCCAAGGCCGGGCGGGCCGCGCCCGAGCGCATGGGGGCGGCGGCGAGCATGCCCACCGCGGAGCACATCCTCGGCCCCAAGTCCGTCGGTGCCCTGTTCACCTACAAGCAGGACCCGACCACCGGCGAGATGCGGGCGCACTCCTGCTCGGCCAGTGTTGTGCAGAGCCCCGGCCACAACCTGATCCTCTCCGCGGGACACTGCAGCGGTAGCAAGGCGGTCTTCGTCCCCTGGTACCGCACCGAATACTCGCTGGACAAGCAGGAGTACGGGTTCTACCGGATCGACCAGTGGTTCTACGACCCCCGGTACGCCCCGCACAACACCAAGGCGAAGGTCTCGGACCTGGACTTCTCGTTCGCCCGGCTCGCGACATCAGCGAACGGTAAGAACGCACAGGACGTTGTGGGCGCCAACACCCTCGCCCGCACACCGAAGTACAACAACGACGTCACCATGGTCGGATACCCGGCGGCCTCCCACGATTCGGAGGATCACGCCGTGCGCTGCCCGACCCAGACCTGGGCACTACCCGGCTACTACCAGATCCAGGCCCTGTGCAGGGGCATGTACGGCGGCGTCTCGGGCGGCCCGTGGTTCTCGAAGATGGACTGGACCGCCGGTACGGGCGAGATCATCGGCAACGTCGGCGGCTACAACGGCGGAGGCAACGACGCCAACGTCGACTGGCTCACCTACAGTCCCATGCACGGCGACACGTTCTTCCAGCTGTACGACGATGCCAAGAACAACCGAAAGGTCGAACGCCCCGGCTCCTACGACCAGCCCTCACTGCCCTACTCCATGGGCGGCGGCTCGACCTGGGAACACGCCAAACTGATGGCCTCCGGTGACTTCAACGGCAACGGACACAGTGACCTGATCGTGGTGTGGACCGACGGCGAGGTCACCCTCTACGACAGCGACGGCAAGGGCCACTTCACCGGCGAGCACCAGTTGGCGCCCGAGAAATCCATCTGGTCCCACGCGGAGACCGTCACCGCCGGCGACTTCACCGGCTCGGCCCAGTTCGACCTGATGGTCCGCTGGTCGGACGGTGAGGTCACGCTCTACGGCGACGTCGGCTCCAAGGGCCTGACGGGGGACGGCATCCAAATGGTCGACCCCCACAAGACCGACACCTGGAAGTACGCCACTCAGATCAGCGCCGGCCGCTTCAACGCGGCACAGTACGTCACCGACCTGATGGTCCGCTGGTCGGACGGCGAGGTCACCCTCTACACCAACGTCGGCGCGGGCACGTTCGGCCAGGAACACAAGCTCGTGGACCCCCACAAGACCGACGCCTGGAAGCAGGCCAAACTGCTCACCAGCGGTGAGTTCTCGGGCAATCAGAAGTGGGACCTGATGGTCCAGTGGGCGAACGGTGAACTCGACAACTACGTCGGCACCACAACCTCCGGCCTCGGCACGCCGTCCCGCATCCAAGACGCCAATGCCGGGACGTTCACCCACAACACGGTGATGACGACCGGCAACTTCACCGGCAACGGCCGCACCGACGACCTCGTCATCCGCTGGTCCGACGGCGAGACCACCCTGTACGCCGACACCACCGTCGGCCGCCTGGGCACCGAGGTCAACCTCGTACCCAAGGCGTGATGTCGCTCCCTTCGTAGTGCTGTACGCATCGTGATCGAGACGGGGAAGCCCACCCCGCAGGTCGTCGAGGATCTCGGGATTCATCCGGGCACGCCGCACAGCTGGGTCTCGGGCGTCGAAACGGTTCCGGTACTCCGACCGCCCCGCGCCCGAGGCCACCGGGCGGATGCGGGAGAGCGAACGCACAGAACTGGAACGACTCTGGCGGGAGACCGCGGAGAAGAACAAGCCGATACGCGAGCTTGAGACGGAGCGCGATGTCCTCGAACGATGCATGGTCCTCCGGGTGAAGTGACCGAGCGGGCGTCGGCCGAGGTGGCCACACTCGTCGGTATCCAGAGGACCGAGCACCCCGTCCCGCACCGTCTGACCTGCCGCATCCTGGGCGTGTCGGAGCCCTGGTTCTACAAGCGGCGCGATCGGCCGATACCGGCCCGCGAAGTACGGCGAGGACTGCTGGCCGACGAGGTCCGGCGGATCTGTACCGGCTCGGGAGGGCTGGCGGGTGTCGGTGAACACCATCGCGAAGCTGATGGCCGAACTCGTACCGGCTGGACGGGTGTTGCGCAGTCGCCGGGCCTGACCGGGCCCGGCGAACGGGCCGTGGACTTCGTCCGCCGGGACTTCACCGCCGAGGCACCCGACCTCGTCTGGGCGGGCGACATGACGGAGGTCGTCACGGGGAGGGAAAGCTGTATCTGGGCACGGTCATCGATAAGGCCGGCCGGAGCGTCGGACGCTCTGGATGACCAGTTGATCGGTCAGCTGGTGGACCGGGCGAAGGCCGACGGGATCAAACTGACCGGCCAGGGCGGCTTCGAGATCACGGCAAGCGGCGGCTCCTTCATGGAACGTGCCGACCGGGCTCCGGCCGGGTACTGGCAGCGCACTGGCAACCAGCTCCTGCCCGCCGGCAAGTGACGTCCTGTCCTCCGGGCCCGACAGGGCAGGCCTCCCGCATGTACCACCGTCGACCGTTTCACCACCGCCCGCGAAGCCGCCTTGGCAACTGCGCGGGGGCTGGCCCGTACGATCGCCGACCCCCTCACTGCCATGTACCGGGCGCCGCCGCCCACCTCGTCCTGTCCTGGGACGAGGACGACGACGTCCTGTGGCTTCAGAGCATCCGGGACCCGGGGCGTCGGCCGCGTGCGGCTGGAGTCGGGGCGCCCGTCGCGCGGCAGTACATGGCCCCGGAACTGTGCTGGTCCCGGGACCGTATGTGTTTCTGTTTTCCGATACCGGCCGGTCGATCAGGCGATCAAGGAAAAACGTGGGGGCGGGTCAGTGCCAGACCCAGCCGTAGACGTGGCTGTCCATGTTGAAGTTGAAGACGCTCTCACAGGGCCCGACATTGCAGGAGTCGACGGGGGCACTGGCGGTGGTGCTCGTGCCGGGAGTGCTGGGTGCTGCTGTCGCGGTAGCGGCAGTGAGACCGAGGAGACAGGCGGTGCCGAGTATGACGGCTGCGGTACGGCGCATGGGAGGGTTCTCCTTGAGTCGGTGGGGGGTTGGCTCAGCGGCTGACCCGGACCGCCACACGGCCGGGACAAGGCGCCGGAGACGACCGGCAGCCGTGAGCCCGTTGTTCATGGTCAGCCTCACTCCGCGCCTTCCGGCGTGACAGCGGGAGGCGGCCGAACGGGTGAAGTTCAAGATCCACGTTTCGAACGCACAGGCGCAGAACGCCAGGAGCGGGCCGGACGCAGGGCTACGCGCAGGAAGGCCGCACCTGATGGGCAACTCCGCACTGGGTCGCGCCAAGGTCGAGTTCGCCGATCTGGTCAGCGCCTACCTGTGATGGCCTGTCCTGAATCAGGCGGGGGGGTGACACCACCTCGGAGCTGGAGCCACACTCGCGGCGGGGTGTGCCTCCCAGGGGGCGGTTGCGGGGTGTACTCGCTCTTCCATGCCGGGCTGGCCGCCAGCGGGGTGAACACGGTGCCCCAGGCGTCCGTGCGGGCCCTGCCCTGTCTGTAAAGCGAGCTTGACAACCACTGAAGGGTGACAAGTAAGCTTTACACGTGCGAAACAGCGTCAGGAAACTGCGGTCGGAACGGGGGCTCTCCCAGGGCCAGCTGGGCACAGCCCTGGGGGTCTCACGGCAGACGATCAATGCCATCGAGACCGAGCGGTACACGCCTTCCCTGCCGCTCGCCATGTCCCTGGCCAAGTTCTTCCAAGTCAGCGTCGAGGAGATGTTCCATGCCGAAGAGGACCCAGCAGATGACCAGTGACACAGCCAGGCAGTCCGTCCCCGGCTTCTTCCTCGCCGTCGGAGGCGCCTGCCTCGTGGCCGCGACGTTCGGCGGCCGCCTCGCCATCGGCCTGGTCACGTTCGGGATCCTGGCGGTCTGCAGTCTCGTCTTAGTGCGGCTGGGACGCCGGAGCGAGACCTACCAGGGCCTCACCGAGAAGGAACCCGACGAACGATTCGCCCGGATCTCGGGACGAGCCTGGGCCGGCACTGGCGTGGTGCTCACCGTGGGGAACCTCGGCGCCTTCATCGGTGACCTGGCATCCGGACGAAGTGGCGATCCGTACCTCTGGTTCGTGGCCACCGCCGCCATCGCCTACATCGCGTTCGTCGCCTTCTGGTCCCGGCGTGCCTGAGGCGTCATCACCTCGAACGGTACGCACCGTATGTCCGGCCGGGCAACGCGACATACCTGTCACCAGAGGCCGGTTGTCCTGGTGGGGTAACCGGCGAGGTTAATCGCTGTCGGTCGGTGGCGCGGGGAGCTTCTATAGGTCGTCAAGTGGTCTGTGGGGGCGGTGTTGGCCTGACGGTCGCCGCCTCGGTTGAGCCGGTGACGGTTGGTGCGTCCGGAAGAAGCGGAGACGGGTGCCGCTCCGCACAGGTGGACGAAGGGGGCTTCGGAGCGGAGCCGGTCGGGGTTGCCGCCCGCGCTGGTCAGCAGTTGGCCGGCGGTCTCGGGCCCGACACCGGGCAGGGCAACCAGTCCGGGGGCAGCTTTTGGTGGCCAGTGGCTCGATCGGTACGGGCCGCGGCTGGTCGTCCTTGACCCGGGCGTACCTGTCATCGCCCTCGCTCAACCTGCGCCACGTGCGGAGAGCGAAACCCAAGCTCCCAGCCCGGGCCCGGCCAGGGGAAGTTCTAGTGCCCCGCGTGCGGTCACGCCGTGGATCGCCACCCCAACAGCGCCGCGAAGGTCATGAAAGCAGCCGGCAGGCAGATTCTGGCGGTCGTCTCCGGTAGAGGGGAGACCCAAAAACGTGCGTGGAGCCAGTGCAAGTCCCCTCGCCCCAGCGGGAGTTGGGCATGCGGCGTCAAAACGTGAAGACACCGGACGACGTTGTTGCCACCCCATGGTTTGTGTCTGGCATGCAGGGTCCCGGGACAGTGGCTGTGGCCGTGTCCCGGGACCCTGTGTGCCTCTATGTTCCTTGGCCACCTGTGTTCTGTGGGTGGTGTGGGGAACAGTGGGGGTGGGTCAGTGCCAGTTGCCCACGCCGCTGTCCTGGTTGAAGTTGAAGTCGTTGTCGTGGCAGCCCTGGCCGCACTCGTCGATGGGGGTGCTGGCGGTGGCGGTGTGAGTGGGGACGACTGCTGTTGCGGCAGTGGCGGTGAAGCCGAGGAGGCAGGCGGCTCCAAGGATGATGGCGGCGGTACGGCGCATGTGAAGGTTCTCCTTTTGTGTCGGGTCAGTTGGGGTTGGCTCGGTGGCTGGCCCGGGCCGGCCCTTGGGTGTCCCTGCGGACGGGCGTGCGCCGGTGGGGCGCCAGACGACGGTAGCCGTGAGCCTGTTTTCATGGTCAGCCTCTCCCCGGACCTCCTGCTGCGACAGCGGAGAGCGGCTGAATGAGTGAGGACCAGGATTCCTCCCTGGAGCCTCCCGGGAAGCGAACGCCGCGTATGCGGGTGTGTGGGGGCGGCGATGCCCGTGCGGGCGGGTTTTCTGGTTGGACCCCCACACTCCGAGCCGCGCCTCATGCTCGTGGCGCCGGACGGGACAAGCCGGCGGGTCGGCCCGCATGCGCTGCCGGTGTGGAAAGCGGTGTGACCGTGCTCTGCTTCCTCCTGCGCCACAAATGCCGTCCAGCGCCTGGCTGTCGAGTTGTTCGAGACCTCGCACCCCACTTCTCCCGCTACGGCACGTTGCCGCGGCCGGCGGTGCGTGACGAGCTGAGGGGGCTGGGGCGACCTCCAAGTCCGAGTGAGATAAGTCAAGTTGGCGCCTCTGCGGCGCTCGGCCGTGCCCAAGCGCGTACGCCCGGCGTTACGCGCGGGGCGCCGAGTTTTGGGCCCGACGGGTTCGCGGTCCGGGCATCGTCGCGGCTCCGGCGGTCAGGTCCAGCTCGAACCGGCCGGATGAGGGATCTCGCGCGTCCAGAACGGCGGGGACGGCGCCCTGTGGTGCGCGTCGGAGTGCGGCTGGAGTAAGCCGTACGGGACATTCTTGAGTCGACTCTTGTCAACTTTACTGCCGCGCGCTATATAGGTGGTGTCGCCATGTGTATCGGTGGATGAGTCGGGAGAGGAGTGAGCGATGATGCTGATGCGGACCGATCCTTTCCGGGAGCTGGACCGGCTGAGCCAGCAGATGTTGGAAACCGCGCCCCGGCCGGTGGCCATGTCCATGGATGCCTTCCGCGCGGGTGACACCCTCGTCGTCGAGCTGGACCTGCCAGGTGTCGACCCCGAGTCCATCGACCTGAATGTCGAACAGAACGTCCTGAGCGTCAGGGCGGAACGGCGGACCACCGCCTGCGCGGAGGACAGCGACGTGCTGATCGCGGAGCGCCCCTCCGGCACCTTCAGTCGCCAGCTGTTCCTCGGTGAGACGTTGGACGTCGACCGTATCGAGGCTTCCTACGAGGCCGGGGTGCTGCGGCTGAGTATTCCGGTCGCAGAGAGGGCGAAGCCTCGGAAGATCGAGATCAGGACCGCGGACGGCTCACGCAAGGAGATCGACGCCTGACGGGCGCGCGGCAGGAAGGCAGAGGCGGGTCGGCCTTCCCCCGGCCCGCCGCCGGCCATCTTCCGTTCGTGGTCGCCGCAGTCAGCCGGGACGAAAGCGAGGCAGGGATCATGCCCGAAGAACTGCCTTTGGTGGCCGCGATAGAGCGCGCCGACGGACACATCAAGATCGCCGTCTCGGGGGAGATCGACATCCTCAGCGCGCCGAAGCTCCGGGTAACCCTCGATGAGGCGTTGTCCGGCGGTGCGCGTGTGGTGGAGGTCGACTTCAGCGGAGTCGAGTTCTGCGACTGCTATGGACTCGGCGTCCTGCTGGAAGCCCGCCGCAGGGCGACGGAACAGGGCGCCGCTCTGCGCCTGGTGAGTGTCACGTCACCCCTGGTACGAAGCCTCCTTCAGCGGTCAGGCACAGCGACGGCCCTGCTCAGGCCGCCCGCGACGTGAACAGCCGAAACGTTCAGTGATTCTGAGAGGAGCGGATGATGGCACGCGCAGTCGGGATAGATCTGGGCACGACCAACTCCGTCGTCGCAGTGCTGGAAGGCGGCGAGCCCACGGTCATCACCAACACCGAAGGAAACAGGACCACCCCTTCCGTGGTGGCCTTCGGCAAGAGCGCCGAGGTCCTGGTCGGAGAGATCGCCAAGCGGCAGGCGGTGACGAACGTCGACCGCACCGCCCGATCCGTGAAGCGTCACATCGGGGAGCCGGACTGGCGTTTCCCGGACGCTGGCGACATCGGCGGCAAGCGGTACACGGCGCAGGAGATCTCGGCACGCGTCCTGCAGAAGCTCAAGCGGGACGCGGAGGCGTACCTCGGCGAGGACGTCACGGACGCCGTGATCACCGTGCCGGCGTATTTCAACGACTCCCAGCGCACCGCGACGAAGGAAGCCGGTGAGATCGCGGGCCTGAAGGTACTGCGGATCATCAACGAGCCGACATCCGCCGCCCTGGCGTACGGGCTGGACAAGGAGAACGACCAGACCATCCTCGTTTTCGACCTCGGCGGCGGCACCTTCGACGTGTCACTTCTGGAGATCGGCGAAGGACTGGTGGAGGTCAAGTCCACCAACGGCGACACCCACCTCGGCGGCGACGACTGGGACCAGAAGATCGTCGAGCACCTCGTGAAGCAGTTCCAGAACGCCTACGGGGTCGACCTGTCCAAGGACAAGATGGCACTCCAGCGCCTGCGGGAGACTGCGGAGAAGGCGAAGATCGAACTTTCCGCCGCGACGGAGACGACGATCAACCTCCCTTATATCTCCGCGTCCGCTCAGGGCCCGCTGCACCTGGACGAGAAGCTCACGCGCTCGCAGTTCGAGCAGCTGACCGCCGACCTCCTGGAGCGCTGCAAGGCGCCCTTCCACAACGCGATCAAGGACGCCAAGATCAAGGTCTCGGACATCGACCACGTCATCCTGGTCGGCGGGTCCACCCGTATGCCTGCCGTGACGGAGCTGGTCAGGGAGCTGACCGGCAAGGATCCGCACAAGGGTGTCAACCCGGACGAGGTCGTCGCGATCGGTGCCGCTCTGCAGGCCGGTGTCCTCAAGGGCGAGGTCAAGGACGTCCTGCTCCTCGACGTCACTCC
>NZ_JBSFIE010000046.1:0-47062 GCF_053597395.1 Streptomyces sp. NPDC001415
AGGTCCTCGTAGCGGAGCTACTAGGGCGTTTCGGCAACGCCGCGAGCGTGCGTGCCAGGCGCCGCGGGCCCGGGCGGGGTTTAGACACAGGCTCTGAATTCGCCGGCCTGCGGTCACGTTCTGTGGACCGGCGTGCCAGGAGCGGGCGTCCGCGCCTGACGACCGCTGCTGCAGCAATGTCACGGGGGTGCATTGAGGTGTCTTCTGGTTTACGGACGTCTGCTCGGCTGATTACCGCGACCGTGGTTCTCACCGCCTACGTCACGCTGCATGTGGCGATCACCGCGGGTCTGGACCTGCGCGCCCGCCACGATTTCCACGATGCCCCGGCGCGGGCCGAGGCCTTCGTCGCCGCGCTGGACCGCTACGGCGCCGGGGACGCGTCCGAGCGCGCCGACATCCTTGAGGGCGAGGCGTGGTTCAAGGAGAACGCCCGGTCCGGGGAAAGCCGGTCCGCGGTCTCCTCCTCCGCCGGAAGTGTCGAGAAGGGCGACCTTCCCGCCGCCCGCGAGCAAGCGGGCAACCTGGCGGAGAAGGCCGAGCACGATCAGGCGGCGCTCGACGACGAACTCGACTCGTTGGACGCCGCCACGCTGTGGTTGGCGCTGGCCACCGGGGTGTTCGCCGTGCCCGCGCTGTGGCTGCGGCGACGCCGCCGGGCGCGTGCCTCGGAGGTTGCCGAGTTGGTCAGCCATTTCACCCCGCGCCGGCCGTGGTGGTGGCGGCCGGTGTTCCTGGCGGCCAGCGCGAGCGGGTACATGCTGTTCACGACGGGTCTCCTGGCAACCAGCGCGGCTCAACGGCAGAAATCCACCTTCACGATGCCGTTGGTGGTGCAGGTGCTCCTGGTGCCGGTCGGCCTGGTCGCACTGGGGGCCGGCTTCCTGATCCTGCGCTACTCCCGCCCGCGCTCGGCGCGCGGCGCCGCCCGTGCCCTGCTCGCCGACGGCCGCCAGCCCGTGCTCTACCTGCGCAGCTTCGCCGACGACCACACTTCGGCCCAGGTCGACGACGGGGTGGCTCTCAACATTCATTCGCGGGAGGAGCAACTCGCCGGTACCTTGCGGGCCTTCGGCCCCGTGATCGCGGTGGGCAGGCCCGGGGAGCCGATGCCGCACCTCGGCGCGGCGCGGTTCTACCTGCCGCTCGACGACTGGCAGCCGGTGATCCTCCAGCTGATGCACCTGTCCCGGTTCATCGTGTTGCGCGTGGGCGTGGGCGAGGGACTGTGGTGGGAGCTCGGGCAGGCAATCGCAACCCAGCCCCCCGGCAAACTGATCCTGCTGACACCCGGTCAACCGGCGGGCGTGGCCGAACGGCTGGACCAGGTGCTGCCCATCCCGGCTCGGCTGGAGACGGTGTCCGCGGGCGACCCCTGGATCTCCACCGCCATCACCTTCGGCCCCGGTTGGATGCCGCATGTGCACCCGGTGAAGACCGCTCCCGGCACCGATGGGGCGCGAGGCAAAGGCGTGCGCGCCGCCATCAAGGCGACTCTGGGCCCCACGTCGGTGGCTTCGTCGGCGCGCCGTGCGGCCGGCGCCATGAAGGACGCACTGGCATCCGTGGGGGTCCGTGGGCGCATGGTCGTCATGCGGGCCGACACCGGCCAGCTGGCCACGCTGGGCAAGGGATTCCTGGCGGCTGCCGCCCTGGCCCTGGCATTCCGGGCGGTGCAGCTAGCCGCCGCCATCCGGTAGCGCGATCCCGAAGTCCGACTTCTTCAGGAGGATCCATGGACAGCCAACAGCAAGGTGTGCCTGCGAGCGTGAGCCCGGCCAATACGCAGGGGCACAGGCCGCTGACCGGCGCGGCCACCGTCGCGACAGCGCTGATCTTGTTGGAGCTCGTGCGCGAGGTACTGGTCTCGGTAGGCAACTGGCGTGGCTATTACGTCGTTCACGACTACCTGACCGGGGCGGCGACGGAGGCCGACCTCCGGGCCGCCGACTCCGATGCCCTCGCGAAGATTGCTTCATGGCCGAGCCTGGTGGTGTGGTTCGCGGCAGGCGTGGCGTTCCTCGTCTGGCTGTGGCGGGCGCGGATCAACGTCGAGCTGATGAGCGGTGCTGACTCACAACGCCGATCCCGGGGCTGGGTCATCGGTGCCTGGACAGTCCCGGCGGCCAACTTGTGGTACCCGTACCAGGTCGTGACGGACATCTGGAGGGCCAGCGCTCCTCGGCTGCCTGCCTCCATCGCCGTGATCAGCGCCTGGTGGGCTGCTTTCGTGGGGGCCCTCGTCGTCAGGCCAATCCAATGGCGCTTGGCCACGGAGGAGGCCACCTCCGAGCAGGACCTGCTGAACAACGCGAACGTCTCGACTCTGCTCGCGGCGCTCCTTGTGATGGCAGGCGTGCTGGTCATCGTCATCATCAGGCGAATCACGGCGTGGCAGACCCAGGCGGCCCGAGCGGACAGCACCCAGAAGTTCAGCGCGACGTGAGCCCGTCACACCACGACACGACACTTTTTACTGACGCGTAACTTCACTCCTACGCTACTCGTGCGTAATTTGGCGTGAGCACGCCCCGTACGCACCCAGTACGGCACCTCACTTGTGGTCCGGGCCGCAGGGCGAAACCCCCCATCGCAACTCCCTTGAGCCGCAAGGAGATCACCCGATGCTGCCCTGGAAACGTGTGCTCAGACCGCTGTCGGCGCTGTTGCTCGCCGCCGCGGCCTCCCTCGCCCCGGCAACCGCCGCGCATGCCCAGTCCGCGCCCAGCAGCGGCTGGAACAACTACTCCTGCAAACCGTCCGCCGCCCACCCCCGGCCCGTCGTCCTCGTACACGGAACCTTCGGCAACGGCACCGACAACTGGCTGGCCCTCGCCCCCTATCTGGTCAACCGCGGGTACTGCGTCTTCTCCCTCGACTACGGCCAGCTTCCCGGCGTGCCCCTGTTCGACGGCCTCGGCCCCCTCGACAAGTCGGCGGCCCAACTCTCGACCTTCGTCGACAAGGTGCTCGCCTCGACCGGCGCACCCAAGGCCGATCTGGTCGGCCACTCCCAGGGCGGCCTGATGCCGCGCTGGTACCTGAAGTTCCTCGGCGGCGCCTCCAAGGTCAACGCCCTCGTCGGGATCGCCCCCGACAACCACGGCACCACCCTCGACGGCCTCACCCAGCTCCTGCCGTACTTCCCCGGCGCCCAGGACCTGCTGACCCTCGCCACGCCGGGACTCGCCGACCAGATGGCCGGATCCCCCTTCGTCACCAAGCTGAACCAGGGCGGCGACACCGTCCCCGGAGTTCACTACACGGTCATCGCGACCAAGTACGACGAGGTGGTCACCCCCTACCGCTCGCAGTTCCTGGACGGTCCCGACGTCAACAACGTCCTCATCCAGGACAAGTGCTCGCTCGACCTGTCCGAACACGTGGCGATCGGTCTCACCGACCGCGTCGCCTATCACGAGGTGGCCAACGCGCTGGACCCGGCGCACGCCACCCCCACCACCTGCGCCTCCGTGATCGGCTGACCGCCGTTCGGGCCGTGCGACCGTACGCGGCCGCCCCTCCCGGTGTCCGGGAGGGGCGGCCTCCGCGTGCGGGTCAGCGGCTGTGGCGGCCCGCCGCCACGGCCTTGCGGCGGAGCGTCGCGAAGAGCGCCGCGGCGCCGACGGCGATGGCGCCCGCACCCCCGATGGCGAGGTACGGGGTGCTGCTGTCGCCCCCGGTCTCGGCGAGGTTCTGCGTGCCGGTCGCGGCGACCGGAGTGGCAGCGGCCCCGTTTTCCTGCGGCTTGTTGCCGGTTTTGGCCGCCGGCGCAGGCGCGGTGCTTGGCTGCGTACCCGTGGTGGCGCCACCGTGGTGATGCTGGACCGTCGACTTGGACGCGCCGTCCGCGATCTCCTGGTCGGTCGGCGCGGAGGCCGCCGGAGCGGGGGGGCCCGCTGCACCGCTGTCCTTGCCGAACACCACGTCGGAGCAGGTGTAGAAGGCCTCGGGGCTGTCCGAGCGCTGCCAGATCGAGTAGATCAGGTGACGTCCCGAACGGGCCGGGATCTTCCCTTCGAAGACGTAGTCGCCGCCCTGCATCGGCGGGTCGGTGACCTTGACGAACGGCGTCGCCTCCAGGTCCGACCACTTCAGCGGCTTCGACGGGTCGTAGCCGTCCTTGGTGACGTACAGCTCGAACGAGCCCTTGTGCGGGGCTGTTCCCTTGTAGTGGAAGGTGTGGTTGCCCGCCGACAACTTGGTGGCCGGCCAGTCGCCGCGCGGCAGGTCGAGGCCCTTGTACTTGTCGTTGCCGCCGCTGCACAGCTTGCCGTCCGGGATGATCTCCTTCGACCTGCCCGCGGCGTTGGCCATGTTCACCGCGTTCCAGTCGTAGAAAGCCTGCGCACCACTGACCGCGACGGCCGCCTTGCACGCCGCCGACTTGGCGCTCTCGGGACCCTCCGCGTAACAGGCCGAGACCCGGCTGACCGGATCCGTCATGGAGCCGTGGGCCGCGGCGGGCCCGGCCGCGAGCCCCGTCAGGGTGAGCGGCGTGAAGCCGAGGGCGGCGACGACGGCGGCCCTGCGCCGACGGGGTCCCCGCTGCTCGAACGCGGTGGAGAGCTTGGGGAAGGTCATCGTGGCGTACTCCTTCGACGGTGCGCGGGCATGGGGGGAGTGGGGGGTTCGTGACGGCCGGATGTCCCGTCCGGCGATCAGCACGCTAGCCCTGAGAAACCATGAAATCCCCTGCTGGGAGCGGGTGATGGCGATCCTTATGGTCGCTTTAAGGAGCCACTCAGAACTGATTAAGAACAGGCCCGCCCGAGACGTACCGTGGCCCCATGAACGATGAGATACGGCTCGCGAACCCCGACGACGTACCGCGCGTGAAGGAGGTCACCGACGCCGCCTACCACCCCTATGTCGAACGGATCGGCGTCGTGCCCGTCCCCATGGAGGCCGACCACGCGGCGAACGTCGCGGCCGGGCGGGTCTTCGTCGTCGGCGACCCGGTCGTCGGGGTCCTGGTCCTCGTCCCGGAGCCGGACCACCTCTTCCTCGACTCGATCTCCGTCCACCCCGACGTCAAGGGCACCGGCCTCGGGCGCCGGCTGCTGCACTTCGTGGACGAGCACGCGCGCACGCTCGGCCTGCCCGAGGTCCGGCTCTACACCAACGCCATGATGTGGGAGAACCAGAAGATCTATCCGCGGTACGGGTACGAACTCGTCGAGCGGCGTGTGGAAGGGCCGTACGACCGCCTGCACTACCGCAAGGTGCTCTGCCCGCGAGCCGGTGGCGAGGCGGGCCGAAGCTGATCGCCGGGCCGATTGTCAGTGGTGCCTGGCACGATCGGGGCATGGACATCAACTGGGACGAAGCCGCTGACACGTTCGACGAGGAGCCCGATCACGGCCTGCTCGACCCCTCGGTGCGGGCCGCGTGGGACGAGCGCCTCGCGGGGTGGCTGCCGGACCGGGCGGGCGAGTTGCTCGACCTCGGGTGCGGCACCGGGAGCCTGTCGCTGCTCGCCGCCGGGCGGGGCCACCGGATCACGGGCGTCGACCTGTCGCCCCGGATGGTCGAGCGGGCCCGCGCCAAGCTGGCCGGCACCGGCGCCGAGGTGCTGACCGGGGACGCGGCGCGGCCGCCCGTCGAAGGGCGCACCTTCGACGTGATCCTGGCCCGCCACGTGGTGTGGGCCCTGCCCGACCACGAAGCGGCGCTGCGGCACTGGTGGTCGCTGCTGCGGCCGGGCGGCCGGCTGATCCTGGTCGAGGGGGTGTGGGGCAACGCCGGCATACCCGCCGAGCAACTCATGGGCACACTCGGCGAGTTGACGGCCGAGGCGCGCTGTGAACGGCTGTCCGGGGACGCGCGGTTGTGGGGACGCGAGGTGGACGATGAACGGTATGTGGTGGTCGCTACGGCGGCCGCGGTGGCGGGCGATGATCGCCCGGTTGCGGCCTGACCGGAGTCGCCGTCGCGAGAGCGGGGGTTGCGCGCCGTCAGCGGGCGGGCTTCGGGGGCTCGCGCGATGCGCACTCCCGAGGCGTGGTCGCCACGGGCCGGTGCAATGGGCACGGCCGACGCGCGGTCGTCACGGGCACTCGGGATGCGCGCTCCCGAGGCGCGGTCGTCACGAGTTCGCGCGATGCACTCTCCCGACGCACGGTCGTCGCAGGCGTGCGGGATACGTGCCGCCCACGGGCTGGAGCGGCGGGCCCGCAGGGGGTGCGTCCCCGCAGGCCCGGCGGTCCTCAGTCGATCAGTGCCGTGAACTGGCCCAGTTTCGCGAGGAGTTCGAGCTCCTCCAGGGCGGCCACGGCGCGGGCGGCGGCCTGCGGGTCGCGCTCGGCCAGGCCGCTCGCGGCGAACTCGTCCTCGTCCAGGCGCAGTACGGTCGCGCCGTCGGCCGAGAGCCAGAGGTCCAGGTCGAGGTCCTCGGCGATCACCTCGCCGTCCTGGACCACCGCGGGCCGGGCGATGTCGCAGTACCAGCCCTTGAGCACCGAGTCGGCGTCGCGGACTTCCTTCACGGCGTACCACCGGTCGCGCCAGTAGTGCTCGGTGAACACGTCGCCGGGCTCGAAGCGTACGAAGCCGAAGTCGCGGATGCCCTCCGCCGCCCAAGGGGCGCGCACGGTCAGCCGGGTGCCGTCGTCGGACACCACCGACGCCGGATAACGCAGCTTCGTACGCCCGGCCTTGACCAGGACGACCTCGATACGGGTGCCGGCCTCGGCCGAACTCGTGGACATGACGTACCTCCGTGGCACATATCTCGTAGCGGAAGGATTCGCACGGTACGCGGGGCCGCAGATCGGGTGCCTCCCATTTTCGAGGGAGGGCGAGCCGAGTGCCCTCCGCTTCCCTGGGGTGAGCCGGAACCATCCGCGGCCCCATCTACGGCCCACCCACGGCGCCGCCCGTTTTCGCGGAGCCGGTTCCGCGGGGGACAATCGGGCTGTGACCCTCAAGATCGTGATCGACCAGGGCGCGGCCACCGCGCCGTACGAGCAACTGCGCGCCCAGATCGCCGACCGGGCCCGGTCCGGGAAGCTGCCGGTGGGCTACAAACTGCCCACCGTCCGGGGCCTCGCGGAGGATCTCGGGCTCGCCGCGAACACGGTGGCCAAGGCCTACCGGGCCCTTGAGGCGGACGGGGTCATCGAGACCCGGGGCCGCAACGGGACGTTCATCGCGGCGGCCGGGGACGCGTCGGAACGGCTCGCCGCGGCGGCCGCGGCGGCGTACGCGGGGGAGGTCCACCGGCTCGGGCTCGGGCGGGATGCCGCGCGCGCGGCGGTCGAGGACGCGCTGCGGGCGGCGTACGGGAAGTAGACGCCTGCGCCGGGCTCTGCCCCACCCCGCCCCTTCCCCCAAAGCCTCCGGCGGTGAGGGTTCCGAGTGCGGGCTGTGGGTGGCTGGTCCCTCCCCCAAGTTCTCGGCTTCGCTCGAACAGGGGGGACCCCCATCGCGGCGGAGCCGCACAATGTCACAGCCCCGCGCCCCTTTGGGGGGCACAGGGGATCACAAGACGCGGGGAGTTACAGATACAGCCCCTCGTCCGCCCCCGCCCGCTGATCCGGCACCGACGCCGGGGACGTGCCGCGGCGCAGGGCGTACAGCTCGGCCAGCGTGGTGCCGTCCCGGGCGACGCCCTCCTCCGTGCCCAGCCAGCCGACCGCCTCCGCCCGGGTCAGCGGGCCGACCTCGATGCGGGCGAGGCAGCGGCCGGGGCGTACCACCGCGGGGTGCAGGCGCTCCAGGTCCTCGTTGGTGGTGACGCCCACCAGGACGTTGCGGCCCTGGCCGAGCAGGCCGTCCGTGAGGTTGAGCAGCCTCGAAAGGGCCTGGCCCGCCGTGTGCTTGGCCTCGCCGCGGATCAGCTCGTCGCAGTCCTCCAGGAGGAGCAGCCGCCAGCGGCCCTTCGCGCTGCCGTCGTCCTCGCCGATCGCGATGTCCATCAGATAGCCGACGTCGTTGAAGAGCCGCTCCGGGTCGAGCACGCAGTCCACCTGGCACCAGTCGCGCCAGGACCGGGCCAGGGTGCGCAGCGCGGAGGTCTTTCCGGTGCCCGGCGGCCCGTGGAGCAGGAGCAGCCGGCCCGCGATGTCGTCCGGGGTCACCTTCATCAGGCGGTCCATCGCATCGGCCACCGGTGCCGTGTAGTTGGGCCGCACCTCGTCCCAGGTGCCGGCCGCGATCTGCCGGGTCGTGCGGTGCGGGCCGCGCCGCGGGGACACGTACCAAAAGCCCATGGTGACGTTCTCGGGCTGCGGCTCCGGCTCGTCCTCGGCGCCCTCGGTGGCCTGTTTCAGCACCTGCGCGGCGAGCTCCTCGGTGGTCGCGGTCACGGTCACGTCCGCGCCCCGGTTCCAGCGCGAGACGAGCAGTGTCCAGCCCTCGCCCTCGGCGAGGGTCGCGCTGCGGTCGTCGTCGTGGGCGGCGCGCAGCACCTTCGCGGTGGGAGGCAGCAGGCTGAAGCCCTTCTTGACCCGGTCGATGGACGAGCTGTGCGAGAACGGCTGCTCGCCCGTGGCGAAGCGGCCGAGGAAGAGCGCGTCGACGACATCGGAGGGCGAATCGCTGTCGTCCACGGTCAGCCGGATCGGCAGCGCGGCTTCTGGGGTAGACATGCCGCCCATGATCCGGCACCGCGCCCGCGCGTGCACCTGTTTTGTCCCGTTGACGGTTGGGGGACGTTCTGTCCCTGTTCCGGTAAAACTGGCCGGAATGCCAACTGCCGCCGATACGCTGCCCCGTGATGGAACGTCATCGAGGAACCGCCGTCCGGAGCCGGAACTCCAGGGCGCCCCGGCACCGGACCTCGGCGGTCCTGGCCGCCGTCCTCCTCGCCGCACTCGCCCTCGTCCTCGCCATGTGCGGCGGTACGAACACAAACGCGGGCGGGGCCGGACCCGGCCGCACCGGTGCGAGCAACACCGACACCGCGCTCGGCTGGGGCTTCACCCACACCCAGTACAGCGCGGACACCGGCGACGACGATGCCGTGAAGCGCGCCCGCGACCTGCTCTCGGCGCAGGGCCTGCCGCAGAACCAGGCGATCATGGGCTGGGGCGCCGGCAACCCCGAACCGTCACCGGGCACGTACGACTTCTCGGATCTCGACCGGCGCGTCCACTACATCCGCTCCACCGGCGCCACCCCCGTCATCACCCTGTGCTGCGCGCCCGACTGGATGAAGGGCGGCCGGACCGGGGCGAGCAGGACGGACTGGAGCGTGAAGGCGCTGGAGTCGGCGCCGCTGCCCACCCACTACAAGGACTTCGCGGCGCTGGCCGCCAAGGTGGCTCAACGCTATCCGGACGTACGGCACTTCATCGTCTGGAACGAGCTCAAGGGCTTCTACGACGACACCGCCCAGCGCTGGAACTACGAGGGCTACACCCAGCTCTACAACCAGGTGTACGACGCCCTGAAGAAGGTCGACAGGAACAATCTGGTCGGCGGCCCCTACCTGGTCATGGACAGCTATGGGCCGCAGGACCAGTCCTACGCGTCCGCCCTGAAGGGCCCCTGGGGCTCGGTCGACCAGCGGGTGCTCGACGCCTTCACGTACTGGAACAAGCACAGGAAGGGCGCCGACTTCGCGGTGGTCGACGGCGCCGGCTTCACCCGTACCAACCAGCTGATTCCCGATGCCTTCGGCGCCACCGACAAGCTGACCGCCGTCAGCGAGTGGGTGCGCGAGCAGTCCGGCCTGCCGGTGTGGTGGGCCGAGTACTATGTCGAGCCCGAGAAGTCCGGCTGGAACGAGCAGCGGCGCGTCGCCACGCAGGCCGCCGGCCTGATGGCCCTGGCGCGCGGCGGTGCCGCCACCGCCTTCTACTGGAGCCCCGAGGAGCAGAGCGGCCCGTGTCCCGGCTGTCTGTGGACGCCGACCCAACAGGGCGGCGGGGGACGGGAGTTGCCCATGTACGCGCTGATCGCCAAGTTCGCCAAGGCGTTCCCGCCGGGCACCGGCCTCACCACGGTGAGCGTCGCCGCCGATGACGTGCCGAACGTGCGGGTGCTCGCGAGCGCCAAGGACGTGCTCGTCGTCAACACCATCGACCGTGCCATCGACGCCAAGGTCGACGGCAAGTCGTTCCCCATGGCCGCCTACGAGGTGCGCTGGCTGACGCGTTGACCCGCTGACGCCAGGGCCTGTCCGCCGGGCGGACCCTAGGCCGAGCGCAGCACCCCGAACAGCTTCACCGCCGCGATCGCCGCGATCACCGACAGGCTCGCCGCCTCCGCGATGCCCACGCCGGTCAGGCCGAGGGGAGGCAGCAACGCGAGCGTGGAACCCAGCACCAGAACGCACAACGCGCCCTGGAGACAGGCGAGTCCGGCCGTCCGGCTCTGTGCGCGGAGCACCGCGAAGTACAGCTCGATCACCACCCGCAGCAGCGCCCCGACCACCAGCCAGCGCAGCAGCGCCGTGGCATGACGGGCGTACCCCTCGCCGAAGACGTGCAGGATGTGCGGCGCGAAGGCGAAGAGGAAAGCGCAGATCGGCACCACGATCTTGATCATCCGCAACAGTGCGGCCCGCGCGTTGCGGCCCAGCCGCTCGGGATCGTGCGCGCCCTCGACGGTCAAAGAGGCGCCCATGTTGATGGCGAGCAGTTCGACGGTGCCGCCGATGGTCGCGGTGATGTAGAAGTACGCGTTGTCGGCCGAGCTGATCTGCGAGGCCACGATCACCGGCACGAGGTAGACCACGGCGAGCGCGAACAGCGAACCCGTGTAGTCGCCGGCCAGGAAGCGGCCCAGCTCCCGGTAGCTCGGCGGCCGGGCGGTGCGCACGGTGAGCTCCACATGGCGCGGGACCAGGCGCCGGAACACCAGCCAGCCCAGCGGCACCACGGACACCGCGATCGCCGCGACCCACGACACGAAGACGCCGCTGGTCGGCAGCGCGGCCGCGATCGCCACCAGGAGCAGCAGCTTGACCGCCGAGAACGCGGTGTTGCCGACCGGCACCCAGAACGCACTGCGCAGCCCGGTGAGCACGCCGTCCTGCAGGGTGAGGATCGACCAGGCGATGACCGCCGC
Organism: Streptomyces sp. NPDC001415; assembly: GCF_053597395.1. NCBI lineage: Bacteria > Bacillati > Actinomycetota > Actinomycetes > Kitasatosporales > Streptomycetaceae > Streptomyces > Streptomyces sp. NPDC001415. The sequence continues at coordinate 11,017 of NZ_JBSFIE010000046.1, forward strand.
GATGAAGCCGAGCCCCTTGAACGGGCCGTGCAGGAACCGGTACGAGGGCCCCCAGAAGTCGAGCGTCTCCATGAAGACCAGCGCGGCCACCCCGACGACGCACGCGCTCAGCGCATAGGTGCGCAGGACCAGACGGCCGGTGGCGGCGCCCGACACGGGGATGAAGCGCGCCATCGCCCCGGTCAGGGTCAGCGCGGTGATCCCGGCGAGGAACTTCATCGCGGCGATCGCCGCCGAGCCCTGGCCGACCGCGTCATCGGTGTAGTACCGGGCGGCGACCAGCCAGAAGCCGAGCCCGAGCACCGCGCTGATGCCCGTGTTCAGCATCAGGGCGTAGGCGTTGCGGAAGAGGGGGGTGCCCCGGCGCCTGTCCGAGGTCGAAGTGCCGAGGTCCTGGGCGGTGCTCACGTCAGCCACGGGTACCGCTCACCTTCTGGTTCTGGCCGGTCGTCAGAGCCTGTGGCCGGGCCGGTCCGGATAGGGGCTCTCTCAGTCGCCGCCGAGCCCCCGCCGGGCCCGCCGGGCCGCGCGGACCAGGGCGTAGCCCTTGGTCAGGACGCGGTCACCGGCGAAGGTGCGCGCGATGTCGCGGCCGGTGCCCACGAGGAGCCGCTCGAACTCGTCGAGGCCGGTGGTGCGCCGCACCGTCACCCGCTCCAGGGCGTACGGACCCTGGCGCCGCTCGGCGAGCGCGTTGCCCACGGCGAGTGCTTGGGCGAAGCCCGCGGAGCGCACCGTGCGCCGCACCCGCCGGCTGGAGTAGCCGTACGGATAGGCGAACGAGACGGGGCGGCGGCCGAGCTCGTCGGTGAGGATCTCCTTGCAGCGCAGCGTCTCGAACCAGAGCCGCTCATCGCCGAGTTGGTCCATCTGCGGATGGCTGTGACTGTGCCCGCCGATCTCGCAGCCGCCTTCGGCGAGCTCGCGCACCTGGTCCCAGTCCAGCATGGTGTCCAGGGCGTTGCCGTCGTCGTACGGGCCGCGCAGCCAGCCCGTGGAGACGAAGAGCGTGGAGGCGAAGCCGTGCTTGGTGAGGACCGGCAGGGCGTGGCGGTGCACGCCCTCGTAGCCGTCGTCGAAGGTGATCAGGACGGGACGGCGTGGAAGCGCTCCCGCCGTGCGCCAGGCGTGCGCCAGCTGGGCCGTGGTGACGGGTGTGCGCCCCAGCTCCGCGAGCAGCTCCATCTGGTCGGCGAAGGCGTCCGGCGCGACGGAGAGCCCGAACGCCGCCTTCGCGGGGCTGTGCGCCACCGAGTGGTACATGAGGACGGGCACGGGCCCCGTCCGCGCAGCCGTCATGCCGCCTCGCCCTCCTCGTTCGGATCCGCGGCCGGTACGCGCTCGATGGGGGCGACGGTGAAGGTGACCCCGCCCCGCAACGCCCGTACGGTGCCGAGCAGATAGCCGCCGGTCGCCACCGCGACGCCCGCCACGATGGCGCTCGCGCGGCCCGCGCCCCCGGCCCGGCCGAGCACCGCGTCCCGCACGCCCCGCACCACACCGGCCGGCAGGACCCGGGTCGTGTAGCGCCGCTCGGACTCAAGTCCCTTGCCGGAACCGACACTTCGAGCCACCAGCGCCTTGGAGAGACCCTCCGCGTACGCCCTCGTGCGGAAGTAGCCGAAGCGTTCGCGGGCCGCGGGCACCCGGTGGTGGATCACCGAGCGGTCGTCGATGAGCAGCACGGCGTCGGGCAGCGCCTTGCTGAGCCGGATGCACAGCTCCGTCTCCTCGCAGCCCAGCGGCCGCTTGTCGCCGTCGCGGCCGATGCCGGTCGCGAAGCCGCCCGCGGCGTCGAAGGCGGACGTACGGAAGGAGGCGTTGCCGCCGAGGACGTTGCGGACTTCGACGCGGCCGGGCGGCAGCCCCCGGTAGGTGCAGCCGACGATCCAGTCGAACTCCTCGGGGAACCAGGAGGGCCTGCGGCCCGAGGCCCAGGCGGGCATCGTGCGGCCGCCGACCGCCATCACGCGCGGGTCCTCGTACCCCTCGGCGAAGTGCCGCAGCCAGTCGCGCTCGGCCACCGCGTCGTCGTCGAGGAAGGCCACGAACTCGCCCCGGGCCATCGAGATCGCCGTGTTGCGGCCGGCCGAGAGGCCGCGGGGGCCCGCGTTGGCGAGCACCCGCACCTCCCCGGACGCCGCGTACTCCTTGAACTCCTTGGTGAGCCGTTCCAGGAGCCGCTCGTTGTGGTCCACCACGAGCAGCGTCTCCAGGGCCGGCAGCGACTGCGTGCGCACCGAGGCGACCGCCGCCAGGATGTCCTCCCAGCGGTCCTCGGTGTACACGCAGATCACCACGGAGAAGTGACGCTCCGTCAAGACACCTCTCCCCGCCGTGTGTTCAGGAAGACGGCCTGGGTGCGCCGACGCGCCCGGGGGACCGCCTTCTCCCGGAGTATCACCTTCAGGACGCGGATCCCGTCGCGCACCGCGCTGAGGTTGGAGACACCGTGGATCCGGTTGTACTCGTAGCTGGGGACCTCCTGGACGCGCAGGCCCGCCTTGACGATCCGGATGTTGATCAGGGTCTCGATCTCGAACCCGGAGCAGTCCAGCACGATCTTGTCCAGGCAGTGCTTCCAGAAGGCGTTGTAGCCGTAGCAGAGATCGGTGTAGCGGGCGCCGAACTTGCGGTTCACGATGCCGCACAGGACGGCGTTGCCGAGCTTGCGGATCGGGGTCATGTCGTCGGTGCCGCCGCCGTTGGCGAAGCGGGACCCCTTGGCGAAGTCGGCGCCGCCGACCAGCGCGGAGACGTAGCTGACGATCTCCTCGCCGTCCGCCGAGCCGTCCGCGTCGACCATGACGATGATGTCGCCGGTGCAGGCCGCGAAGCCACTGATCAGGGCGTCGCCCTTGCCCTTGCCGACCTGTTTGACGACCTTGACGTCGGGCCACAGTTCACGGGCGACCTGCACGGTGTTGTCGGTGGAATTCCCGTCGACCAGGACGACTTCGTGGATCCAGTCCGGAAGTGTCTTGAACACGTGCGGAAGATTCTCGGCCTCATTCATGGCCGGGATCACGACGCTCACGGGCGGCGCAATGGCGAGATTCGCCGAAACCGGTCGATACGCAGCGGATATTCGGCTGGTGGCGACGGAATCCGGGTGGCTGTCCGGCGATTCCGCAATTAATTGATCTTGGCCCGGGACAGCCGGGCGCACGGAAGGAGTCATGATGAGTCTCTGTCCCTCTCGTCCGGTGGACCGCCCGCCCCCGGGCAGTCCGGATGAGTTTCCGGTTACGAAAGGGGGGTTCTCACCCCGGTCATGACGGCATGGCGCACCGCACTCATTGGGTGAGCTGGCTTTGCTGGCCGCGCGGCCCGTGTTGCGGCCCACGCATGGCGAAGACCGAGCACGGCACCCCCCTACCGCGCCCCGCTCCGGTATCCATCGCGACGCTTGAGCCCTCCCCCAGCGTTGCTTTGCATGATGGACCGTTGCGGGTGGATGTAAGACGGTATTGATGATTGGGACTGTATGGCAAGACCTCAGTCGAGGCCTCACGTTTCTCAGTTTTTGACCGGACTTTCACGGTCGCATCCGGAGCGATTCACCCCCGTACCCAGCAGGAAGAGAAGAAGGCTGATCACGCCCACGGCTGTGATGCCGTTACGGGTCGACCAAAGGTGCAGACCTGCCATGCTTTCGGCGGTCAGCAGATCGATGAGTACTGCTCCTGATAAAGACGCCACCATGCGGGCGAGCGGTTCCAGTCGGCGCAGTGCGAATACGGCCGCTTCCGCGGGCGCGGCCACCAGGTAGAAGAGCGCGAGCGGAGCGCGCAGCGGAGAGTCCAGGTCGACGAAGGCCAGGACGGCACCCACGGTCGAGACGCCGAGCGCCGCTCCCGCGAGGACGGGCGGCAGGTCGGCGACGACGAACGTGCCCGCTGCCGATCTGTCACTGATGGTCTGCATTGGCGACGGTTCCCCCCGATGCGCCGGATGCGAGGCTTCAATGTGACGCAGTTCGGACAGTTCCGTCAAGACGCCGATTCGCTTGCTCTGAACGGACATTGACGGTCCATCAGCGGAGTGTGGGGCTCCGGTGAAGGATTACTCGCGAGTTGCTGACAGATCATCATGTAGCCGCAGATGTCCGTCGGTTGTTCTTGGCATGGACACTTCCCGTGATCTGTGGGGGCTGGTACCACTGCCGTGGCGGAAAACCCGCTACAAGGAGGTTCCATGAAACTGTCCCGAATCGCGGCATATGCATGGGCGCTCGTGCTGGCTGTCGCGCTTTCCCTCACCGGGGCCGGCGTGGCCGCAGCGGCAACCCAGGCGGCCGGATCCCACTACGTGGCCCTCGGCGACTCGTACTCTTCCGGCGTGGGAGCCGGCAGCTACGACAGTTCGAGCGGCAGCTGCAAGCGCTCCACGAAGGCCTACCCGGCCCTGTGGGCGGCGGCGCATTCACCCGCCTCGTTCAACTTCACCGCGTGCTCCGGCGCTCGTACGGGTGATGTGACGTCGAGCCAGCTCGGCCCGCTCAGCTCCACCACCGACCTCGTCTCGATCACCATCGGAGGCAACGACGCCGGCTTCTCGGACGTCATGACCAGCTGCGTCCTGTACTCGGAGTCCACCTGCCTCAGCAAGGTGGCGGCGGCCCGCGGTTACGTCGACTCGACGCTGCCCGGCCTGCTCGACTCGGTGTACTCGGCGATCAGATCCAAGGCCCCCAACGCCCACGTCGTCGTCATCGGATACCCGCACTTCTACAAGATCGGCGGCAACTGCGTCGCAGGCCTCAGCGAGAACTCCCGCTCCGCGATCAACGGGGCGGCCGACGAGCTCAACTCGGTGACCGCCAAGCGCGCCGCCGACCACGGCTTCAGCTTCGCGGACGTCGTCCCGGGCTTCACCGGACACGAGATCTGCTCCGGCAGCCCGTGGCTGAACAGCGTCGTATGGACCAACATCGGCGAGTCCTACCACCCCACCGCCGCCGGCCAGGCGGGCGCCTACCTGCCGACCTTCACCAACGCGGCCTGATCCTTTCGCTCACCCGCCGGGCGAGGACGAGCCCGGCGGCGAGTACGAGGAGGAGGCCCCGCCCGTCGGGGTCTCCTCCTTGCAAGTGACCTTGTACGCACCCGAGTTGGACGATGCCTTCACCGGCCCGCGCACCTCGACATGAACCTCGTTGGAGCCGCTCCGCTCCGGCGACTCGGTGTGCACCACCTGCCGGGTCCGCGGCCCGCCCGAGGCGAACGAGAGCGTCTTCCAGCCCGGATCCGATGACTGGCCGTCCCTCGTGACCCACCGGTACTCCACATCCGCCGGCGTACGCCCCACTGTGAAGACGGCCACCATCGAGGGCGCCTGCGCGTTCGGCGCCGGGCACGCCCCTTCGTAACTCCCGCGCACCACCTGGAGGTTGACCTCCACCGACTGGGCGGGCGGCGATGAGGAGGATGCCGAGGCGGAGGGGCTCGCACTCGTGCTGGACGACGGGGAAGGGCTGCTCTTCCCGCTCGTGGCGCCGGACGTTCCGGGCGCCTGGGAGGAGTGTGACACCGAGGGCGCGGGCGAATCGCCGCTCGACGAACCCCCGTCGCCGCCCTGCCCGTTGTCCCGCACCAGCACGTACACGAGCCATCCCAGCGCGAGCAGCAGCACCAGGATCCCGGCGAGCAGGACGGCCCCCGTGTGCCGGGACGGTTCGGCGTCCCGCGTCGTCATCGTGCCGCCGCCGGGTGCGGCCGCGGGGACCGGCATCGGCGGAGTCGGCGCCAGTCCCGCCGATCCGGCCACTACCGTCGTGGCCTCGGAGCTTCCCAGCGGGGCTCGCGCCGAGCCGCCCGCCGCGACGATCCGCAACTGGTGCTCGGCCTCCTCGCCCGGCCATCGCTCCGCCGGATCCTTGCGCAGCAGTCCCTCGATCACCGGCGTCAGCGGGCCCGCCCGGCGCGGCGGCGGCAGCGCGTCGTCGACCACCGCCCGCAGCGTGGAGAGCGGGGTGTCCTGCCGGAACGGCGAGTTGCCCTCGACCGCCGCGTACAGGAGCACGCCGAGCGACCACAGGTCCGAGGCGGGGCCCGGCGTGCGCCCCAACGCCCGTTCGGGGGCCAGGAATTCCGGCGATCCGACGACCTCGCCGGTCATCGTGAGCGTCTGCGTCCCCGCCACCGTCGCGATGCCGAAGTCGGTCAGGACCACCCGGCCGTCGTTGGCGAGCAGCACGTTCGCCGGCTTCACATCGCGGTGCAGCACACCCGCCTCGTGCGCGGCACGCAGCGCCGCGACCACCTCGGCGCCGATGCGCGCGGTGCGCTGCGGACCCAGCGGACCCTCCGCGTCCAGGACGTCGGACAGCGCGAGGCCGCGCACCAGCTCCATGACGATCCACGGCCGGCCGTCCTCGGTGGCCACGTCGTACACGGTCACCACGTTGCGGTGTGAGATCCGGGCCGCCGCCCAGGCCTCCCGCTCCAGGCGCGCGTACAGCCGTCGCACCTCGGGGGAGTCGAGCGAGGGCGGGGCCAGGACCTCCTTGACGGCGACCTCGCGGCCCAGGACCTCGTCCCGGGCACGCCACACGACGCCCATGCCGCCCCGGCCGAGCGGTGAGAGGAGCCGGTAGCGCCCCGCGATCAATCGCTGCTCACTGCCCGGCACTTCGCTCACTGGCGAGCCCCCCATCCGCGGCGGAGAAACCCTTCCAAGTTAGCTCAGGGCCGGGCCGCTGCCGCCCCCTTGAACGGCAATCCGCACCCCGTGCGAACACAGGTCGCGACTCTGTGTGATGGCATGTCAAGGATGTGTCCAACTCGCCCTGGAATCAGCGGAATTCGGAGCGTAGTTGTCAACCTTCGGCCCCTCAAGGTGAATCCTGCCACCGGGATACACGAGTGTGATGCGGGGGCGATAGGGTTACCCTGCCCGGGGCCGGGTGCCCTCGTACGGGTGGGGAGTGACATGGAACAGATAACAGTGCGCAGCAGGGCGCGAGTGCCTGCCATCACCTGCGGGAGCAGTGCGACCAGCTCGCGGCTCGACCGCCACCTCTCGGTGCTCGGCGGCCCTGCCGTCCCGCAGCGCGAGGCGGCCGAGGCGACGTTGCTGATGCGCGAGCTGACCTCGCGTGATGTTGCGCACACCCGCAAGAGCAAGAGTGCTCGCGTCTCGCTCTTCGCGCCGCTGCGGCGGCTGCGCCGCTCGCTCTTCGGTAGCCGCGGCTGAACCCACTCCCGACACCGCACGCACCGCGCTCAGGCGATCACGCCGTCCCGGCGCAGCTCTGCCAACTGCTCGTCCGTCATTCCCAGGGCCCGCAACGTTGCGCAGGTGTGCTCGCCGAGCGCGGGCACCGCACCCATGAGCGCCTCCTGACTGCCGCCCAGATTGATGGGCGGCAGCAGCGCCCGCAGCGGCCCCACCGGTGAATCCACCTCCCGCCAGCGGCCCCGTGCCGCCAGCTGCGGATGCGCGGCGACATCCCCGACCGTGTTGAGCCGGGCACAGGCGATCCCCGCCAGCTCAAGGCCGGCGACCGCCTCGGCCGCTGTGAGTCCGGCCAGCGTCCGCGCCACCACCTCGTCGGTCTTCGCCCGGTTCTCGACCCTCGCCGCATTGGTCGCGAAGGCCGGATCATCCGCCAACTCGGGCTGCTGGAGCACCAGTTGGACGAGCCGTCGCCATTCCCGGTCGTTCTGTACCGAGAGCAGCACCTGCCCGCCGTCGGCCGTGGGATAGGCGTCGTACGGCGCGATCACGGCGTGCGCGACTCCGGTGCGCGCCGGTTCGGTGCCCCCGTGCATCACGTGGTGCAGCGGATGCCCCAGCCATTCGGCGAGCGCCTCCAGCATGGAGATCTCCACCGGCCCGCCGCGTCCGGTCGTCCCGCGACGCACCAGGGCCGCCAGGACGCCCGAGAAGGCGTACATGGCGGCCGCGATGTCGGCGGCCGGGACTCCGGCCTTGACGGGCTGCTCGGGCGTCCCGGTGACCGACACCAGACCCGCCTCGCACTGCACCAGCATGTCGTAGGCCCGCTTGTGCGCGTACGGGCCCTCGGAGCCGTAGCCCGATATGTCCACGGCGACGAGCCTCGGGTGCGCCGCGCACAGGGTCGCCGCGTCCAGGCCGAGCCGGGCGGCCGCGCCGTGCGCGAGGTTCTGCACGAAGACGTCGGCGTCCGCGATCAGCCGGTGCAGTACGTCCAGGCCGCGCGGGTCCTTCAGGTCCAGGGCCACCGACTCCTTGCCCCGGTTGCACCACACGAAGTGCGAGGCGAGGCCGCGGGCCGCGGTGTCGTAGGCGCGGGCGAAGTCGCCGCCGTCGGTGCGCTCGACCTTGATGACGCGGGCGCCCAGATCGGCGAGCTGGCGGGTCGCGAACGGTGCCGAGACGGCCTGTTCGACGGCGACGACGGTGAGGCCCGCGAGGGGCAGCGGCTGAGTGCTCATAGCCGTACCTATCGCGTACGGGCCGCCCTTGTCACCTCTTGGCGCTGATCAGCGGCCCGCATGCGCGTAGCGGCGTACCGCGAGCGGCACGAAGACCAGCAGCAGGAAGGCGCACCAGGCGAGCGAGCCGGCCACCGGGTGGGCGACCGGCCAGGCGGCGTCCGCGGCCGGTGAGGCGTTGCCGCAGAGATCGCGGACGGCCGAGGCGACCGCGCTGATCGGGTTCCACTCGGCGATCGTGCGCAGCCAGCCGGGGAGCTTGTCGGTGGGGATGTACGCGTTGGAGAGCAGCGGCAGGATGAACGTCGCCGAGCCGAGCTGCCCCGCGGCCTCCTCGCTCTGCGTCAGGAGCCCGAGGAACGAGCCCATCCAGGTCGTCGCCAGGCGGAGCAGCATCAGGAGCCCGAAGGCGCCGAGTGCGCCCAGCCCGCTCTCGATCCGCCAGCCCACCGCGAGCCCCACGAGCATCAGCGGAATCATGCCGAGCGCGGTGGTCAGCAGGTCGGCCGCGCTCTGGCCGACCGGGACCGCTGCCCGGCTCATCGGCAGGGTGCGGAGCCGGTCCATCACGCCGCGGTGCGAGTCCTGCGCGGCCTGGAACATCCCGGTCATCAGGCCGTTCGCGGCGGTGGCCACCAGGAGGCCCGGCACCAGATAGGCCCGGTACTGCTCGCCCGGCACGGCGAGCGCGCTGCCGAAGACGTAACCGAAGAACAGCAGCATCGTGATCGGCATGGTCTGGGTGAGGATCAGCACGCCGGGCGCGTGCTTGATGCGCTGGAGCTGGCGGCCGAGAAGGGCCGTGCTGTCGTACGCGAGCGAACTCATGTCACAAGCTCCTTGCGGGAGTTGGCGGCGTCGGTGAGGCGCAGGAACACCTCGTCGAGGGTGGGCGGGCGCAGGCTCGCGTCGAGGATCGGGACCCCGGCGGCGTCCAGCTCGCGCACGATGCGGGGCAGGGTGAGCGTCGGGTCCATGGAGACCGCGCCCACCGTCCGCTCGGCGGCGTCGAGTTGGGGCTCGGCGCCGGTCAACTGGTCGAGAACTGAGGCGGCTTGAGCCATTCCCGCCTCACTGGCGACCACCACCTGCGCGTACGAGCCGATCCTCGCCTTGAGCTCGGCCGGGGTGCCGGTGACGGCGGCCCGGCCCTGGTCGATCAGGACGATGGTGTCGGCGAGCTGGTCGGCCTCCTCCAGGTACTGGGTGGTGAGCAGCACGGTCGTGCCCTCGGCCGCCAGCGCGCGCACGGCGGCCCAGATCTGGTTGCGGCTCTGTGGGTCGAGGCCGGTGGTGGGCTCGTCGAGGAAGAGCACCCGGGGTCGGGTGAGCAGGCTCGCGGCGAGGTCGAGTCGGCGCCGCATGCCGCCGGAGTACGTGCCGGCCGCCCGGTCGGCCGCGTCCAACAGGGCGAACCGGCCCAGGAGTTCACCGGCGCGCTCGCGTCCGGCCGCCCCGCGCATGCCGTGCAGCTTCGCGAACAGCTGGAGGTTCTGCCGGCCGGTGAGTTCGACGTCGACCGAGGTCGACTGGCCGGTCACGCCGATCCGCCGGCGCACCGCGTCCTGCTCGCGCACCACGTCGTACCCGGCGACCCGGGCCGAGCCCGCGTCCGGCGCGAGCAGCGTCGTCAGCAGGCGTACGGCCGTCGTCTTGCCCGCGCCATTGGGGCCGAGCACCCCGCAGACGGTGCCTTCGGCGACCGCGAGATCGAGGCCGCGCAGCGCGTGGACCTCGCCGAAGCGCTTCTCCAGACCTTCACTAAGTACAGCGTACGTAGTTGTCATGCGGCACACCATAGCGCACTACGTACGGCGTACGTAACTACGATGGGGGGCGAGGTGATGATCCATGGCAGGGCGACCTGCTGAACCAGAAGTGATCTGGGCGCGCCCCGAGCGCGCCGGACGGGGCCCCAGGCCCGCATTCAGCCGTGCCGACATCGCCGCCGCCGCCGTGCGGATCGCGGACGCGGACGGTATCGACGCGGTCTCCATGCGCCGTGTCGCGACCGAGCTGGGCTGCGGAACGATGTCGCTGTACAACTACGTGCCGCGCAAGGAGGACCTGTACGAGCTGATGGTGGACGCGGTCAGCGCCGAGTACGAGCTGAGCGATCCGACCGGCGACTGGCGGGCCGACATGCTCGGCCTCGCCCACCAGACGCGGGCACTCATGCACCGCCACCCGTGGGTGCCGGGCCTCATGTCCCCGGTGTACGGCTTCAGCCCGAACGCGCTGCGGTACCTGGAGCACTGCATGACCTGCCTCGACCCGCTCAAGGCGAAGTACGGCACGAAGATGGAGCTGATCGCCTCGGTGAACGGCGTCGTCACCACGTACGTCGCCAACGAGATCGCCACCGCCGAGCGCACCCGGTCGCTGCCCTGGTCGGCGGAGCAGGAACACGGCGTGCGGATCGGCTACCTCCTCAGTCAGGTCTCCACGGGCCGCTACCCGCGCCTTGCCGCGGCCTTCGCGGAGGACTCGGGGCCCATCGACCTGGACGCGGTCTTCGAACGGGCGCTGGGCCGGACGCTCGACGGGTTCGCCACATAGCGGGAGGCGGGGGCGGATTTCCGGCTCGGCCCCCGCCCGTGCAGGATGGCCCCATGACCGAGATCCGCACCCCCCGCCTCCTGCTGCGCCGCTGGACCGACGACGACCTCGTCCCCATGTCGGAGATCAACGCCGACCCGGAGGTCATGCGCTGGATCGGCGACGGCTCGGTCCGCGATCTGGAGCGGACCGCCCGGGACATCGAGCGCTGGGAGGACGAGTGGGACGACGAGGGCTTCGGGCTCTTCGCCGTCGAGCTCCTCGGCTCCGGCGAGCTGATCGGCTTCACCGGCCTGTCCGTGCCGTACTTCCTCCCCGAGGCGGCCCACGAGGTGGAGATCGGCTGGCGGCTCGGCCGGCCGTTCTGGGGCCAGGGGTACGCGTCCGAAGCGGCTCATGCCTCGTTGGAGTTCGCGCTCCAGGACCGCGGGCTCGACCGGGTCATCAGCATTTCCCGGGTGGGCAACGACGCCTCCGAGAACGTGATGCGCAAGCTCGGCATGAAGCTGGAGCGCGAGACGGTCCACCCCGAGTTCGGGCACGCGCTCAACATCCACTCCATCGACCTGACGGAGTATCAGGGCTGAGGCCTGGGGGTTCCCGTCGGGTTCAGATGAGGGCGAACTGGCCCCCGGGTCCCTCCTCGTGGTGATCGAGTACGGACGCGGGGTGCCGCGCCCCGTCCGGTACGGGCAGCACACCGGCGGCGCGAAGCTCGCCCCGCGTCACCGGCTTCGTGACGGCATCGGCCAACTCCGCCCGCCGCGGGCGCAGTTCACCGAGCAGGGCGAGCGCCGTGATCAGTTCGAGCAGGTCGGAGGTCCGCTCCTGGGGCCAGTCGGCCGGGCCCACGGCGGTCAGCGTGCCCGGCTCCCGGGGCTCCGTACGCCGCTGGAACCACAGCTCAAGCATCCGCACCCCGCCCACCTGGAACTCCCACGCCTCGCGGGGCACCGGGGAGATCCGGCCGCCGTCGCCCACGTGCAGGGTCTCCTCCTCGGCGTCGTAGCGCAGCTCCCGCGGGCGGGCCGGCAGCGTCGCCCGCACATAGGGCCGCCGTCCGCCGGGCAGCCGGGGCTTCTCGCCGCCCCGCGCCCCGCGCACCATCAGCGCACTCATCCGGCCCCCCAACTCGACGCCGGTGGACCAGAGTCGGGGATCCCGGGGCAGTGGCACGAGGCAGCCCGCGGCACTCGGGCGGGCGGCCGCCACGCCCCAGGCGAGCACGTCCTCGGGCATGACCTCGATCCCGTACCTCTCGGAGAGGAAGGGGGCCAGGCCCGGCGCGAGGTTCGGTTCGAGGCCGCCCGGGCGGCGGTACAGCGGGCGGATGCGACCCGGGCGCCCAGCGGGGGAGCGGCCGTCGGGCAGCAGGGCGGAGACGGTCAGCGCGGGCCCGTCGTCCTTCGGCAGGTACCCCTGCTCCACCGCGAAGAGCTGGTGCTCGTCCGCCACCCGCCACAACTCGGGCCGCGCCGCGTCGATCAGGCGCTGGTCCGGTATCAGCCACTGCTCGTCGAAAGGCCCGTACCGGAAGCGGACCGGAGCCGGGCACGGGCCCTGTTCCTGGGCGAACGGGCCGGTTCCGGCGGCCCGGCCGGGCAGAGCCGCGACCGCCGAGCGGAGGGTACGGGCCCTGCTCGGGCCGAACAGCCGCTCCCGCTCGGCCCCTTCGGAGCGTACGAGCAGATCCCAGCGGGAGCGCAGGCTGCGCTCGTCCGGCGCCACCACCCAGTCGCGCCCCAGCCGCAGCGCAGCCACCGACCAGGGCATCAGGTCGTCGAGGAGAGGCACGTCATCGCTCACAGCCAGCATGCTAAGCGTGCCGCGGGAGCGGCGGTCTTCGGCTGCGGACCGGCCGTGGCCGCCCCGCGCCCCTTCAGGGCGGATCAGCGCGCCTCGACCGTCACCGAGAACGAGAAGCGGTCGCCGCGGTAGTGGATCCTGGCCACGTCGACGACCTGGCCCTTTCCGTCGTACGCCACGCCCGTGTAGTGCAGGATCGGCGACAGCAGCGGGACCTGGAGCAGTTCGGCGGTCACCGGGTCGGCGAGGCGGGCCTCCACCGTGTCCGTGATGCGCGCGATGTCCACGCCGACCGCGTCGCGCAGCACCTTGGTCATCGGCCAGCGCTCCAGATCCGCGAGCTCGATCGCGGCGGCCACCTCCGGACGCACCGCGTTGCAGGCCCAGTTGGTCGGCTCGCCGCTCTCCTCGTCGCACCGCAGCCGCCGGTACGTCACGACCTCGGGGCAGCCCGGGAAGTACTCGGCGAGGTCGCCGGGGACCGGCTCCGGGCCGTGGCCCAGGATCGTGGTGCGCTCGCCCGACTGCTGGGCCACGATCGCGTCGATCGAGCCGAGCAGCCGGACCGGCGATGCCCGCCGGGCAGCCGGCTCGATGAACGTGCCGCGCCGCCGGTGCCTGCTGATCAGGCCCTCCTCCTCCAGCTCCTTGAGCGCCTGGCGCATCGTGAGCACGCTCACCCCGTAGTGCGCCGCGAGCTGCTCCTCGGTGGGCAGGCGCAGCGAGGCGTCGGGGGAGCGGCCCAGTATCGAGGCGCGCAACGACTGGGACACCTGGTACCAGAGCGGCAGCTTCCGGTTCAGGACCAGGGAGTCGGGTGCGAAGGAGGAGGTCACAGGGACTCCGTATCAGGCGGTGCTCAGGAGCGGAAGTGGCGCTGAAGACCCTGCCACACCTCGTCGTAGCCCCGCTGAAGGTGGTCGGCCGTCGCCGCCTGCTCCGTGGCGGTGACCGGCCAGCGGGTCTCGAACATGAAGGCAAGCCCGTCGTCGATCTTCTGCGGCTTCAGCTCGGCGGCGCTCGCCCGGTCGAACGTCTCCCGGTCCGGGCCGTGCGCCGACATCATGTTGTGCAGCGAGCCGCCACCGGGCACGAAGCCTTCGGCCTTGGCGTCGTAGGCGCCCTCGATGAGGCCCATGTACTCGCTCATCACGTTGCGGTGGAAGTACGGCGGGCGGAACGTGTCCTCGCCGACCAGCCAGCGCGGCGCGAACACCACGAAGTCGACGCCGGCCAGGCCCGGGGTGTCGGACGGCGAGGTCAGCACCGTGAAGATCGACGGGTCGGGGTGGTCGTAGCTGATGGTGCCGATGACATTGAAGGTGTGCAGGTCGTAGACGTACGGCGTGTGCGTGCCGTGCCAGGCGACGACGTCGAGCGGGGAGTGGTCGTACGTCGCGGTCCAGAGGTTGCCGCAGAACTTGTTGACGACTTCGACCGGCCCCTCCACGTCCTCGTATGCCGCTACCGGCGCCCGGAAGTCCCGTGCGTTGGCGAGGCCGTTGGCGCCGATCGGGCCGAGCTCGGGCAGCTCGAAGGGGCGGCCGTAGTTCTCGCAGACGTATCCGCGGGCGCTCTCGTCGAGCAGCTCGACGCGGAAGCGGACGCCGCGCGGGATCAGGGCGACCTCGCCGGGGCGGACGGCGAGCAGGCCCAGCTCGGTGCGCAGGAGCAGGCCGCCGTGCTCGGGGACGATCAGCAGCTCGCCGTCGGCGTCGCTGAACACCCTTGTGTTCATCGAGGAGTTGGCGTGATAGAGGTGCACGGCCATGCCGGTGCGCTGGGCCACGTCGCCGTTGCCGCCGAGCGTCCACAGACCGGCCAGCCAGTCGGTGTCCGCCGGGGGCGCGGGCAGCGGGTTCCAGCGCAACCGGTTCGGGTCGGGGACAGTCTCGGTGAAGGGGGCCGAGCGGAGCCGGCCGTTGTCGGCGCGGGTGAACGGCGGGTGCGCGGCCGATGGCCGGATCCGGTACAGCCAGGAGCGGCGGTTGTCGGCGCGCGGCTCGGTGAACGCGGATCCGCTCAGCTGCTCCGCGTACAGGCCGAGCGGGGCGCGCTGGGGTGCGTTGCGACCGTGCGGAAGGGCGCCGGGGACGGCCTCCGAGCTGTGCTCATTGCCGAAACCGCACGAGTAGCCGAGGCCCTCCGCGATCTTCCTCGCCTGTTCGCCGGTAGGTGTCGTCATCGTCCGCTCTCCTGCTCCCGTGTGCTCCCGTGCCGGAATCCTATGCTCAACCGTAGGATTACGATGCGGTCGCGTCAACGGGAAAACCGGCCGGGCGGGGCATGATGGGCGCGTGCCTCCTGCCCCTGATCTCCACGCGAACCTCCGTCGGGCGCCCGTGCAGCAGCGCAGCGCCGAGCGGCTGTCCCGGATACTCGACGCCTGCGCCGAACTCCTCGACGAAACCGGCTACGAAGACCTCTCGACCAGGGCCGTCGCCCAGCGCGCGGGCGTGCCCATCGGGTCCGTCTACCGCTTCTTCGGCAACAAGCGCGCCATGGCCGAGGCGCTCGCCGCCCGCAACCTCGACCGCTACGCAGGCATGATCAACGCCCGGCTCGAAACGATCGACGCGGCCGACTGGCGGGCCGCCGTCGACGCGGTCCTTGACGAGTACCTCGTCCTGAAACAGACGGTGCCCGGGTTCAACCTGGTCGACTTCGGCGGCCCCCAGCCGGTGCCCGACCCGGATTCCGACGCCAACCACCTGCTCGCCGACCGCCTCGCCGAACTCCTCCCGTCCCAGTTCGGCCGCACCCTGGACGCCGATCTGCGCCGGGTCATCCTGGTCGCGGTGGAGGCGGCCGACGCCACGCTGCGCCTCGCCTTCCGCACGGACCCGCAGGGAGACCCGGGCATCGTCGCGGAGACCCGGCAGCTCCTGCACGCCTACCTCGCCCGCACCCTGGACTGACTCCGGTCGCACCCTGGACTGCCCCGGGTCGACCCCTCCCCGGCATGCCTACCGGTCGGTATGCTCGAAGGGCCCGCGCGCCGCCGCCCTGGGAGGACGAATGTCCCGCACCGCCCTGCGTATCTGTCCGCTCTGCGAAGCCACCTGCGGGCTGAGCCTCACCATCGACGGCACCCGGGTCACCGGCGCCCGGGGGGACGCGGACGACGTGTTCAGCCAGGGGTTCATCTGCCCCAAGGGTGCCTCCTTCGGGGAGATCGACGCCGACCCCGACCGGCTCACCGGCCCCCTGGTGCGCCGCAACGGCGTTCTGGAGGAGGCCAGTTGGGGCGAGGCCTTCGACCTGATCGCGGCCCGCCTGCGGCCCATAGTCGAGCAGTACGGGCCGAACGCGGTCGGCGTCGTGCTCGGCAACCCCAACGTCCACACCATGGCCGGCGCGCTCTACCCGCCCGTCCTGCTCGGCGCGCTGCGCACCCGCAACCTCTTCACCGCGAGCACCCTCGACCAGATGCCCAAGCACGTCTCCAGCGGGCTCCTGTTCGGCGACCCGTTCGCCATCCCGGTGCCCGACCTCGACCGCACCGACCACCTGCTGCTGCTCGGCGCCAACCCGCTGGAGTCCAACGGGAGCCTGTGCACCGCCCCCGACTTCCCGGGCAAGCTGAAGGCGATGCGGGGGCGCGGCGGCACCCTCACCGTGGTCGACCCGCGCCGCACCCGTACCGCGAAACTCGCCGACCGGCACGTCGCGATCCGGCCCGGCACCGACGCCCTGCTGCTCGCCTCGATCGCCCAGGTGCTCTTCGAGGAGAAGCTCACCGCGCCGGGCGGGGCCGAGGTGCACCTCGAAGGTCTCGGCGAAGTGGCCGACGCCGTAAGGGAGTTCACGCCCGAAGCCGTCGGGCCCGTATGCGACGTGGATCCGGAGGACATCCGGGTCATCGCCCGCGAACTCGCCGCCGCACCCACCGCCGCCGTATACGGGCGGATCGGCAGCTGCACCGTCGAGCACGGCACGCTGGCCAGCTGGCTCGTCGACGTACTCAACGTCCTCACCGGCAACCTCGACCGGCCGGGCGGCGCGCTCTTCCCGCTCTCCGCCACCGACCGCACCCCCCGCCCGGCGGGCCCCGGCAAGGGCTTCGCGCTCGGGCGCTGGCACAGCCGGGTCGGCGGGCACCCCGAGGTGAAGTCCGAACTGCCGCTCGCGGCCCTCGCCGAGGAGATCGAGACGCCGGGGGACGAGCAGATCCGCGCGGTCATCGCCTCCGCCGCCAACCCGGTCCTGTCCGCGCCCGACGGGGACCGGCTCGACCGGGCCCTTGCCGGGCTCGACTTCATGGTCAGCATCGACCCGTACCTGAACGAGACGTCGCTGCACGCCGATGTCGTGCTGCCCCCGCCGCCGCCCTCCCAGAGCGCGCACTTCGACTTCGCCTTCAACGGCTTCGCCGTCCGCAACCAGGTCCGCTACACCCGGCCCGCCGTGCCGCTCGCCGAAGGGCGCATGGACGAGTGCGAGATCCACGCCCGCCTCGTACTCGCCGCGACCGGCATGCACGGCGCCGACCCGGCCGCCGTCGACGCGATGGTCGTCGACAGCACGCTGGCCAAGGCCGTCGCCGACCCGCATTCCCCCGTGCACGGCCGGAACGCGGGGGAACTCGCCGGGCGGCTCACCGGCACCAACGGCCCCGAGCGGCGCCTCGACCTCATGCTCCGGCTCGGCCCGTACGGCGACGGCTTCGGCGCCGACCCGGACGGACTCACCCTGGACCGCGTGCTCGCCCAGCCCCACGGCATCGACCTCGGACCGCTTCAGCCCCGCCTCCCTCAGGTGCTCAGGACGCGCAGCGGGCGGATCGAGCTGCTGCCCGCGCCCATCGCCGCCGACCTGCCCCGGCTGCGCGCCGCCCTCGACGCACGGCCCGCCTCCCTGGTCCTGGTCGGCCGGCGCCACCTGCGCTCCAACAACAGCTGGCTGCACAACATCCCCGCCCTGAACGGCGGTTCCAACCGCTGCACCCTCCAGATCCACCCCGAGGACGCGGCCCGGCTCGGCCTCGCCGACGGCACCGACGTACGGATCAAGTCGGACGGGGGCGAGGTCGCGGCCCCGGTGGAGATCACCGACAGCGTGCGTGAGGGCGTCGTGAGCCTGCCGCACGGGTGGGGCCACAGCCGGCCCGGCAGCCGGCTCGCGGTGGCCGCCGGGCGGCCCGGCGTCAACGTCAACCAGCTCCTCGACGGCTCGCGGCTCGACCCGCTGTCGGGGACGTCCGTGCTCAACGGCTTCCCCGTCGAACTCGTACCCCTATCGTGACCTGGAGTTTTGCTCGTATTGCTCAGGTGTCAACATCTTGTTAAGGATTGAAACGGCGACCTAACGTCATCCGCACCGCCAGCCCCTGGTGGGAGTTCAAGGGTGAACGTTAGGTGTCCTCCATGCTGACCATCCTCGGCTTCGGCATGATCGCGACCTTCCTGGTCCTGATCATGCTGAAGAAGATGTCGCCGATCGCGGCGCTGGTTCTGATCCCCGCTCTCTTCTGCGTCTTCGTCGGCAAGGGAGCCCATCTCGGCGACTACGTCATCAAGGGCGTCGGCTCGCTCGCGCCGACCGCCGCGATGCTCATGTTCGCGATCATCTACTTCGGCGTGATGATCGACGTGGGCCTCTTCGACCCGATCGTGCGGGGCATCCTGCGCTTCTGCAAAGCAGACCCGATGCGCGTGGTCGTCGGCACCGCGGTGCTCGCCGCGATCGTCTCGCTCGACGGCGACGGCTCCACCACCTTCATGATCACCGTCTCGGCGATGTACCCGCTCTACAAGCGGCTCGGCATGAGCCTCGTCGTGATGACGGGCGTCGCGGCCACCGCCAACGGCGTCATGAACACGCTCCCCTGGGGCGGCCCGACCGCCCGCGCCGCGACCGCGCTCAAGCTGGACGCCTCCGACATCTTCGTGCCGATGATCCCCGCCCTCGCGGTCGGCCTGGTCGCCGTCTTCGTCCTGTCGTACGTGCTCGGCATGCGCGAGCGGGGGCGCGTCGGCTACCTGTCCCTCGACAAGGTCCTGGAGCCGGAGTCGGAGACCGTCCTGGTCGGGGCCGGTGGCGCGGAGTCGGGCTCCGGCTCGGGCTCGGTCGACGCTGCGAGCAAGGCGAGTGGCGGCGGCGCCGGGACGGACGCCCCCGACGGCGACGACTTCCAGGGGCTCGACTCCGCCCGGGAGACCCTGCGGCCCAAGCTGTACTGGTTCAACGCGCTGCTCACCGTCGCGCTGCTCACCTCCATGATCATGGAGTGGCTGCCGATCCCGGTCCTCTTCCTGATCGGCGCGGCCCTCGCGCTGACCGTGAACTTCCCGCGCATCCCGGACCAGAAGGCCCGTATCGCCGCCCACGCCGACAATGTCGTCAACGTCTCCGGCATGGTCTTCGCGGCCGCCGTCTTCACGGGCGTACTCAACGGCACCGGCATGGTCAAGCACATGGCCGACTGGCTGGTCGGCGTGGTGCCGGACAGCATGGGCTCGCAGATGGGCCTGGTCACCGGGCTGCTCAGCCTGCCGCTCACCTACTTCATGTCGAACGACGGCTTCTACTTCGGCGTCCTGCCCGTCCTCGCCGAGGCCGGCGCCGCGCACGGGGTCTCCCCGCTTGAGATCGCCCGTGCCTCGCTCGTCGGCCAGGCCCTGCACATGTCGAGCCCGCTCGTTCCCGCGGTGTACGTCCTGGTCGGCATGGCCAAGGTCGAGTTCGGCGACCACACCCGGTTCACCGTGAAGTGGGCGGCGCTCACCTGCCTGGTGGTCCTCGGGTCGGGCATCCTGTTCGGCATCATCTGACCCCTCCCTTTCGGCTCCCTTTCGGCCGACTCCGCCGGTGCGGCACGTTCTGCGTGCCGCACCGGCGTTCGTGGTGGGCGGGGCCGTCGTGGCCGAAGGGGGTGCCTGGCGCGGTGTTGCCCGGGACCAGGAGGATGGCGGCGGTGACCGCCACGGGCGCCCGGGCCACCGGTCGCGCCGGGCGCCCCTGGCGCCCAAAAACTAACGGCGCTAGTTTGAGCGGCGTACGACACTGCCTCGGCTCGGGAGGAATGACATGAACGCCCACGACGGGATGTACATCGGCGGCGAGTGGCGAGCTGCCGCCGGCCAGGACGCCATCGCGGTGGTGAACCCGGTCGACGAGCAGGTCATCGCCCATGTCCCGGCGGGCACGGCCGAGGACGTCGACAGCGCGGTACACGCCGCCCGCGCGGCACTCCCGGCCTGGGCCGCTACCCCGCCGGCCGAGCGCGCGGCCGGGCTCGCGGCGCTGCGGGACCGCCTGGTCGCCCGCAAGGACGAGATCGCCGCGACCATCAGCGCGGAACTGGGCGCACCGCCGGCCTTCGCGCAGGCCGTGCACACGGGCCTGCCGATCGCCGTCGCCGGGTCGTACGCCGAACTGGCCGCCACGTACGCCTTCGAGGAGAAGATCGGGAACTCCACGGTCTACCAGGAGCCGGTCGGGGTCGTGGGCGCGATCACGCCCTGGAACTATCCGCTGCACCAGATCGTCAACAAGGTGGCTCCCGCGCTGGCGGCGGGCTGCACGGTCGTCCTCAAGCCCGCCGAGGACACGCCCCTGACCGCGCAGCTCTTCGCCGAGGCGGTGCACGAAGCCGGCCTGCCCGCCGGTGTGTTCAACCTGGTCACCGGCCTCGGCCCGGTCGCGGGCCAGGCGCTCGCCGAGCACGAAGGAGTCGACCTGGTCTCCTTCACCGGCTCGACGGCCGTCGGAAAGACGATCGGCGCCACGGCGGGCGCCGCAGTCAAGCGCGTCGCCCTGGAGCTGGGCGGCAAGTCCGCCAACGTCATCCTGCCCTCCGCCGACCTCGCCAAGGCCGTGGGCGTCGGAGTGGCCAACGTGATGGGCAACTCCGGCCAGACGTGCAGCGCCTGGACACGGATGCTGGTCCACGCCGACCAGTACGACGAGGCGGTCGAGCTGGCCTCGGCCGCCGCCGCCAAGTACACCGTGGGCGACCGCGTCGGCCCGCTCGTCAACGCCAAGCAACTGGCGCGCGTGCGCGGCTACATCGAGAAGGGCGTGCAGGAGGGCGCGCGCATCGTCGCGGGCGGCCCCGAAGCACCCCTGGAGCAGGGCTACTACGTCACGCCGACGATCTTCGCGGACGTCACCCCCGAGATGACCGTCGCCCAGGAGGAGATCTTCGGCCCGGTCGTCTCGATCATCAAGTACGTGGACGAGGACGACGCCCTGCGGATCGCCAACGGCACCGTGTACGGCCTGGCGGGCGCGGTCTGGGCGGGTGACGAGGCGGAGGCCGTGGCCTTCGCGCGCCGCATGGACACCGGCCAGGTGGACATCAACGGCGGCCGCTTCAACCCCCTTGCCCCCTTCGGGGGTTACAAGCAGTCGGGCGTGGGCCGCGAACTCGGCGTGCACGGCCTGACCGAGTACCTCCAGACGAAGTCGCTCCAGTTCTGAGCCCGCTTCTGGGCCGGCTTCCGAGCCCGCGTCCGCAGCGGTTCTCTTCTTCCCGCCGCTCTTCCCCTCGTTCTTCCCCTCGTCCTTCCGATCGTTCAGGAGTAACGCCCGTCATGGTTCGCGCCGCCGTACTGCCCGCCGTCGGCTCTCCGCTGGAGATCACCGACATCGACCTGCCCGAGCCGGGCCCCGGCCAGGTACGGGTCCGCCTGGCCGCCGCCGGGGTCTGCCACTCCGACCTCTCGCTCACCAACGGCACCATGCGGGTCCCGGTCCCGGCGGTCCTCGGCCACGAGGGCGCGGGCACCGTCGTCTCCGTCGGCGAGGGGGTCGCGTCGGTGGCCCCCGGTGACGAGGTCGTCCTCAACTGGGCACCGTCCTGCGGGAGTTGTCACCCCTGCTCGCTCGGCGAGGTGTGGCTGTGCGTCAACGCGCTCAACGGCGCGGCCTCCGTGTACGCGCGCACCGCCGACGGCACCGAGCTGCACCCGGGCCTGAACGTCGCCGCGTTCGCCGAGGAGACCGTCGTCGCCGAGAACTGCCTGATCCCGCTCCCCGAGGGCATCCCGCTCACCGAGGCGGCGCTGCTCGGCTGCGCGGTCCTCACCGGGTACGGGGCGATCCACCACTCTGCGAAGGTGCGGGCGGGCGAGACCGTCGCGGTGTTCGGCGCGGGCGGCGTGGGCCTGGCCACCCTCCAGTCGGCCCGGATCGCGGGCGCCGCGCGGATCATCGCCGTCGACGTCTCCCCGGACAAGGAGGAGCTGGCACGCCAGGCCGGCGCGACCGACTTCGTCATCGCCTCGGAGACCACGGCCAAGGACATCCGCAAGCTCACGGGCGGTCAGGGCACGGATGTGGCCGTCGAGTGCGTCGGCCGCGCCGTGACCATCCGTACCGCCTGGGAGTCGACCCGGCGCGGCGGCCGCACCACCGTCGTCGGCATCGGCGGCAAGGACCAGCAGGTCACCTTCAACGCGCTGGAGATCTTCCACTGGGGCCGCACGCTCGCGGGCTGCGTGTACGGCAACTCCGACCCGGCGACCGACGTCCCGGTCCTGGCCGACCACATCCGCACCGGCCGCCTGGACCTCAACGCGCTGGTGTCCGAACGCATCGCCCTGGACGGCATCCCGGCGGCCTTCGACAACATGCTGGCGGGGAAGGGGGGTCGGGCGCTGGTGGTGTTCTAGATCTGCGAGGCGCTCCGCGGGAGTGGGTGTGTTTCATCGCGGGCCGGTGGGGGCTGGTCGCGCAGTTCCCCGCGCCCCTGGCAGGGCTGGCCCAGCGGCCTCGTGAAGCGTGCTGGCCGCCTTCTGGGCGGGCCTCGCGCCCCAGTGCCGACAGGGGCGCGGGGCTGTGACCAGCCCAGCGCGGCCCGCTGTCGACAACGAACCGGCGGAAGCTGTCAGTTGGCCCGCTCCCGGGAGCTGGGTTCCCCAGTACTGATAGGGGCGCGGGGAACTGCGCGACCAGCCACGGACGGCCCGCACCCGGCCAACTGGCGTGCGGGAGCGATCAGTTGACCCGCTCACCAGGGTTGGGCTCGCCCGCATCCTCGGGCGTGGGCCCGGACAGCTCACCCTCGGCCGAGGAAGTGGGCCCGGACGCCACAGTGACCCCGCCCCCGGCGGCCCGTGGCCGGGACCGCGAGACGGCCACCCCCGCGAGGCAGATCGCGCCGCCGACCAGCGTGAGCGCGGCCGGCACCTCGTCGAGCACCGCCCAGGACATGAGCACGACCATCGCAGGTACCACGTACGTCGTCGCGCCCATGCGGCTCGCGGACGTACGGGCCAGTGCGAACGCCCAGGTCGTGAAGGCGAGCGCGGTCGGGAACACGCCCAGGTAGACCATGTTGAGCGTGGCTGGGAGCGGCGCGTGCGAGGCGTCCGAGATCAGCTGCCCGCCGAACGGCAGGCAGGCCACCGCCCCCACCAGGCAGCTGAAGAAGGTGACTTGGAGCGGGCTGCCGTGCCGCAGGGCCGGCTTCTGCAGGACGACGCCGGCCGCGTAGGTCGCCGCCGCGAGCAGGCACAGCACCACGCCGAGCACCGAGGCGTGCCCGTCGCCCGACATCGAGAGCCCCACCGCGATCGCGCCCGCGAACGAGACGGCCATCCCGGCGATCAGCCGCGGCGGCAGCGCCTCGCCGAGGAAGCGCGAGGCGAGCAGGGCCATGAGGATGGGCCCGATGTTCACGATCATCGCGGCGGTACCGGCGTCCACCTGCCGCTCGCCCCAGTTGAGGGCCACCATGTAGCAGGCGAACCACAGAAAACCGGACGCCAGGATGCCCGGCCAGGCGGCGCGCGGCGGCAGCCCTTCGCGGCGTACGAGCAGGAAGACGCCGAGTACGAGCGCCCCGGCGAGCAGGCGGCCGAGGGCGAGCGCGCCGGGGGAGTAGGCCTCGCCCGCGCTCCGGATCGACACGAAGGCCGAGGCCCACAGCACGACGGAGACCGCGACCGCGGCCAGGGCGAGCCGAGCGGAGCGGCGCTCGGGGGAGAGGTTCGTCATGGTCATGCACAGTAGGCGAGGGGCGGCCCGGCTCCGACCGAGTTTTCGCGCGGGGGCTCGGACCTCCCGAATGGTCAGGAGGGGAGCGGGACTTCGGGAGGCAGCGCCCCGTACTGGATCGAGAGCCCGTCGAGCAGCGCCTGGAGGCCCGTTTCGAAGGCGCCCTCGTCGATCTTCTCCTGCCGCTCGGCGAGCAGGTGCGCCTGGCCCAGGTGCGGGTAGTCGGCCGGGTCGTACGCCGCCTCGTCGTCCACGAAGCCGCGGGCGAAGGAGCCCAGCGCCGAGCCCATGATGAAGTACCGCATCAGCGCGCCGATCCGGGTCGCCTGGGCGGGCGGCCAGCCCGCCGCGACCATCGCGCCGAACACCGCGTCCGCGAGCCGCAGCCCCGCCGGGCGCCGGCCGGGCCCCTGGGCGAGGACCGGAACGATGTTGGGGTGGCGGGTGAGGACCGCGCGGTAGGCGAGCGCCCAGTCGTGCAGGGACGTACGCCAGTCCCGGTCGTCGTCCGCGTCGAACATCGACAGGTCGACCTGCGCGGAGGTGGCGTCCGCGACGGCCTCCAGGATCTCGTCCTTGGTGCGGAAGTGGTTGTAGAGCGAGGGCCCGCTGACCCCCAGCTCGGCGGCGAGACGGCGGGTCGACACGGCCGCCAGGCCCTCCGCGTCCACGAGCGCGCTCGCCGCGGTGACGATGCGGTCGGTGCTCAGGAGGGGCTTGCGCGGTCGGGCCATGCGGCACATAGTAGGGCCTGCCAACCAAAAACTAGCAGTGGTAATTAAATCTGGGGTGCAGGGGAAAAATGAACCTGGAGCTGAGCGAGGAGCAGGCCGCCGTCCGGCAGCTAGCCGAGGAATTCGTCGGCCGCGAGATCACCCCGCACGTCGTCGAGTGGGACCGCTCCGAGAGCGTCGACAAGTCGATCGTGAAGAAACTCGGTGCCCTCGGCTTCCTCGGGCTCACGATCGACGAGGAGTACGGCGGCTCGGGCGGCGACCACCTCGCCTACTGCCTGGTCACCGAGGAGCTCGGCCGCGGCGACTCCTCGGTCCGCGGCATCGTCTCGGTCTCGCTCGGCCTGGTTGCCAAGACGATCGCGTCCTGGGGCGGCGAGGAGCAGAAGCGCGCCTGGCTGCCCCGGCTCACCTCCGGCGACGCGATCGGCTGCTTCGGGCTCACCGAGCCGGGCACGGGCTCGGACGCGGGGAACCTCACCACGAAGGCCGTCCGGGACGATACTTGCGGCGACTACGTGATCAACGGCGCGAAAATGTTCATCACCAACGGCACCTGGGCCGATGTGGTGCTGCTCTTCGCCCGCACCAACGACACCCCGGGCCACCGTGGCATCTCCGCCTTCCTGGTCCCCACCGACACCCCTGGCCTGACCCGCCGCACCGTCCACGGCAAGCTCGGCCTGCGCGGCCAGGCCACGGCCGAGCTGGTGCTCGACGACGTACGGGTCCCGGCCGACGCGCTGCTCGGCCCCGAGGGCAAGGGCTTCTCCATAGCGATGTCGGCGCTCGCCAAGGGGCGGATGTCGGTCGCGGCCGGCTGCGTAGGCATCGCGCAGGCGGCCCTCGATGCGGCCGTCAAGTACGCGGGTGAACGCGAGCAGTTCGGCAAGTCGATCGCCCACTACCAGCTCGTGCAGGAGCTGATCAGCGACATCTCGGTGGACGTGGACGCCGCCCGGCTGCTGACCTGGCGGGTCGCCGACCTGATCGACCGGGGCGAGGAGTTCGCGACCGCCGCGTCCAAGGCGAAGCTGTTCGCCTCCGAGGCGGCGGTGCGCTCCGCCAACAACGCCCTCCAGGTCTTCGGCGGCTACGGCTACATCGACGAGTACCCGGTCGGAAAGCTGCTGCGCGACGCCCGCGTGATGACCCTGTACGAGGGCACGAGCCAGATCCAGAAACTGATCATCGGCCGCGCGGAGACCGGGGTTTCGGCCTTCTGAGCCCCTGGCTGTCTGAGTACGTACTGAGTACGAGAGCGGATGTGGTGCGCGCCACATCCGCTCCATGCTGTGCGCCATGAGTGAGACACCGGTCAAGCAGCAGAACACCGCGGCGTACTACGGGCAGGCCGTCGCCGCCTTCTCGATCGCGCTCGTCGCCACCGCGATCGGCATCCTCCGCCTCCAGGCGGACGCCTGGGTGCGGGCCTTCCTCGGCATCGCGGTCCTCTACCTCGTCACGTCCGCCTTCACCCTGGCCAAGGTGATCAGGGACCGGCAGGAGGCCGGCCAGATCGTCAGCCGCGTGGACCAGGCCCGCCTGGAGAAGCTCATGGCCGAACACGACCCGTTCCAGAAGCTTTAGAGCCTGTGTCTGAACCCCGTCCGGGCCTGCGTCCGAGCGCGACGGCGACCAGATCCGCCGGACAGGCCCTAAGCGCTTGCTCACCCTCGGGGTATGGTGTTCGTCCCGCTGAACGGAAGTGCGGACGGACGGAAGGGGCGAGCGATGGGCACGGCTGACGTGACTGAGGAGACGGCCGGCGGCGAGGAGAAGCCGTGGGGCGAGGTCACGCCCGAGGCTGCCAGGAGGCTGCTCGTCGCCGCCGTCGAGGCCTTCGCCGAGCGCGGCTACCACGCCACCACCACCCGGGACATCGCGGGCCGGGCCGGCATGAGCCCGGCCGCGCTCTACATCCACTACAAGACCAAGGAAGAGCTGCTCCACCGGATCAGCCGGATCGGCCACGACAAGGCCCTGGAGATCCTCCAGTCCGCGGCCGAGGGTGAAGGCAGCGCCGCCGAGCGGCTCTCCGCGGCGGTGCGCTCCTTCGTACGCTGGCACGCGGGGCACCACATGACGGCCCGCGTGGTCCAGTACGAACTCGACGCGCTCGGCGCCGAGCACCGTACCGAGATCGTGGGACTGCGCAGGCGGAGCGACGCCGCGGTGCGCCGCATCCTCAACGAGGGCGTGGCGGCGGGGGAGTTCGACGTGCCGGACGTGCCGGGCACCACGCTCGCCGTGCTGTCGCTCTGCATCGACGTGGCCCGCTGGTTCAACACCGAAGGCCGCCGCACCCCCGACGAGGTCGGCGCGCTGTACGCCGACCTCGTTCTGCGGATGGTGGGGGTCCAGAAGTAGCGGGCCCCGTCCCGGCCGGGTTCGAAAGCCCGGCCGGACTCGGGGGGCTACGGGGCTCGGAAGGATTCGCCGGGCTCGGACGACCGGCTGGGTCCAGAAGCCCGGCCGGGTTCGAAAGTCCGGCCGGGCTCGCGTGCCGGCCGGGCTCAGAAGAAGTAGCGCGAGACCGACTCCGCCACGCACACCGGCTTGTCGCCGCCCTCGCGCTCGACGGTGACCTTGGCCGTCACCTGCACGCCGCCGCCCGCCTCCACGACCTCCGTGAGGACGGCCGTGGCACGCAGCCGCGAGCCGACCGGGACGGGGGCGGGGAAGCGGACCTTGTTGGTGCCGTAGTTGATGCCCATCTTCATGCCCTCGACGCGCAGCACCTGCGGGACCAGCGTCGGCAGCAGCGAAAGGGTGAGATAGCCGTGCGCGATGGTCGTCCCGAAGGGGCCGGCCGCGGCCCGCTCCGGGTCGACGTGGATCCACTGGTGGTCGCCGGTGGCGTCGGCGAACAGGTCGATCCGCTTCTGGTCGATCTCCAGCCAGTCGCTGTGCCCGAGCTGCTCGCCCACACCGGCCTTCAGCTCCTCGGCGGATGTGAAGATCCTCGGCTCTGCCATGTCCCTGGTCCCTGCCTCTCGCGACGCTCTCGCAGTCATGAAAAAGCGCATGCGCAAGCGATGTACAAGCGCTTGCTCAGCTAGCTCAGCATGGTTGGGGCCGCCGGTCCTGTCAACGACGTGCGGAGGCGGAGACCCGGGCCGCGGCCCCGCCCCTCCCGCCTCCCCGGAGCCCCCCTCCCCGGAGCCCGGGGACCTGGGCGGTGCCCTGGTGCGGGCCAGTAGGGTTCGAGGGGTGCCGCAGATTCCAGAGAAGATCCACGAGCTCACGGTCGGGCAGCTGTCCGCGCGCAGCGGGGCCGCCGTGTCCGCCCTGCACTTCTACGAGTCCAAGGGCCTGATCACCAGCCGCCGGACCTCCGGCAACCAGCGCCGCTACTGCCGGGACACCCTGCGCCGCGTCGCCTTCATCCGGGCCGCGCAGCGCGTCGGCATCCCGCTGGCCACGATCCGGGACGCCCTGGCCGAACTCCCCGAGGAGCGCACCCCGACGAAAGAGGACTGGGCCCGCCTGTCCGAGAACTGGCGCGCCGAACTCGACCGGCGCATCGCGCAGTTGGGCCGCCTGCGCGATCACCTCACGGACTGCATCGGCTGCGGCTGTCTGTCCCTGGACAACTGCGTGCTGTCCAACCCGGACGATGTCTTCGGCGACAGCCTGACCGGCTCCCGGCTGCTCGCCGAGCGCAAGGGCTGAGCGCACCGGCTGACCGGCCTGCCCCCCTTACGAACAGTCCAGCGCCGCCCGCACCAACTGGGCGTTGGACTCGGCCCGTTCGCCGTCCGGGAGGACCAGTACGTCCTCCAGGCCTATTCGGGTGTCGAGCCCCAGCCTGCGTGCAAGGCGCAGCACCGGCCAGGTGCCGCCGTCATGGCTGTGCAGGAGTATGGGCCTGCCGTGTGCGGTGCCCAGCTCGGCGAGCAGGGCGTGGGCCGTCGGTTCGGCGGCTTCCGTGGACGTGCCGATCACCTCGGCGAGGATGCGCAACACCCTTGATGAGTAGGGGGAGTTGAGAAAGCGGTGGGCGGCGGGAGTGTCGGACCAGATGCCCGCCTCGATGTCGACGCCCCGATCGAGCAGGGCGGCCGCCACCTCGTCGGCGCCGTCCTCGTGCCAGTTGACCGACGCGTAGTCGGGCAGCACCGTCCAGGACCGGACGCGCTCCACCCGGCGGGCCGGATCCGGCTCCGCCCAGGCGCCCGTGGTCACCCCGACCGGCACCGACACCGCCGCCCGTATCGCCTCAAGTGCCGGGCCCACCACGTGCGGTGAGAGAGAATCGCTTCCGCAGGGTGACTTGGGATGGACATGGACCTCGGCCGCACCGGCAGCCACCGCCGCTGCCGCGGACTCCGCGAGGGCGGCCGGGGACAGCGGCACCGCCGCACCGTCCTTCGCACTTCGTACGCCGTTGAGGCAGACCTGGATCATGTCTTCGATGGTGCCAGAGTGCACTGACAACGTGGGCTCCCCTGCCGAACCGCCGACGAAAGGCCCACTGACGACGACGAAAGGCCCACTGGCAACGCGGGGGAGAGTCGGCTCGCCCCCGCGCCGCTCACGCCACCGATGCCAGTTCTCCGCGCCGTGCCGCCTTGGCCCGTGCCACCGCCTCGGAGGTCAGCACCGGGCGCGGCACCAAAATCCCGCAGCCCGAGCAGACCGGCCCGAACCACGGCTCGTGGGTCAGATCCTGGCTCCACACCAGCCGGCTCCCCCCGCACACCGGGCACACCGTGCCGGGCGCGGCCCGCAGGGCCGCGATCATGCGGCCGAGCACCTCGGCCAGCGGCTCGGTGGGATGTGTCGTCGGATCGTCGCACCAGGCCACCCCGAAACCGCCCCAGGTGCGCCGGTGCCAGTCGTCGAAGGAGCCCGGGCGTCGCAGCCCAGCGTGCTTCTCGCGCTTCCTGCGCTCCGCGAACTCCACTTCGTAGGCGAGCCAGACGGCCCTGGCCGCCTCCAGCTCCTCCAGTGCGGCCACCAGCCGCGCCGGATCGGGTGCCCGGTCCTCGGGCCCGATGCGGTGCCTGCCGCACAGATGGTCCCAGGTCGCCCGATGCCCGTAGGGGGCGAACCGCTCCAGACACTTGCGCAGCGAATAGCGCCGCAACGCGAGGTCGTTCCTCGGGTCGCGCACCTGTCTCGCCAGACTGCGGAAACCAGCCATGGCCCTGCCACCTCCGTCGCTCGTACTTCGGCGTCGAGGAATGGACGTGCCCGAAGGCGATCCGGCTCCATCGAAATTCCGATGGCGTCCATTACGGGGGATTCGCCTACCCTGTCCCAACCGTTGGAATCCGATTCTCATGAACTCCTCAGAACCTGGCCCGTATGGACCGCTCCCCCGCCGACCTGCTGGAACGGCCGAAGAGGCCAGGCTGTGGCGGTGCCGGGGAAGTGCCGAGGCGGGCAATGGATTCGACCCGTGACCACATCCGGAATCCCTTCAACCGGTTTGGCCCCCATGGGCACTTGGGCACCATCGGCACGGCCTGAATTCGCCCGCCCCACATAACCCTGCGGAGCCCGGAAGGAATACGCATGCCGACGGAGGCCGAAAGGGACAGCTTCCGGGGTCGGCGCCGGTCATGCCTCGTTGGCCCGCCGTGATCGCGGAGCCCGTCGGGCGGGCGTGTGGGGATTCGGAGAAGGTGACGCATGTTCACCTTACGGTGCGGTGTTACCCCAAGTAGCCTCCCGCGCATCGGCCCCCACTAGGAGCGCGCATGCGACGACGCACCGCAAGGCTCACAACAGCACGCACAACAGCATTCACGTCAGCATTCACAACAGCCGGGAAACCCGGCAGGCTTCGGCTCCTGACGGGCATCGGACGCGGCAGAGCCGCCGCCTGCGCCGCCACCGTCATCGCCCTGTCCGCCGCCCTGCTCGGCCCCGCGGTCCCGGCCGGTGCGGCCGAGCCCGCGGACGGCGACCACTGCCAGGGGCAGTGCTCCGACATCCTGCCGCCCGGCGCCAACGGCAACGCCACCCTCGTCGAGATCCTCGCGAACAAGGCGTTCGGGACCCACCCCGCGCACAGCGACGACGAGCTCGGCAAGTACGACGCCCTGGTGGCCGGTCAGTCCTCGCTCACCGACGACAAGCTCAACAGCTTCTTCAACGACGCCTCCTTCGGAGTCCCCAACGGACAGGCCGAGTCGACGACTTCGCCCCGCCCCGACGTCACCATCACCCGCGACAAGGCGACGGGCGTGCCGCACATCAAGGGCACCACGCGGTACGGGACCGAGTACGGCGCCGGGTACGCGGCGGGGCAGGACCGGCTCTGGCTCATGGACCTCTTCCGCCACATCGGGCGCGGCGAGCTCACCTCCTTCGCGGGCGGCGCCCTCGCCAACCAGGGACTTGAGCAGGAGTTCTGGCCGCAGGCCCCGTACACCGAAGCCGATCTCCAGGCGCAGGTCGACCGCATCCGTACCGCCAACGGCGCCCGTGGCGAGCAGGCCATGGCGGACGCCCAGGCGTACGTCGACGGCATCAACGCCTACGCCAAGAAGTCCAAGGACGGCCGCTACTTCCCCGGCGAGTACGTCCTCACCGGCAAGATCGACGCCATTACGAACGTCGGGGAGATCCAGCCCTTCAAGCTCACCGACCTGATCGCGCTCGCCTCCGTGGTGGGCGGGCTCTTCGGCGGCGGCGGGGGCGGCGAGGTGCAGGCCGCGCTGTCGCTCCAGGCCGCGCAGGCCAAGTACGGCGTGGCCGAGGGCACCAAGGTCTGGGAGTCCTTCCGTGAGCGCAACGACCCGGAGTCCGTGCTCACCGTCCACGACGGCACCAGCTTCCCGTACGCGGGCAAGCCCGCCGACGCCCAGGGTGCCGCGATGCCCGACCCCGGCACGGTCGTCCCCGAACAGCTCGTCTACGACCGCACCGGCTCGGCGAACACCAATGCCAAGGCGGACGTGAAAGTTCCCCAGAAGCTCAAGCCGTTGAAGGGCGTGTACGACAACGGCGTGCTGCCCGGCGTCGACCTCGGCAAGCCGCGCGGCATGTCCAACGCCCTCCTGGTGTCCGGCTCGCACACCGCGAGCGGCAGCCCTGTAGCGGTGTTCGGTCCCCAAACCGGCTATTTCGCGCCACAGTTGCTGATGCTCCAGGAGATCCAGGGCCCCGGCATCAGCGCCCGGGGTGCCTCCTTCGCCGGAGTCGGGATGTACGTCCAGCTCGGCCGCGGCCAGGACTACGCCTGGTCGGCCACCTCGGCGGGCCAGGACATCATGGACACGTACGCCGTGGAACTCTGCCAGGACGCCACCCACTACCTCTTCCGGGGCGTGTGCACCCCGATGGAGAAGCTGGAGAAGACCAACTCCTGGAAGCCGACCGTCGCCGACAACACGGCGGCCGGCTCCTACCGGATGCAGGTGTGGCGCACCAACTACGGCATCGTCACCGCCCGCGCCACCGTCGGCGGCAAGCCCGTGGCCTACACCTCGCTGCGCTCCACTTACCGCCACGACGCCGATTCGATCATCGGCTTCCAGATGATGAACGACCCCTCCTACGTGAAGGACGCCAAGACCTTCCAGGAGGCGGCACAGCACGTCGACTACACCTTCAACTGGTTCTACGCGGACTCCCGCACCGCCGCCTACTACAACAGCGGCCTGAACCCGGTCCGCAACCCGAACGTCGACCCCTCGCTGCCCGTCAAGGCGGACCGGGCCTACGAGTGGCAGGGCTTCGACCCGGCCTACAACACGGCCACCTACACTCCGCCCGCCCAGCACCCCCAGTCGATCGGCCAGGACTACTACGTCTCCTGGAACAACAAGCAGGCCAAGGACTACTCCACGGCCGGGTTCGGCGACGGCTCCGTGCACCGCGCCAACCTCCTCGACGACCGCGTGAAGGCGCTGGTCGCCCAGGGCGGCGTCACCCGCTCCTCGCTCACCCGGGCCATGGCCCAGGCCGCCGTCACCGACCTGCGCGGCGAGGACGTCCTGCCCGAGCTCCTCAAGGTGCTGCGCAGCTCACCCGTCACCGATCCCCAACTGGTGACGGCAGTCCAGCAGTTGGA
Source organism: Streptomyces sp. NPDC001415 (assembly GCF_053597395.1). NCBI lineage: Bacteria > Bacillati > Actinomycetota > Actinomycetes > Kitasatosporales > Streptomycetaceae > Streptomyces > Streptomyces sp. NPDC001415. Next base: position 43,512 of record NZ_JBSFIE010000046.1, read on the forward strand.
GGCCTGGCAGACCGACGGCAGCCAGCGCCGCGAGACCTCGCAGGGCTCGCACACCTACACCCATCCCGACGCGGTGCGCCTGATGGACGCCTGGTGGCCGCTGCTCGTCGAGGCCGAGTTCCGCCCCGGGCTCGGCGACCCGCTCTACAAGGCCCTCACCACCAACCTCGGCATCGACGAAGCACCCTCGGCCGGGCACGGCCCGACCGGCTCGCACGCCGGGTCCGCCTTCCAGTACGGCTGGTGGAGCTACGCCGACAAGGATCTGCGTACGGTCCTCGGTGAGCCGGTGCGGGGGCCGCTGGCCCGCGCCTACTGCGGCGACGGCAAACTGACCGCCTGCCGCGACAGCCTGCTCGGCACGCTCAAGCAGGCCGCCGCCAAGACCCCGGCCCAGGTCTACCCCGGCGACGCCGGATGCGGGGCCGGCGACCAGTGGTGCGCCGACAGCATCGTGCAGCGTCCGCTCGGCGGCATCACCCAGTCCGCGATCAACTGGCAGAACCGGCCCACGTACCAGCAGGTCGTCGAATTCCCCAGCCACCGCTAGGACGCGAACGGCCGCGGGCCAAGACCTGTGTCCGAACCCCGCCCGCACCCGGGCGGGGTTCGGACGCCGGCTCTCAGGTCCTGACGATGCGGCCCGCGGCCAGCACCACCCGGGCGAGCTCCTCGTGGCAGATGTCGCTGTGCGCGCCCGACGGCGGCCCGCCGTCCTTCACCACGGCGGCCGCGTCGACGCTGACGCACCCCGAGTCCGGCACCCCGTCGCGCAGCGCCTCGGCCAGCGTCAGCGTGGTGCAGGGGCTGACGGCCTGGATGCCGTCGTGGCCGATCGCCCACCACCGCTTGTCGAGGCCCGGCAGCGCGCTCGCGTAGTCCCCGGACAGCGCGGAGGCCAGCGGGTAGATGACGCCGAGAGCGGTGTCGAGATGCGAGTAGCAGGAGACGACCGGGCCGTCGACCCGGCTCTGCGCGTCGCTCAGCGCGCCCGCCCCCGCGAGGCCGTCCGGCAGGTGCTCGGCGAAGGCGTAGTGCGAGAAGGCCCCTTCGAGCAGCGTCACCGACTTCAGATTGCGCGCGCCCGCGGGCAGCCCCTTCAGTGCGAACGCGACCACGCGCGCACCCTGGCTGTGCCCGACGAGATGGACACGCAACTCCGGCCGTGACCCGGCCAGTTGACCGATCAGCGGGCCGAGTCCCAGCTGCCCCACCTTGCCCGCCCGGCGCTTCATCTCGTAGTAGGTCGTCTGGCGCAGCACCTCCTTCGCGCCGTCCCACAGGTGCTTGAGCGAGCCGCCGATCGAGAACGAGGGCCCGAGCGGCCCCGGTTGTACGGCCATGCCGGTGTCGGCGAGCGCGGCCGTGAACTTCTGGCACAGCGCCAGGATGTCGTCGGTCAGGATCGCGGGCGAAGCGCCGGGGCCGTCCTCCACCGCCAGATCCCCGACGGCCCCGGCCCCGCTCGTGGCGGCCGTCGTCACCAGTTGGCGGGTCAACCGCCCGAAGTCGTTGAACGCCTCCTCGGAGTCGGGCTGCCCGGCGAGGTGGGCGGCGATCCGGTCGACGGTCGCGTCCTGGCCGGGGAAGAAGCCCTTGAGCGCCGCTACGGTCGCGTCGTCGAGCCCGGGCCCGGCGGCGGCCGCCGCGGTGTGCGGAAAGTTCGGGATGGTCTCGTCGGTGAAGCGGATCGACGGCCAGATCACGCCCCCGTACCCGAGCCGCACCTGGGGTGAGTCCGCGAGCAGCGCGGGGAACGCCGCGAAGAAGGCCTGGTACAGGTTCCGGGCCGCCGACGGGGTGTTGTTCCAGCCGTGGCAGAACAGCACCAGATCCGTGGCGTCCACGCCGGTCAGGGCCGTGCGCTCGGCGGGATCCGCGTCGCCGTCCGCGTCGAAGGTGATCTCCCGGTACGGCTCGACTCCGATGTCCGTCATGGCCAGACCTCCGGTCCACTCGACTTTGAGCGCCACCCATCGTCCCGCCGCGCTGCGGAGCTGGCCATATGCGTGACATGAGGAGGTCCGGGCGGCCTCGGCTCAGCCGTACATCAGGTACTTCCGGCGTACGGTCCGGAACGCCGCGAGTCCCGGCTGCCAGGCGGCCACGACCTCGTCCACTCCGGCGCCCGCGTCGATCATCGTGCGTACCAGGGCCGAGCCCGTGAGCTTGTCGATCCAGTTGTCCGGACGCCAGGCGAAGCCGCGCCAGACCCGCTTGGCGGTGACGAGGAGTGCGATCCCGGTGCGTACCGGATCGAACAACTCCCGCTCGTGGACGTGGAGTTGAACCCCTCCGACCGTCTTCCCCTGGAACTTGGAGAAGGTCGGAGCGAAGTACGCCTCGCGGAAACGGACGCCGGGCAGGGCGAGCTCATTGAGCGCGGCCGCCCACTCGCCGTCGATCCCCTCCGCGCCGAGCAGCTCGAACGGCCGCGTGGTGCCGCGCCCCTCCGACAGGTTGGTGCCCTCGAACAGGCAGGTGCCGGAGTAGACGAGAGCGGTGTCCGGGGTGGGCATGTTGGGGCTGGGCGGCACCCAGGGGAGCGCTGTGGCGTCGAAGAAGGCCGATCGCCGCCAGCCCGTCATGGCCACGGTGGTCAACCGCACCTTGCCGCCCAGGAATTGGCCGTTGAAGAGGCGGGCCAGCTCGGCGGCCGTCATGCCGTGTGCCTGCGCGATCGGCTGCCGCCCCACGAAGGTGGCGAACGCCGGGTCGAGGACGGGGCCGTACGCCGCACGGCCGGTCACCGGGTTGGGCCGGTCCAGGACCACGAACCGCTTGCCGGCGAGCGCGGCCGCCTCCATGCAGTCGTAGAGCGTCCAGATGTAGGTGTAGAAGCGCGCGCCGACGTCCTGGATGTCGAAGACGATCGTGTCCACGGCGGAGGCGGTGAAGATGTCGGCGAGAGGCTGTCCGCTCTTGGTGTACGTGTCGTACACGGGGAGCCCGGTCGCCGGGTCGTCGTAGCGGCCCTCGGAGCCGCCGGCCTGGGCTGTTCCCCGGAAGCCGTGCTCGGGGCCGAAGACGGCGCTCAGGTGTACGCGGGGGTCGGCGTGCATGACGTCCACGATGTGGCGTACGTCCTGGGTGACGCCCGTGGGGTTGGTGACGACGCCCACCTTCTGGCCGTCGAGGGCGGTGTAGCCGTCCGCCGCCAGGCGGGCGAAGCCGGTGCGGAGCCGGGGTTCGGCGGGGGTGGGGGAGGTGAGTGTTCCCGTCGCGAGCGTGCCGGCGAGCAGGGTGCGTCTGGAGAGGGTCATCCTTACACCTCCGGGTTCGTGCGGGGCGTCATGGACCCTGCACGGTAGCGGGCGGGCGGGGGCGGGGGAGCGGGCCACGCTTGGGGCTCCGCCCCAGACCCCGGGAGGCCCCACCCCGCCCCTTCCCGCTGTGACACTCTGCGGCTCCGCCGCGTGGCCTCCGGGGGTTGTCGTTCGGCTGCGGTCCGTGGCTGCTGGGGCTCCGCCCCAGACCCCGTTCGCGCCTTAAGGGCGCTCGTCCTCAAACTCCCCCAAGGCCTTAAGGGCCAGGGGGGACCCCCATGACAG
>NZ_JBSFIE010000047.1:0-46701 GCF_053597395.1 Streptomyces sp. NPDC001415
ACGCGGCATGGGGGTCCCCCCTGGCCCTTAAGGCCTTGGGGGAGTGCGTGCCAGACGCCCCGGGCCCGGGCGGGGTTCAGACACAGGCTCTCAGTCTTCACTTCCGGCTGCCTCCGTCTCAAGGATGCGAACTGGTGGTTCGGCACCGTGTGTTGAGGCCTCGACACCCCGCAGGTGGGCCCAGGCGCTGAGCGCGAAGGCGACGAGGGTGATGCCCGCGCAGACCCACCCGAGGGCGGTGAACCCGTACCGCGTGAACAGAGGGCCGAGCAGCGCGGCGCCCAGGGCCACCGCGAGGTTCGTCGCCAGGCTGTAGAAGGCGAGCACGGTCCCGCGGTACTGCTGCGAGGATTCGCTCAGGAGCGTGCTGAGCAGGGTGACGACCAGACTCTGCATGGAGCCCCAGAGGAACAGACAGACCACCAGCAGCGGGGTCCACTCGGCGATCAGCGGGATGGCCACCAAGGCCGGGGCCAGGCCGCCGAGCAGGCCGATGAGCACGCGTTCCTTGCCGATCCTGTCGGCCCACCTGCCGGTGATGAAGCTCGTCGCGAACCCGAGGCCGTACAGCAGGATCATGAGGCCTGTCATGGAGCTGCCCTCGCCGAAGCGGTACTGCAGGGCGCTGCCGAGGAAGGTGTACATGCCGTAGAAGCCGAGCATGTTGAGGAAGGTCGCCAGCACGTACAGGCCCACCTTCGGCGCCAAGAGCGCCCGGCCGGCCGACCGGATCCACTTCTCGGCGGGAGCGGAGGGTGCGTCGTCGGCCAGCTCGGGGGCCTCGGCGTCGGTGGGGCGGGCGCCGGTCCTGGCGAGTAGCAGGACGAAGGCGACGAAGACGCCCAGGACCGAGAGCAGGCCGAAGGTCCAGCGCCAGTTCGCCCATTGCCCGATGAAGGACCCCATGGGCACCCCGAGCACGAGCGATATCGACCAGCTGGACACCAGGATGCCCATGGCCTTGGCGCGGTGCTGGTACAGGATGTGGTCACCGACGAAGGCGTAGGCCGTCGGCACGAAGGCTCCCGTGGCCAGACCGGCCAGCCCTCTGCCCGTGAAGAAGACCCCGGGTCCGCCGGCGAGTGCGCACATCAAGGTGCCCAGGACGAATGCGGCCATACCGATGGTCAGGCTGAGGCGCCGCGAGAAGCGGTCGCCGAGCGGGGCGAAGAGCAGGGCGCCGACCGCCGTGCTGATGCCGTAGACGCTGACCGACAGCGCCATGACGGCCACCGTCGTGTCGAACGATGTGGACATGTCCACGAGCAGCGGGGAGACAACGAGTTCCTCCGAGCCGACCGCGAAGATGCCGGCCATCAGGGCGAGAACCGTCAGCACAGGGAACCTGGCCACGCCCTCCTCGCCGCTCATTCGATCCGACACGCCAACCAACCTTTCTCTGCGGTGAATCCGGACGGCACGACTAGATCGCCGTGTAACCGCCGTCTACGGTGAGCGCGGCGTCGTTGATGAACGCCGACTTGTCCGAGGCCAGGAAGAGGATCGCGTTCGCGACGTCCTCGGGAGTTCCCAGACGCCCGATCGGATTGAGCTTGGCCTTCTCCCCCTTGATCGACGTGTCGTGCCCCGTGGACGTGTCGGTCATGGGGTGTCGATGATGCTGGGGCAGACGCAGTTGGCCCGGATGTTGTACTGCGCGTAGTCGACGGCGAGCGACTTCGTCAGCATCGTCACGCCGCCCTTCGTGGCGTTGTACGCGGCGATGCCGGGCCAGGCGACCAGGCCGCTGACGGAGCACACGTTCACGATGACGCCCTTGGCCGGCCCGATCATGTTCCGCAGGGCGTGCTTCGATCGCCGTCTGCTTCCCGATGCCGGAAGCGGCGACGACGGTCTCGCTGGAGAGCAGCTCTTCGCTGAATTCGAAGTCGGTCCGCGTCGCGCGTCCGTATTCGGGCGTGTTTCCGCGAAACAAGATCGCCGGCTCCAGGAGTGGATTCATGTAGAAGGCGTTGATGTTCGGATAGGCGTGAGCCACCAGTGCGAGATCAGCCTGCCCGCACGTGAGAGAGTTGAGGCACTGTTCGTAAGTACTCTCCAGGACGATGCGGAACTTCCCCGAATCACCGAAGCTGTGAGCCATTGACTGGGCGATGTATTCACTGCTCGTACCGCTCGCCCCCAGAGTTCCCAGCCCTGCCGATGTTGTCGATCCGGCGGGTATCAACGCATCGAATGTGCGCCTCTCACTATCGGGTATGTGCACGATTTCCACGTCGTACTCCACTCGATATCTCCTTGCGGCTGCCACGCCCAGGCAAGCCGCAAGGGTGCGCGGAACGGTATCGAAGGGAATCCGGTGAACTCGCCTGCCGACGCCCGATGCGTGGATCTCAATGCGAGTTGAACATACATGGCTTGATCCATCTCCTTCAATATGCCGCAGGGCTCGGCCGAAACTGCGGCATCTCAGGTATGGACCAAGCGGACCCGCGCTTCGCTGCGAAAGTTACGCCCCTGTTTCCGGCCGATGGGCTTCCTGTTTCCGGTCAACGGTGCCCAACTTTCATCAACTGGCTTGATTCCCGGATTCGGGCAGTCCGCCGGGGTCAACTCCGGGAGGTTGCTGTTCCGTGCATAGGAAGAGCGGCGAAGCCCTCTGTCGCCTACGCCCAGGGCGTCCGGCGGGAGTTGCGGGACAAGGGAGGGGGGCGGCTGCGGAAGTGCGGCGGTTTGCCTACCGGGGCGTGGCACCAAGACGCGCTGGCCGAAAGAGACTCACCGAGGTGTCGTCGATTCGCCGCGAACGCTCGATCGCGCCGACGGGTGAGGGGTGCGCCGGTCTATGTCGCATGCCACACGTGCTGCGGCTCGGCCCCCGGTGGTTTTTGGCCGCGACGCCGTCTGCGTCCAGGGTCCGGTGGAGTGCGGTACACCCGGGCCGGGATCCGCCGGCCATGGGGGATCAACCGGCCACGCCTGCCGGAGCCCTGCAGGCCATGCTGGATCAACTCGTCGTGCGCCATGGGGCGTTGTCGCCGGGCTGGCAGTCGACAGTCGGCGCAGCTGGATACGGTGGCTGTGAAAGTGGCCCGCACACCCGTGGTGGTCGGGCCGCATGTTCAGTTCTCGTTCTGGAGGTGCTCGGAGAGGTCCGTGTTGGGGATACCGAGCTTCTGCGCGTACTTCGGACCAGCCGTAGTCGACGGCGGCGGCGCCGCGGATGGGTGGGACGGGGCGGCCTTCGAGGAGCTTGTCGGCCACGTCCAGGCAGAGGTGCCAGCCGACGGCGACCTTGGGGGGCCAGTCGCGGTCCTGGACGGTGTGGTGCAGGGTCAGCCGGGACCCGGTGTCCGAGGCCGTGAGGTCGGCCTCTATGGATCCGGCGAAACGGTCACCCGCCTCGCCGAACAAGCCGCCAACGTCCGGTACATCGTCGTCAAGGAAGCAACTCGGCCCACGGGCCCGTGATGCGGCGGGCTCGCCTGCTGGGGTTGGTGTGGGCCGTGCTCGCCACGGGCTGCGCACCGTTGCTGTTCGCCGACGCTGTAGGTGTGCATGAGGTGGACGGGGTGGTTGTGGACGGGGTGGGGTGAAAATGGCCCTGGTAGCCGCAGGCCGCCGGGGTCTCGTGGTCATGGTGTCGGGTTTGTGTTCATTCTGTCGCGGTGGTCTCGGTGACTACTTCTCAAGAGCCTGCACGAGCTCCCCCCTGCTCTTCCCGTCCAGCCTCGTCTCCGCCCACCACGAGCGCCCGTCCGCCGTCAACGCCCGCAAGGGCACGGGCCTGAACGACAACATCCAGGACCTGATCTCCTGGATCAATTCCGGCTTGCGGCGGCCAGACTGCAGTGACGCCATTCCGGCCGACCCCGCCGGCCGGATATACGCCTACCGACCGGGGAGGAGAAGGTCCATGTTCAACTCACCCGTCAGGCGCCTCCTGTCAGCCGGTGGGACCAGGGCGGCCGGTGTCACCTGGGATGCGGCCCTGCAGGACCTGCACCAACTCCGTGGGGGCCTTTCGGTGTGCTTTTCGTGGGGCGCCCAGCCAGCGGGTGCGTGCCCCGAGGACTCCGAGGCCCAGCGCTACCAGATGCCCGGCGTCGGCCAGTTCATGGTTGATGATCCAGGCGACGGTGAGCACCGCGGTGAGGACCGGGAGCCCGTACCGGCGGGCCCTGCGGCCGCCGAGGACGAGCAGACAGGCGGCGGTGGCCACCAGGCCGTAACTGATCCCGACGTCACGGGCCCTGGCCAGGACACCCGGCAGGTGCGCGAGGTGCATCAGCCACATGGCGCCCTCGGTCAGCAGCGTCGCGACGAGGTGGCCCAGCAGGAACACACCGAACCCGCGCCGCGACCCCCACCGCCACTCCGCCAGCCCGAGCACCGCGGCCACGGCGGCGATCCCGAGCAGCACGGGCACACCGTCGACCACCAGCCCGCTGGTGAACAGCGTCCACCACTTCCCGACCTCCAGGTGGTGGACGTTGCTGCTGTTGTGCCGCACGAACCGCGCCTGTTCGCGCAGTGACTGGCCGGACATCCACACGGCGGTGGTGACCAGCAGCGCGACGTACGCCGTCGTCGCGGGCAGCCGCCGGACGGCGCGCACCATGTTGTTCCCGACCATCCGGAAACTGTAGGCGAGGCGCGTGCTGAACCGCGCTGAAGGCCGCCGCCGGAGCCACTTCCAGGGCTGCTTTCAGAGCCGCGGCGTGCAGTGCGACAGGTCCAGCGGATCGCTGTCGTCGAGGCAGTCGACGCTGATGAAGACGTTCTCGCGATCCTGTGGGGGCCGGAAACCCTGCCGCCTTATGCGACCTGCGCGTATTGTCCCCATGACGGCCCCCCCTTCCGACGACGCTGTCCCTGAAAGCGTAGCCCTGCGGCCTCGGCAGGGTGAGACTCTCCATCCAGGGGAGCCACACCCGTGGTGGGGCAGGCCGTGTCGGTCGCTCGGGGTGCCGAGGTTCTCGAAGAACCGCTCGAATGTGCCGCCCCGGCCCGCCGCGACGCCGACCACCTGGCTGTGGTGGCGCTCCATGCGATAGGCGTGCGGGCAGGTCTTGGGGACGAAGCCGAAGTCGCCCGGGGTGAGCAGCTTCTGGCCCACCTGTTCGGCGACCTGATCACCATCTACGCCCGCGGGGAGCAGACCGAGAACACCTTCAACTTCTTCACCGTCGAAGGCCCCAAGGGCGACGTCATCCCGGCCCATCTGCACCCCGACACACACGAGGTCTTCTGCGTCACCCAAGGCGCGGTCCGGCTGTTCGTCGAGGACACCGACGGCAACCAGCAGGACCGGTCCCCCTCGCCCTTCTCGATGAAGTACGGCTTGCCAGGATCGGAGGGTATTCGTGACGCGCTCCGGTACCGGGTGGTGTACTCAACGGTCATGGGGTCTCCTCGATCAGACACGGACAGGAATGTCAGGTAGCCTGACATTTGAGCGGATCGGCAGGCACGTGGAGTCCTGCGCCGCCACCCCGCCTCGGCCGTCGTGAGGAACGAACAGATGCAGCCCACCCGTCGCAGCTTTCCCCAGCTGTTCGCCGATGCCCGGCGCTGGTTCGAGGAAGGTCTCCTCGCCGCCATGGAAGCGGCGGGCGCCACGCCGGTCTCGCCGACGCAGGCGCAACTCTTCGCCGTCCTGGACGACCACGGCACCACCGTCTCCGAGCTGGCCCGGCGTATGGGCGTGACCCGGCAGACCGCCCACCAGGCCGTGCACGGCCTGGTCGACGCCGGACTGCTCGCGCAGGTTCCCGATCCGGGCTCCGCCCGCCGGCGGCTGATCCGACGCACCCCGGACGGCGAACGCGCGCATCGCCAGGCCACCGCGATCCTGCAACAGCTTGAGGACCGGCTCGCGGAACGGATCGGCAGGGAGGGGGTCGATGCCCTTCGTGCGGCACTCGAAGCGTCATGGGGCGAATCGACTGCTCCGCCACCCTCCGCTCCCCCGCGCTGATCTGCTCGCAGGATGTCGGACACGCGGCCCGCGTCGCGCAGTGCTCAGCGCGTCGGACGATAGGTCGCGATGATCACTCCGCTGCTGGTCGGCTGAGCGCTGACCAGCTCCAGCTTCTTCAGAGTGGCGTCGGCGGCGAACAGCTTCTTGCGGCCCTCGCCGGCCACCACCGGGTGGATCAGCAGTACCAGTTCGTCCAGCAGGTCCTGCTCCAGAAGCGAACGCACCAGCGTGGGGCTGCCCGCGACGGTGATGTCCTTCCCCTCGCCCGCCTTGAGCTCCTCGATCGCGGCAGCCAGATCGCCGTTGATGAGCGTGCTGTTCGCCCAGTCGTCCACGCTGTCCAGCGTGGAGGAGACGACGTACTTGGGCGACTCATTGATCCACTTGGCGAAGCCGGCGTCCTCGCCGTCGGTCACCGTCGGCCAGTACCCGGCCCACTCGGTGAAGGTCGCCCGGCCCAGCAGAATCGTGTCGGCCGTCTCCAGCGTCTTTCCCAGCGCCGCGCCCATCTCCTCGTCGAAAGCGAACTGCCACTCGTTCGGCGACTGGGCGACACCGTCGAGCGAGACGAACAGGCCCGAAACGACCTTGCGCATGATTCCTCCGTGATGAGTTCGGGGGCCTCTGCCCGGTCGCGGCCGAATAGCGCTCCGGTCGGGGCGGGCCGATCCCGTCGGCTACGTCAGGAAGAATATGCGGGCACCGGGGAGGCGGGCTTGTACAGAAGCGACAGCGGCTCCGCCCTGTCCGGAGCACTCAGCTGAGTGGCGGTCCGGCCGATGAACCGGGTCAAAGACCGCGCCAGGTGGGGCTGGTCGAAATAACCCAGCTGGTGCACGACGTCCTGCGCCGGCACCCCGTCCTGGATCAGAACCGCCGCCTCGCGGGCACGGTGGATCTGCCGGATGGCACCCTGGGTGAGGCCCGTCGCCGCGACGAAACGCCGCTGGAGGGTTCGCTCGGAGACATCGGGGGCCGCGCCGCCGAGCACCGCGGGCACGATCGGGTCGCAGTCCACGATGCCTTCACGCACCATGCGCCGCACGAACGCCTCCGCATTGTCGTAATCGGGCACGTGCCAGGCGGAACCCTTCAGCCACACGGAACGCCGCGTCACGTCGGGAATCTCCGCGCTGCCACCCACGAGCCGACTGATCGGCACGTGGGGCATCGAAGTGCCGAGAGCGAAGCTGATACCGAAGAACGTGGCGTCCTTGGGAACGGGAGCCGGACAGGCCCTGGGCTCCGGGCCCAGCACGGCCGCCTGCACCTGGCCGTCGTGCTCCCAGAAGACAAGCTCCCAATGCGACGCCGCGATCGACGTCATCCGACCGACCTCGATGCTGCGGCTGCGCCATACCCTCTCGACGTACGGCGACTCCGACGGCCGACTCTCGATCTCCAGACCCAACCGGATCGCCCCCGTTCACCGCCGCCTGCGCCGCCAGTGTGTCACGTCGCGCGGATAGCCCTCCGAAGGAGTTCGCCGAACTCGGCAGGGTGTGTGGTCAGGGTGGTGTGCCCGCCTGGGAAGTGCATGCGCGCGATGAGCGCGCGGGGAAAGCACTCTGCCCCGCCGAGAGGGCGGGGCAGAGCGGGGTCCGAGAGCAGCCAGCGGCTCGGGGGGATGAACACTGCCGGCGTTACGGCAGCCAAGTTCGTGCTCTCGGGCGCAGGGCTATGCGCTGGTTCGAGCCTTGCGGCGGCGCGCGATGAAGAGGGCGCCGCCACCGGCGGCCACGGCGGCGGCGCCGATGGCTGCGACGACGGGGGTGGTGGACGACGAGCCGGTCTCAGCGAGGCGGCCGCTTACCGGGAGTTCGGTGCGGTCGCCCTGTGGGATCGGGCGGTTCTGCGGTGCACCGGGGGTGCCGGGCTTGACCGGCTTACCCTTGGCATCGTCCTTCGTGGGCTTGGTGCCCGCAGTGTCGATGGTGAAGTCCCACTGGTAAAGGTCACCGGAGCCGCAGCGGCCGTCTCCTTCGCCCATGGAGTAGCCGAAGGTGAAGAAGAAGCCGGCTGCGGCGGGAGCTTTGGCGTCTACCTTGATCCGCATCCGGGCGTCCACGTACTGGCCCGCCTTGATGTTCTTCGCGCCGGCGAAGTAGCCCCACAGGTCCTTGCCCCGCTCGGTGGTGGTCCGCCACTGGCCGTTTGCTGTGTCGAACCACTCGACGGTCAGCAGGAGTTCGCTGATGTCGCTCACCCGGTGGTCGACGGTGCCGAGCTCCATGTCGAGGTTGACGCGCTCCAGGGTCCTGTCGGAGATGTTGAGTGCGCGGTAGGTGAATTCGTGCCAGCCGGATCCGGCGACGATTCGGGCGGGCAGGCCGCGCAGCGAGGTCCGTACCGAGTCTTCGTCGGCGGGGAACTGCTTGCATTCTCCGATCCCGGGAGTGGGCAGCTTGGAGACGCCGGTAGTCGGAGTGTGGAAGGGCTGGTCGTTCGGCTTCTTCGCGTCCTTCGGGGCGGTGGCAGATCCGGAGGGGGACGGTGTGACGGTCTTCGGCGCGCTGGGGGCTCCGGGGGTCGACATCGTGTCGTTTTTTGCCTTGGGGGTGGCGGTGCTGGAAGACGGCGCGGAGTGGGGTGCGGTGCTGGATGCCTCGCTTGCAGCGGTGGTGCTGTCCCCTGTCGTCGCGTAAGCCGGCGGCGTGGCCCCCAGCGTGACGGTCCCGATCGCCGTCATGACTGCGGCAGTCGCCCATACGCGGCGAAGTTTCTTGGTGTCTCTTTCAGGTGGTGCGAGTGCCGACAGCGGCGGGGCTGTGGCGGTTGGTCGGTGTTATGACTATCCGTGCGCCGTATTGGTTGTAAGAAGGTGTCTCACGTGGTGAGCTTCGCGAGTCTCTTGTAGCAGGTCAGGGCTGCGGCGAGGCCGAGGAAGGCGAGGAAGTGGCTGCCTTTTCGTTCGTACCGGACGGTGAGGCGGCGGTAGCCGAAGAGCCAGGAGATCGACCGCTCGATCTTCCAGCGGTGCCGACCGAGCCGCTCGCCGGACTCGATACCGGGACGGGCGATCCGCGCGATGAGGTTCCGGCTGCGGAGCCAGCGGAGGTGTTCTGCGGAGTAGTACGCCTTGTCCGCGCGGACCTTCCCCGGCTTCCTCCGACGTGGCCCGCGCCGGGAGCGGACGGCGGGAATGCCGAGAATCAACGGCTTGAACGCCTGGCTGTCGTGCAGGTTCGCGCCGGACACCGCGACGGCCAGCGGCAGGCCCTGGGCCTCGGATAGCACGTGCAGTTTGCTGCCCTTCTTGCCACGATCGACCGGATTCGGCCCGGTCAGCGAGCCCCCCTTTTCGCCCGCACCGACGCGGCATCGACGATCGCGGACGTCCAGTCCAGCTCGCCCCTGGCACCAAGCTCGTCCAGCACCGCCCGGTGCAGCCTGCGCCACAGCCCGGCCTCGGTCCACGCGGTGAACCGACGGTGCGCGGTGGCCGGCGAGACACCGAACGACTCCGGCAGATACCGCCACGCGCACCCGCTCGTCAGCACGTACACCACGGCCGTGAATACCGCCCGCTCCTGCACCGGGGCAGTACCCCCGCCCTGCGGACGAGACGTGAACCTTGGCAACAACGGAGCTACCAGCTCCCACAGTTCGTCCGGAACCAACCGACGCGACAGATCAACCCTCACGATGCAGCATCATGCCGCACTCCGAAGCGCCACGTGAGACATTCTCTAAGAGTCCAAGCTATGAGTCACATCACGGTATGTCCGTGTGTGGCCGGCCGGAAGTGCGGCCGTCCGGGACCCGGTTTGTCAGCGCACGCTCCGGTGCGGAAACTCGACCAGGCGGTGCTGGCTCGCTCTGTTTGGGACGGGAAGCGGGGCGAGGTAACTCGCGGGATGCTGGCCCAGCTTGAGGACTGGGCACGTGCTGCTTGACCAGAAGGGGGTCGCCCGGTTCGCGGAGAAGCATTTGATGCCGGACATGGTTCGAGTCACGTGCGATGGCGGTGAGGACGTGATCGATCCGGAGACCGGGCGGCTCGTCCCCGGCCCGGACGCGGTGGTGTACGACGGGCAGGCGGGGCTGTACGGGCGGTAGGAACGGACCCGTTCCCGTACCGGCCGTGAGGGGGCGTGGGTGGAGGAAGTCCGCCCGGCTTACCGCATGTTGCGCCCCTTGCGTGCCCCGGAGCTGCGGGGGGGCGACACCGTGTCGGTCGAGCAGGCCGTCGACGAGCACCCCGCCTGACCTGCTTCACCACCAATATCACCACCGCCCCCATCACCCAGTTGGAGTTGCGGCACCGGCGTGTCAGCTGCCGGGCGGCCGGTGTTCGGGGAGCCAGTGCTGGGCGAAGTCGGCAGCCTTGCGCAGGCTGAAGAGGCGGGCGGTGGCGGAACCGACCCGGCCGGTGCGTACGGTGCCGGCTGGCGACAGGCGTTCGAAGTCCGTCCCCAGCGTGCCGAAGTCGCCGTCGTTCAGGGCAACGTCTTCGTACGTCCACCACTGCCGTTGTCCGTCGAGCGTGATCACGCAGTTGTAGCGGCGCCGGACTGGTCGCGGCACCCGATATTCCGCGAGGTGGAAGGTCGTACAGACGTTGAACCCGACGCCCAGGAGCAGCACTTGAGCGTGCAAGTCGTACAAGCGCGCCAGTGGGGAGTCCTCGCCGAGGTGGCAGTCCGGGTGATGATCCTCAATGATCTTCGCCGCTTCTTCACCGAGTGCGGCGAAAGAGGTCTGCGGGTGTTCGCTGCGGATCGCGCCTCGCGTCTGGCGCACTGTCTCGGCGAGCAAGCCCATCGTGGAAGGGGTTACCGCCGGATCGAAAGGGGCCATCGTCGCTCTGAGTTCGGCCACGGCATCCTCGTCGAGGCCGCGTACCCGTTCCACATACTCGGGCGAGGTGTCGGAGTTCGCGGGAGTGAAGGTGGGCACGGTCAGGGTGCCGGCCGGTCCGAGCGCGCTGCGCAACGCCCGCACTACCGTCGTGGGGCCGCCGGTCGTCGGGCCGATGGCGCGTACGGACGCGTGCACCATCAGGACGCCGCCTTCCTGTACGCCGAGGTCCGACAGTTGGGCGGTGAGTCGGGCTTCATCGTGATGGACGTTCAAGTCAACACATCCCTTCAGGCTCAGGCGGCTCAGCCTGAGCGCCCCGGATTCCGCGGGCCGGCGGTCGGCGCCGGTGAGGGGCCGGGACCGGCGCGCGTCGCGGTTTCGAAACCCTGCCCTTCTTGAGAGACAACGAGCCTGCCCTGGCAGGGAACACGGCCCGAGAAGGCAGCGTCTCGACTGCGGCCCGCATCTCGCTCTCGGCGCCGATCAAGCAGTTCAGCACGCGCTCGTGGTGGTCGCCCGCCGCGTCGACGACCCGAAGGCGCACGTGCAAGTCGGCCAGTTCGTCAACGATCCGGTGGGAGAACCTCCTCACCACAAATGTGCCCAGCTGACCACCGTAGCCAATCGTGTTGAGATAGAAATCCTTGCCGTTCACGGGTTTCCAGCCTGCGAATTCCGCCTTCCTCGATTTCCCTGGTGCATTCTCAACTGCCGGTTGTGCAGAGGAGAGCGGGCCTTCTGGCTGCGTGGGCACAGCTCGTTTGATCGGTCCTTGGGCCAGAGCGCGGCTCGCTTCCTGGGAACTCAGCCAGGGGCCCGTCGGCTGCCCTCTCCACTCGATTGCGTATTCGGCGCATTCGATGGTGGCGCTTCGCGTCCCTCCGTTCTGCACCGTCACCTCCCACACCTCGTCACCGGACATCCCGTACGTGTTCGGCATGGGCACCCCGGACCAACCGATCTGCGGACGCACTGATCGCGCGTACTAGGCCCGGGCGAAGGCGACACCGCCGGTGAGCGCAAGCATGTGCCCGAGCGACTGCTGGTCGAGGAGGGCGAGTCGCCAGGGCCAGCGTTCCCGGGTCGCCTCGGCCATGTTGTCCCGCACGATCTCCCAGATCAGCAGCACCGACAGCAGGACGATCAGAGCCAGCGGAACGGTGAAGAGGACCAGATTGCGCCCGACCCGGCGCTGGGCGTTCTCGGGACTCCTGGCACGTTTCATGGCCCCTCCCTGGCTCTGCTGGCCTTCCGTTGCGGCGGCCATCGCAGCACCGCCCATGGTGACGGGTCGACGACAGAGGGCACCAGGGTCCCGTACGGGCCGAGATTCGAGCGGCTCGCCGCCGCGCTTACGCTCGAATACATGAGCGCGCCAGGGAGGCGCTGACTCTCGGGACCGTCAGCGCGATCGTCGAAGCGAAGGTTCTCGTAGCCGAGGTGAGGATCTACATTTCCGGGTGCGGTGCTGGACCCGGACACCATCAAGGAGATCCACGACCCGGACGTCGTGCTGCGGGAAGACCTTGGCGCCGCTCCTTCCCGACCGTAACCCGGACATCACTCCGCATCTGACTGATCGTCGCAACGTTCCGCCGATGGCAGCGAAACGGCACCTGGCACCGGGTCTTCAGCCGGCTCCAGTCCCTGGCCGATGCGAAGGGTGCGATCGTGTGGGATCTGAGCGTCGATTCCACGGTGTGCCGCGCCCATCAGCACGCGGCTGGAGCCCGGACGCAGGTGACCCTCAGAAGGAACCGCCGGGTGGTGTCTTCACCGAGCCCCATGATCATGGACTGGGACGCTCTCGTGGCGGGTTCACCACCAAGGTGCACCTGCCCGTCGAGCAGGGCCAGAAGCCCATGTCGATCGTGGGAACGCCCGGGCAGCGCGGCGACTCGCCGCAGTTCGAACCCGTGTTGAGGAAGGTCCGCGTGCCCCGCATCGGGCCGGGCCGACCGTGCGTCCGCCCCGATCGGGTGCGTGCTGATAAGGCGTACGCCCCCCGCAAGAACCGCGCTGACCTGCGTCGCCGAGGGATCCGCTGCACCATCCCGGACAAGGTCGACCAGGCGCGCCACCGCAAACAGCGCGGCTCTTGCGGCAGCCAGCCGCCGAAGTTCGACCCGGTCGACCACCGTGAGCGCCACGCGGTCGAGTGTGGGATCAACCGCCTCAAGAGGTGCCGCGCCGTCGCCAGACGATACGACAGGCTGGCGGTCCGCTATGAGGCGACCGTCCTCATGCGGCCATCGCCGAATGGCTGTGACCAGCACACATCAAGCGCTTCCAAAACCAGCCCGCAGGCATGGAGGTGCTCTCACTCCACGGCAGCGTTGAGGAGAATCTGCGCCAGCTCGCGCGGCTGGGAGAACATCGGCCAATGGCCGGTGTCCATCTTGACCAGCCGCCAGCGCTTGCTGTTCAGCAGCTCAGCCACATCTTCGTCGGGCTCGGCGTCGTCAGGCTCGGCCCCTGGCATCACGCACAGGATGTATGTCGCCGGAAGTTCACCGAGCGGCCCCGACAGCACAGCGGGCTCGGTCAGCGTGGCACCTGGGTGAGGCGTCGAGCCACGCACGAGGCGTGCGATCTGCTCATCGGTGAGACCCTCGCCGTCGTAATGAGCAGCTGGCGCGAGCGGCCAAAACCCTCCGCTCTCGGCGATCGACGCCTCCACTGCCGCCCCGCCGTCCGGCCAGGCGGAGACAAACGACTCGCCGTCAGTTGGAACACTTGAGTCGACGAACACTACGTGGGCCAGTCGGTCACCGATCCGCTCCGCGGCCTGACCTACGGGGATGCCCGAGTAGCTGTGACCCACCAGGACTACGTCACGCAGACCCTGGCGTTCCACCTCAGCAACAATGTCCTGGACGTGAGTCGCTTGCCCCGCCGGTACACCCTGCTTGTCAGCAAGACCGGACAGCGTCAACGGATAGACGCCGTGGCCGGCCGCGCGCAGATACGGCACCACCTCGCCCCACGCCCACGCCCCGAGCCGTGCACCTGCAACCAGCACGAAATTCACCATGCCCGCACCGTAGCCGGGCAGCCTGACGATCTCCTGGGAAATACTTTCGATACGCGCCCTATTGCGGGATGTCGATGCCGGCCGCGCGCAGGTTCGCCTCCACCAGCGTGTTCAACCGGGCGATGGACGGCTCCTGGTCTTCGCGGTGGTGGTTGACCAGTCCGTATCGGGCGGCGGCGTCGGACGGCTGCTGAGACCCGGGCGGCGGCGTCAGCAGCGCGCGGTCGGTCAGCAGTTTGTTGGCGAGCGCGGACGCCAACTCCTCGATCCGCGGGTCGTCCGGATCCCAGGACGTCGCATCCAGGCCGCGCTTGGTCAGGTCGACGAACTCCGGGTCGTCCAGGCCGCGTTCGAGCCTGGCCAGGAAGGTTTCGAAGATGTCCGGGATCAGCGCCCGGGCCAGCACCAGAGCTTCTCGTTGGGTGGCCACGTAGTCGGGGCTGAAGTCGAGCTCGGCGAGTCGGTCCAGGACCGCACAGGCCCGGTCGGGCAGCAGGGCCCGATCGCCGTGGGCGAGCCGGTGCAGCGTGTCGCGGCGCGCGGTCAGGTCCTCGATCTGTTCGGTGAGACGGCGATGGACGTCGTCCAAGGTGGCGGCGAACCGCTCGGGATCGGCGTCGAGCAGCTCACCGATCTCAACCAGCGGGACGCCGGCCCCGGCCAGGGTCCGGACCTGGACCAGGCGCAGCAGCTCGGCCGACCCGTAACGCCGGTAGTCGGAGCTGTCACGTTCGGGCTCGGCGACCAGGCCGAGCCGGTGGTAGTGCCGCACGGTCTTGATCGTGACGCCGACGAACGCCGCCGCCTGGCCGATCGTGAGTCCGTCTGCCATCGGCTCTACACACCTCCAGAACGTGGGCGGCTACCGTCTCGCGAAACCGCGACGGCGACGGCGACGGCACAGAAGTCCTTGCGCAGGATCGAGCCGTGGTCACCGGCGACCTTCACGCTCCTGTTGAGGTAGGAGTTGCGGACGATCACAGGGGTGAGGGTAGCGCGCAGCGCGGACAGGCGGCCAACGCCCGGTCCAGGACGGGGACTTGCGGTTGGTGCCGGGCAGTCCGGTTCACGTCAGGAGTTGACCTTGACCTTGGGTCAGGGTGGACGCTCATCGCATGGCCGCCTCGTAGGGGGCTCAGTCCCCCTCCTGGTTCGAAAGGTTGGCGGGGGCCGAACACTGTGAACAAGGAGATTCATGATGGGTACGAGCAACAGCGGCTTCTCCGAGGCAGGGCTGCGCACACTGCGCGAGGTACTGGCCCGGCATGTCGAGTCCAAAAGGATTCCCGGGCTGGTAGCCCTGGTCAGCCGTGGCGGCCAGACGCATGTCGAAGCAGTCGGGACGATGCGTCATGACGGTGGTGCGCCGATGCGCCGGGACACGATTTTCCGGATGGCATCCACGACCAAGCCCGTCACGATGGCGGCGGCGATGGTCCTGCTCGATGAGTGCAGGCTGCGTCTTGACGAGCCAGTGGATCCGTGGCTGCCCGAACTCGCCGACCGCCGGGTGCTGAAGCGGCCCGACGGCCCGCTGGACGAGACCGTGCCGGCTCAGCGGCCGATCACCGTACGGGACCTCCTGACCTCCACGTTCGGACTCGGCATGGATTTCGCGTTGATGGACTCCCCGATCAGGGCCGCGACTTTCGAGCGTCTTGACTACAGCGTGGCGTCGGGGCCGGCGCCCGAGCCGGACGAGTGGATGCGGCGCCTCGGCGAGCTGCCCCTGTCGTACCAGCCCGGAGAGCGGTGGCAGTACGACCTCAGCAACGAAGTACTCGGCGTGCTGATCGCCAGGGTCACGGGCCGGCCGTTGGAGACGTTCCTGCGCGAACGCATCCTCGACCCTCTGGGCATGAAGGACACCGCCTTCCACGTGCCCGCCGAAAAGATCGACCGGCTGCCGCCCCTGTACGGGCCCGATCCGCAGACCGGAGAGTTCGTCGTGTGGGACGAGGCGGCAGGCGGACGGACCAGCAGGCCTCCGGCGTTCCAGGGCGCCGGCGGCGGGCTGGTCTCCACCGTCGACGACTACCACGCCTACTTCCGGATGCTGCTCAACCACGGCATGCACGGCAGCGAACGGATCTTGTCCCGGCCCGCCGTCGAGTTGATGACCACCAACCGCCTCACCCCCGATCAGCAAGCCGCCCGAACCGCCATGTACAGGAACATCGCACACCTCACGGTCGGTCAGGGGCAGCAGGGCGGCTGGGGTTTCGGGATGGCAGTACGCACCCACCGCGGCGACTACGCGCCCCTCGGCCAGTTCGGCTGGGACGGCGGTACCGGGACCACGGCCTACGCCGACCCGGACAACCAGCTCACCGGAATCCTGCTCACGCAGGTTGGGATGTCCACCCCGGACTCGTCACGGCTCATCCACGACTTCTGGGCCACCCTCTACCAGGCCATCGACGGCTGACACCGAGCGCGCTGAGCCCGGCGCGGCGGCGAATCTGCGCAGACGCCGGGCCGAGCAGGATCTGGCTGACGCCGCCGAGTGCCTCACCGAGTGGCGTGAGGGGCCGGCCCTAGACAGGTGGCTGCACGGCGTATCAGAAGGGCTCGCATCAGAAGGGCTTGCGCCCCGGACTCCACAATTCCGATGGCCCCACTCCGGACCGCCCCGAACTCAGCGAGCCGCACGAGCTGCTGCTCGTGCGGCTTGCCGCGTCAGGTTTTCCGGCAGGAGACCCGTACACCGAACCGTCGTCAGAGCAGCTTCTGCGGAGCCTGGAACTGATCCACCGGCGCAACATTGCACTGATCCTTGACAGTGCCCAGCAGATGTCCGCCGATGCCCTCACCCTCCGGCAGCCCCACCACGCAACGACCGTCGATGTGGCCGAGCGGGGCACCGTGGTTGTTGAGGATGCCGCCCGACTCGCCGGCGACGGTGGTGTTGCCGTTGCTGGTCCCGAAGTTCGTGGCACCATTGCCACTCGCGGTCGGGCCCTGCCCGACGTTGGTGGCGAGAATGCGCTGAAGCGCGTCGGTGGGGGACTTGTGGGCCTGGGGCCCGGTGGTGTGTGCCGTGGCCGAGGCGGGCATGGCGACGGCCATCGTTGCGGCGGTGGCGAAGGCTGCCCCGGCGAGAACCTGCTTGATCACGGTTGTGCTCCCATTCGGTGGATCGGTGAGGGTGGCAGGCCCGCCTTGTGAAACCCGCCGCCCCTTGGAACGAGGGACACGCGGAGCGCGTCACGAAATGCGCTCATTCAGACCAATGCGTAGGAGTGTCAGCTGATACGACGCCCGCCGTCCGCCGACGCCTCCCGAGGCCGCAGACACACCGCAAGTGAACGCCTTGACCGGCTCCGCCACCGGCACCGCAACCGGCACGGACGCGCACGTCTCATGACGATGACCGGTGGGGGCGCGCGGAGCACGACGAGTGCGTTCTGACCGTGCGGAGGACGTGTTCGGCCGTATCGCATGGTCGGGTACCGTGCGCAGCCATGGGTGAACTCATATTGATCAGGCACGGCCAGACCGCGTGGAGCCTGTCGGGCCAGCACGCCGGCCGCACTGACATTCCGCTGACCGATGCCGGCGAAGCCGCGGCCAAGTCGCTCGCTCCGAGACTGGCCCGACGCCAGCTGGTCGCCGTGTTCAGCAGCCCGCTGAGCCGCGCCATGCGGACGGCCGAGCTGGCGGGCCTGACCGGCGTCAAGCCCGACCCCGACCTGATGGAGTGGGACTACGGCGGCTACGAAGGCCTGACCGCGGCGCAGATCCGGGAGACGAGGCCGGACTGGGACTTGTGGCGGGACGGAGTCATTCCGGGCGACGCCGACCATCCTGGCGAGCAGCTCCAGCAGGTGGCCGCGCGCACGGACGCGGTGCTGGACCGTATTCGGCCGCTGTTGGACGACGGCGACGTCGCCGTCGTCGCTCACGGTCATCTGGCACGCGTGCTCACGGTGCGCTGGCTCGGCCTCGACGCGTCCGCCAGCCGCCTGCTCGGCCACCCGCATCCAGGCACACTCAGCTTCCTGGCCACCGAGGGCGAGCAGCCGTTCATCGCCGCCTGGAACGTTCCGTAGCGGCAGCCCGCTGCCTACCGGTCTGTTCGGTGATCAAACGGCGGCCTTCCAGTCGGTGGTGCGCAGCACTTCGGCGGTTTCGGCGTCGGCGGGGAAGAAGGACTCGATGGCGAGCTCGGCGACCGTGATGTCGAGCGGGGTGCCGAAGGTTGCCATGGTGCTGAAGAAGGCGAGCTCGCGGCCCTGGTGGCGCAGCCGCAGCGGGACGGCGATCTCGCCGGGGCCGGGCAGCTCGACCTTCGGCTCGCATTGGTCGCAGGGGTAGCCGCTCAACTCGTCGTACAGCTTGGCGAGATGGGTATCGGCGGTCATCGTGATCTGCTGACGCAGCCGGCTCATCAGATGGCCTCGCGCCATTCGCCGAGATTGCCGATGCGCGGGGCCATGCCGTCGGGGTGCAGGCTCACCCGCAGCAGCCGGGCAGGCTCGTTGGCGTCGACCCGGTTCCAGTACCGGTCCAGGACGACGGCCGGATACGGCTCATGGGCGGCCAGCACCTGGCCCACCATGTCCCGGACCGCGGACATGTGCGGGGCCTCCAGACTGGTCTCGTGGTAGGCGGGGGCGTAACCGGCGGCAAGGAGCAGCGGGTTGCGTCCGCGCAGCTCCAGGTGGAGGGATTCGGCCAGGCGCAGGACGGCGTGCCCGGCCGGGTACGGCGGGGTCTTCCGGCGGAACACGAAACCTTCGGGTGTAATGCTCCCGCAGGTCAGTTTGATGCTGGGGCCGTGCGCGGACTGCGCAGCCCGCGCCGGCGCTCACACCAACACCCCGGCAATCCAGCACAGCCACCCCAGTGCGGGGTGGCTCCCCCGGGCTGCCGGGGGCCCCGCTCCTGGCGGACCCGATCGAGACCCCTCAGAGCCTCTTCGTCATGAACGTGCTGTTCGGGTCGGGCTGGTAGTCGGCGAACGGCTCGCAGGGGGCGAACCCGAACTTCTCGTACAACTTCCTGGCGGGCAGGAAGAACTCGGCCGTGCCCGTCTCCAGGCTCAGCCTGGTGAAACCCATGCGCTCGGCCTCGGTGATGATGTGCTCCAGCATCAGGGACGCGACCCCGCTCCGTTTCCGTAGGGGCGCGGTACGCATCGACTTCAGCTCCGCATGACCCTCGTCGAGCCGCTTGAGGGCGCCGCAGCCGACGAGGGTGTCGCCGTCCCTCACCGTCCAGAAGGTGATCTCGGGCTTGCGGAGGGCATCGAGGTCGAGTGCGTGCTTGCTCTCCGGTGGCGTGATGGACTGCATCTGCTGGACGTGCTTGTCGAGGAACCCGGCGATCTCAGGACCGGAGAGGTCATCCACCACAATCTTCATGTTGCTCGTCCTTTTCCGGGCCACGCTTCGCGAGGCCGCATGGGGTTGGGGCCGGTCTTCCGGGTGTTCGACGAGTCTGCCAAGGTCTGTCCGATGAGCCGCTCCGGACCCTGCCTTGCCCTGCTGGTCGACGCCGCGCAGAAGGAGCCTCCGGCTACCGCTGTGACGGGGAGGGTCGCTGGACGCCGACGGGCCGGCTGCCACGCCTCGGTCCTTCAGCCGGTCACACGGACAACCATCCGAGCACCCGCCGACCGTCTCCTGATGCCGAACCGACCTGTTCCCGGGCGCACTTCGGCAGCACTCGATGGGATGGCGAGTGCACACGACGACGCCCGGCTCGGGGATCCAACCGGGCGTACGTGTGACTCGCTCCGGATGCCCGCATCGGTGACCACGGGGTGGCCGAAGAGCGGGACGGGGTGCCGATGGCCAAGGCCTCGGCCAGCAGCCGACGGTGCAGGTCGGTCAGCTTCAACACGCGGTCATGGCCCGGGCGCTCCCCAGCTCGGGGAAGGCGCCCTCCCACATGTCACGGACGTAACTGCTGATCAGCGTGCGTAGGACGGGCCATTGGCCGATCAGCAGGTCCTGGTCGAGGAAGCGCTCCAGGTCCTCGCGCTCTCCCTCGCCCAGGACAGGACCATGCGGTGCAGGCTCATCCGCGACTTGATGCCGGTCGGCTCGCAAGCGCTGCGCCCCGACCAGACCTCGTGCGGCGGCAGGCCCACGGTGCATGGTGGCCAGTTGGTCATGCTGGGGTGTCCTCACAAGCTGCGGGCCGTGATGTCGCCGTTGGCGGTGGTCGCGTGGATGTTCAGGGCTGCTGCGGCGCCTTCGGTGTTGTTGAGGGCGTTGTGGATGCGGCCGTAGGAGGTGCCCGCGTCCAGGGTGGCGGAGGTTCCGTGGGCCGCGCCGACCGAGATCTTGCCGGATTCGGTGCGCAGCGTGAGGGTGCCGTGCAGGGCCTCGGCGATGCGGATGTCGCCCGCTGCGACGCTGATCTCGCTGTCCCCCGCCAGGCGGGCGACCGAGACGTCCCCGGCGTGGACGGTGAGGCGCAGGCTCGCGGTCTCGTCGATCTGGGCGGTGCCGTGGGCGCCCTCGAAGGTGACGTCGCCGAGGCGTCCCGCGGTGCGGAACTCTGCGGCGCCCGACTTCGCCTCGATACGCGAGCCTGCGGGCAACTCGATGGTCACGTCGAGGGATCCGGAGGCGCCGAAGTACTGGTTCTTCGCCGGGGCGCCCTCGATGCGCAGGACGCCGTTGTCGTAGCCGACGGTGGTCTGTTCGGCGGCCTTCACGTCCCGGCTCTTGGTGGCGTCGGCGGGCTTGATCTCGACGGTGGTGTGGGGCTGATCGGCGGCGATGATCTGGACGCGTCCGGCGGGGATGTCGAGGACTGCGGTGATCGGGGCCGTGGTGGCGAACTTCTGCATGGTGGTGTTCTCCTGCGACTCGTCGTCTTCTGCGGCTTCGTTCGCCGCGTTGTTGAAGAGAGAGTGCGTGGGGTGGGTTTCAGCGGGGTGTTACTGCGGTTTCAGTGGGCTTCAGGTGGGTGGGGTCGGCGCGCCGCCCGGCGCTGGGGGCAGCTGCGAGAGGACGTACGGACAGCGAGGACGTACGACAGAGGGGACTTCCAGAGAGCCGTCTCGATCGTCGCCGGGCCTGGGGGCGGGAAGGGGAGGTGCTAATCGTTCCCTTGGCAGCAATCCCAGGAGGGAAGCTCCGTCAGTCGTTCTCGTACGCCACGACCTGCTGGGTACGCAGAGCCAGCCGGGCGCTCCTGTCCCGGCGTTCCTGTCGGGGCGCTCGGCTGCCTGGCGCAGGACCTCGGTGAGGTGCTTGCGGTCGGAGGCGACGGTACAAAGCGCGCCCTCGCGAGCTGAGCAAAACCGCCGATATGGTCTATTAGCGCCGCGGGGGGCTTCTCTGCGCGGGGACCGACGTCCCGGCAAGTGGCCTACAAGCAGGCCATCGTCGCCTTGGATCCGGACGCCATCAGGGTGTCGAGGCGGGAGGACTCCGCGAGCCTCGGAAGAATCAGTTGCCAGAACCGGGTGAGTGGCGCACGCGAGAGCCACCATTCGTCCTGCCGACCCAGGGTCCCCAGCCCCGCCGTGACGGCCACCACGGCCGTCGCGACTTCCTGTGCCGAGTTCTCCGGCGCCAGGGCGCCCTCCCTGTCGGCCCGGGCCAGGGAATCCTCCACCCACCCTTGCCACTTGCCGCGCAGCCCCGCGCCGACGCGTACGTGCTCAAGACTGTCGCCGAGGCTGAAACCGGCGCGCAGGAGTACATCGTGGTCGAGAGCCTGGACCAGGGCGTGCGTGGCATCGATCAGCACCTGCAGGGCGTCGTCAGCCCGTTGCTGAGTGATGCCCTCAAGTCGCCGCGCCGCCGCCTGGCCGACCGCGTCGGCCAAGGCCGCCTTGCTGGTGAAGTGGAAGTGCAGCGCGCCATTGCTCACTCCCGCCCGGGCGCTGATCGTGGACAGCGAGGCCAGTTCGTAGCCTTCGCGGTCGAACAGCGCGGCAGCGGACTCGATCAGGGCGGTGCGCGTACGCACCGCGCGATCCTGTTTGACCATCAAACGACTCCGGTAGTGAAGAGGGACGGGCATCGGGCGTGAACTCCGCCGGTAAAACCGTCTGAGCGCGCCCTCCCATTGGAGACGCCCTTGTCATCGCTTGAGCACACGCAGTGATTGCCGTAACCGTCTCGCCGGGCACCCTCACGCAAGGGACAGTAACAAACCGCTCTGACGGTTTCTAGCGCAGGTAGAACAGTCTCGCTCAAGCCTGGTCCGCAGAGCGAAGAGCTCCGCCGCCCAGGGCTGCGGAACTCTCTGCCGCCGACTGCCGCCGCGGGGCCGCGTGAGAGGGCGGCGAACACGGATAGGAGGAAGGCCCTCTTGGAGCTATGGGTCTCCTCTGCGCTGCGGGAGGACTGTTCGCTGCGGATCGAGGGCCCGGAGTCGGGTCTGCCGGATTCGCCACGGCGGCCGTGGCCAGGAGTGCTACCGCCGCCGGATCGGCGAAGGCAAGACACCGGCCGAAGCGCGGCGTGCCCTCGAACGACGACTCTCGAACGTCGTCTGCCGGATCATGAAACGTGACGACCAGCGAAACCAACTCGCAGTAGCCGCCGCTGACATACAGCTGGCATACAGAGGCAGTGATCGGCGGTCTACCGATGCCTCCGGGCCCGGTGGCACCCCCAGCTCATCAACGGCAGGGGGGAGGAAGCCACGCCGGTCCCGGAGGCGGGAACCCCGTTGCGGGGCCACGCAAAAGACAACGCGGAAGGGAGATCAGCCGGCGGGCCGGAGTACCACGGGCAGCGATCCGTAACCGTTGACTATGAAGGACGGCATCGGGTCGATGCTCTCCAGTGGCGCGGCCAGGGCGAGGTCCGGGTACCGTTCGAAGAGCTGCTGCAGGGCGACCGTGGTCTCCAGACGGGCCAGCGGGGCCCCCAGGCATCGGTGCACGCCGTGTCCGAAGGCGAGGTCCTCGCCACGGTGACGCAGCACGTCGAACTCCTTGAGGTCTTCCCCGTGTTGCTCGGGATCCTCGACGGCGGCGGCGAAGGAGATGACGATCGCGTCCCCCTTCTTGATCTTCGTACCGTCCAGGTCGATGTCCTCCACCGCGAAACGCAGCGGCGAGAAGGCCGTGGGGCTGTGCGTGCGCAGGGTCTCGTTCATCACGTCCGACCAGTCCACGCGGCCCGCGCGGACATGCTCCAGCTGCTCCGGACGGGCACACAACGCCCCGATGGCATTGGTGATCACGGCGGACGTGGTCTCCTGGCCGGCGGCGATCATCAGATACAGGGTGCCCAGGAGTTCGTCCTCGGTCAGTGCGTCGCCGTTGTCCTGAGCCGCGATGAGCGCGGACGTCAGGTCGTCACCCGGCCGGACCCGCTTGTCCGCCACCAGTTCACCCAGCATGGCAAAGGCCCTGACCTGCGCGGCGGCCATCTCCTCGGCCGCCACCACCGTGTCGAAGACCACCTCAAGGGTGGAGCACAGCGGTTGCCTGAGCTCCTCCGCGACGCCGAAGAGCTCGCAGATGACCCGCATCGGCAGCAGCTTCGCGAACGACTCCCGCAGGTCGATCGTCTCCCCCGCCGGCACATCCTCCAGGTCGTCCAGAAGCCTGGCAGTGGCCTCCTCGATCCGGCCACGGAGCGCCTCGGTGCGGCGCACGGTGAACGCCCCCGAAACCAGCCGACGCAGCCGCGCGTGGCTCTCTCCGTAGGCGAACAGCATGTTCTCGTTCGCCACCCACGGATAGAGCGGCCACTCCTGCGTTATCCGCCCCTCGATGAAGGCGGGCCAGTGCTTGCGGGCGTCCTTCGACACCCGCGGGTCCAGGAGCAGTTGCTTGACATAGCGATGCCGAGTGACGGCCCACGCCGCCACTCCCCCAGGGAGCAGCACCTCAACGGCCGGCCCCTGCCCGCGCAGTGTCGCGGCCTCACCTGCGAGATCGCTTCCCGTGACATCCAGCGCATAAGGGCAGACAGCCTGCTTCATTCGTGTCTCCGCTCGGTGAGTCCTGCGTCTTTCACGTTCCATAACCCTGCGCGCCGAGAGCACGGCCCCCCGGCGTACTGCTGGGACGGCCGGCTCAACCGGCCATTTCGAGTTCCGCGTCCTGCCGTTCCCTCATCGCCGCCTCATAGATCTGCTGTCCGCGGCTCGCCGAGAAGTCCAGCCGGACGAGAACGGCGGGCACGGCGATGGACGGCATGACGAGCCGGTACAGGTCGATCACCCGGTCCGCCATGTCCGTCCGGTCGGTCATGATCCTCGACAGCACCTGGATACCGGTGAAGGAGCCGACCATGAACTTCGCGACCCGCGACACGTCCGTGTCCGGGAGGATCTCCCCGTTCCGCTGGGCCGCCTCGAAGAGGTCCACGGTGTGGTCGATCCAGGCCGTCATCGGCACCCGTCGGTCCAGGCCGTCCTTGGGCGATCCCTGGTCCACGGTGAGGCGGATGCTGCCCTGGATGATCGGATCGCCGGAGTCCCGCCCGAGCAGGTGCGTGAGGAGCAGCGACTCGTCCAGGGACTGCTGCAGCTTCAACTCCCGCTCCGGAACCGCGGGCAGGGCGATGACCTGCTCCGCCAGGACGGCTTGGGCCAGCTCGTCCTTCGACGTGAAGTGGAAGTAGAGCGCTCCCTTGGTCATGCCGGATTTCTTGAGGATGTCGGCGATCGTCGCCGCTTCAAAGCCGACCTCGTCGAACACCTCTGCCGCCGAGACGAGAATCTTCTTCCGCGTACGGATGGCTCGTTCCTGCTGCGCCACAACCCACCTCCATGCCAGCCCGCGACCTACAGAAAAATAAACCAAAGGGTTCGTATTCTAGCATCGGTAGCCGCGCACGACGAATAGGCACCGAAGGGCCCACACTGGCTCTACGGCCCCATTTTCGCGTGCAGTTGAGGGAACGCGCTTGGAGAATAAAACCAGATTGCTGGTTGTTCGAGCCAGCGTGGAGGGAGGTACGGGGTCCAGCAGCTCCGATTACTTGACCGCCATGTCCGAAATGCGACGGTCGGGCATGTTTCACGGGTCACCCCTGAAGCCGTTGAGTACCCACCCACCTACCTCGCCCCCCGAAAGAAGTTGCAAATAAAACCGGTTGGTACGTATCTTCGTGGCTGAGATTCCCACTCATCGGGTCCCTCATCAACGGGGAGAGGTCCATGACCTTGCTGACGCTCCAGAAGGACGCCTTCATCAGAGCAAAGACGGAGGGGACCGTTGGCAGCAACGGTCTCCACAACCGTTTCGCGTTCGAGCCCTCGGCCACGGAAGCCGGTGAACTCGCGCACCTGCTCTTCGACAGGCAGGACCGGGACTGGATCCACAAGCCCTGGCGCACTCTCGTAAGTGGCCCAAACTTCACCTACCGGACCGGGCTGTCGCCGGACGAGCGGACCGCCCTCTCCTACGACCGGCTGCGTCTGGTCAACGAGGCCGTCGGCAACGCCGCGGAGTTGGCCGACGATCCCCACCGACTGGCCGGCCTGCACGAGTGGACAGGGCCGGTGGACGGTGGTCTGTGCACGGTGGCCAGCATCCACTACAACCTCTTCCTCGGCAGCCTCATCGATCACGACACCGACGGCCGCGACCTGTCCGCCTTCACCTCGATGAAGCACACAGGAACGTTTCTGTGCACGGAGCTCGAACACGGCAATGACGTGGCCTCGATGGAGACCACGGCGGTGCTCGACCGTACGACCAACGGATTCGTCCTGGACACCCCCACTCCGGGAGCGCGGAAGTTCATGCCGAACACCAGCACCATCGGCGGCCCGAAGAGCGCCCTGGTGGCGGCCCGGTTACTGATAGACGGCCGCGACCACGGGGTCTTCCTCTTCCTGACCCCACTGAGCGACGAGAACGGCCACCTGCCCGGGGTGACGGTCCACCGGCTGCCGCAGCGCACCGGTACCCCGGTCGACCACAGCCTCACCGCCTTCGACCACGTGTGGCTGCCTCGCGAGGCCCTGCTGGAAGCCGCACACGGCCGGCTCGACTCCAACGGGGAGTTGAGCAGCAACCTCGGCAACCGCCGCAAACGCCTGCTCCGCTCCATCAGCCGCATCACCATGGGGAAGCTCTGCATGAGCGCCGGCACGCTGGGCATGTCCCGCACCGCGCTCGCCATCGCGGTGCGCTACGCCCACAACCGGTTCATCGCCGGGACGAAGCCGGGCGAGCGGGTGGCGCTGATCGCCCACCGCAGTCACCACGGCCGCCTCCTCGACAAGCTCGCCACGGCGTACGCCATGACGTTCCTGCACCGCACCACCGTGACCCGCTGGGCCGCGCACACCGATGAGGACCGGGCCGAGGTCGAGCGCCTGGTGGCCATCGCCAAGGGCTGGATCACCTGGCAGGCCCGGGACATCACGATCGAGTGCCGGGAGCGGTGCGGAGCGCAGGGACTCTTCCCCGCCAACGGCCTGGCCGACCTCCCCCTGAACATCGAGGGCGGAATCACGGCCGAAGGCGACAACCTCGTCATCTGGGTCAAGGCCGCAGCCGAGATGGTGCTCGGCCATGAGGTCGACCGCAGGGCATCTGCCGAACTCCCGCCCGGCGAAAGGAATCTGACAGACCTTCACTTTCTGCGCGACCTGCTCGCCGAGTTGGAGGCCCTGTGGCAGAACCGGGCCCGCACCGCGCTGCGTGAGGGCCCGTCCGGCGACCCGCTGGCCCGATGGAACGAAACCTCCCCAGCCGCCCTTGAGATGGTCTCCGTCCACGCCCGTCTCAAGGCCGCCGACACCTTCATCGACGCCGCCGCCCAGGCCATGGTTCCCTCGGCCCGCTCCCTGCTGGAGAGCCTGTGCCTGCTGTTCCTCCTCCGGCAGATCAGCGAGCACACCGGGGACCTGCTCGCCGACGGTCACATGACCGCCGACCAGGTGCGTCAGCTGCCCAGGATCGTCAACACCGTCATCGCCGACCTCGCCCCGCACATGGCGACCCTGGTCGACGCGTTCGACATCCCGGCCGAGATGCTGGCCTCCGTCCCCATCGCCAACGGCACCTACATCGACCAGCGCCTCGACGCCTCGGCCACCGGCCAGGCCCTGATCCCCGTATGAGCCCCGCTCCCTTTTTCGAACCGGTCCAGCCGGTTTGAACTCTTGTTTGAACTGCTTGGGTGAGCGAAGCAACCCCCACATACGCGCTCGCTGCCGCCTACGGAGAGCGACCCGCGGCACGGGCAGCGGGTCGCCCGTGTCCCATGGCGGTGTCGTCCTGCCACGCGTCAGCGGGCAACTGCCAACTCCGCGCAGCCGTACCGCGTCACGTCGATACTGATACTGGGCGGGTACGGCAAGGCTGAACTCCCGTAACGCGGCGAGCGTGACGAAGCAGCAGGGCCGGGCGTCGCGGACGCGGGCTGCCCTCCGCGGAGGCGTTCCTGCGCGGCCGCCCGGGCGCGGGGGTGCCCTCTGGGAGCGCCGTCGCCCAGCTCAGAGCGTCTGGCGGCTGGCGTTGTCGGGCGTGGTCGTCACTGAAGGGGGCGGGCGGCCTCCACCTCCATGTTCCGGCGTGGCATCAACTCCCCTTGCCAGAAAGGTTGGTGAGGATTCGTCATGTCCTAACGCACTGCCCGATCCTGGGGGCCGGAGCCGTTGTGTACCCGTATGCGCCGTAGCACGGCCCGGCCGGGCCGCTCGTCCTGTGTTACATCCCCGGGGACACACCATTCGCCGGTTTCCCACGCCAGTAGGCTACTTGACACGGCACAGAACCCAGCCCTGCAGGGTAGAGCCGTCGAGGGGGATGGCGGTTGCCGTCGCCCTACTCTCCGCAGGCACCTTGCCCCTCGACCCCGCCGCGTACGCCGATGAGCCGCTCCCCTCGGTGTCCTGCAGCCCCGGCCGCTTGCACCATTTACAGGATGTCGCCGTACAGGGCGCGACGGTCGTCGTACAGGGCGTAGCCGCGGGGCCGCGAGGCCTTCACGCGTCCCGCGAGCATCGCGACCGAACGCCGGACATCGCCAATGGCTTCTCGGATTCCGGCCGTCATCACACGGGCAGCCGCCTCATCCAGCGGTTCCTGGGGCCCGGCGTTCAGAACCGGCAGTCGCCCCCCTGTTTTTATAGGCGGGGCCGGAATAGCCCCCTGTTCGGGGTAGACCGGCGCGTGTCCTTCCGCCGACTTGAGCCGTCATACGGCAGCGTGGACCCGTCACCTACTCAAACCTCAACTACGTCGACAACAAGAGGAATCCCTCATGCGCCGTACCGCCGCACTCCTCCTCGCAACCGCTTGGATCCTGGGACTCACCACCACCACCGCAATGGCCGACGGCTCCCCCGCCGCCGCCCCCGCCAGCGCCGTCGTCGACATCCCCACCGTCGCCGGGTACGTCTTCCAAACCGTCACCGCACTCGGAGGCCTCAGGTGAAGTCAGCGAAGCCGCCGACAGCCACGGCGCGTTAGACCGGTCGAGTCCGACCCGAGCGCAGCAGCGGGGCAGCTCCTGGCGGACAGTCCCCAGCTCGCCCCGGCGGTCTCCGTGGCCTCCGCCGACCTGTCCGATGGGTTGTACGGCCTCCGGCTCGGCCGTGCAAGTGGCGCAACTCCCGCAACTCCGGGCGCCGATAAGCGGCTGGGATGCCGGGCAGGCACGTACCGACAACCAGTCCGTGATGTGCGCGGACTGGTGATCCTGCTCCGGCTGCTGCCCGGCATCGAGGTCGTCAGCGGTGGAACCCTCGTTGATCGCCCCAGCATCTGGCATGGTGCTGGTCATGGCCACTGACGGCACAGTCCGGGGCACCGGGCATGTATCCATTGATCGGTCACAGTTCTGGGTTCAGGACTCCGGTCCATCGCCTGGTGCCGTGGAGGAGCCGGCCAACAACCTGGACGTCGACGAGGGGCATCCTGTGGCAGTCGGCCACGGTCGCGCGCATCTATTGAGCAATGCACACGATCACAGGTGCACGATGCATTTGGAGCTGCGCCTCCTGCCGCCCAGGTCTCTTGACGACCAGTGGACGAAGCTGGGGTCCTGGCATTTCCGGACGCGAGATGGCGATGTCCGCGTGTATGTGATTTCCCGACCCGAAGGTCCCAGGCTAGTTTTCGTCACCCAGGCCCGCCCCCTCCCAGGAGGAAGGGAACGGGGGCCGGTAGGTGTGGCCCGCTTGCCAGGACAGGCAGGGGTGGCATCGACGGATCCTGTGCCAGCCGGACTCGGTCCTGCGGCCAGGGTCCCCGCCGCTGCGATCCGCGGCAGAGGAATAGGACATGAGGTGTGACGTGCGGGCAACTTACTGACGAACAGTGTGAGTTGCGTCCGTGTAGCGCCTGGCGAGCGCGTGGAACGCCTCCTTCGGTTCCCAGGGCATGTCGGGGTAAGTGCGGGCATCAGCAGGGTAGTTGCTCTGCTTGTCGAGGATCTTGACGATGCCATAGGAGGCCATGTCCTCGTCCGGTCCAGTCGTGCGGTGGTGTGTGGCGAAGCCGGCGAAGCTGAACCAGAAGACTGAGTCGACGCCCTCCCCCTCGAAGACGGTCATGAGGTCGTCGAGGTAGCGGACCTGCTCGGTCTCGTCGCGGATCAGGTCGGGTTTGAGGGTGACGCCGTCGGCCTCCCTGGCCATGTACCAGCCGGCGCCGCCGTAGTCGCCCGCGCCCCGGTAGGTGCAGCAGCCTGCCTCCATGATGGCGACGGGCTTGCCGTGGGCGAACTCCTTGCGCAGGTCGGCGCGGTAGGTGGGGGCATTGCGCAGGCCCCGGAAGGCGTCCAGGCCCACGATGTCGAACGGGGTCCAGTCCACGCCGTCCAGAGGGCAGGAGGCGTAGCTCACGCGGCCGCCGAAGAGAGGCCGTACGGTGTCGACGGCCTCACCCAGGAAGGTGTTGACCTTGTCGGGAATACCCTGGAGCGCGGCCTCTCGGCCGGGGCCTGCCAGGATGGGGATGCGCTCGTTGAGGGTGTCGCCGGGCAGGTAGCCTCGGGCGAAGACGCTGAGTTCGCAGCCAGTGACCAGGGCGATCTCGGCGCCGTCCCGACGCAGCCGCTCCGCCCGCTCGGCGCAGTCGGTGAACAGCGCCAGCATCTCGGCGTTCGTCAGCTCGCAGGGGAACGGCGAGAACCAGACCTCCAGGCCCACCTCCGCCGCGTAACGCGCCGTGGCCTCGATCCGGTCCGGGTCGCCGCCCGTGATGCGGACCGCGTTGCAGTGCAGGTCCTTCGCGATGACCCGCATATCCCGTTCGGCGTCGCGTGGGTCGAAGCCGGGGCGCGAGGTGTCGCCGTTGGGAAACGTACCGGTGTCGTAGTGGATGCCCTTGCCGCGCAGCATGACGGGCGCCTCCATAAGCGTCGCTGTGTTCGTACGCCGCGATCGTCCAGGTTCCAGCCGCGTCAGAGTCAAGGCCGCACGATGCTCAGCCGGCATGAGCGCAGTGACGGCCATCCCAGAGGCGGATCGGCGCCCATCGAGAACAGGTGTCACCTGCCCAGAGAAGTCACACCAACGGTCAGACGAAACAGGACGCCGGCCAAGTATGAATCGAGATGGCCAACTATTGGCCCGTGGCAGGGAAGATTGAGCGGTCTCGCTGATTCCTGATATGTAGCGGGTTCTTCTCAAGGGGCCATGGGGTGTCAGCCCCTTTGGCTGGGAGGGGGCATAGGGGGCTGAACCGGGCACTACCGGGGTGTGCTGTGCTGGCTTGCCCTCGGCTCGTTTGCGGTCGTAGAACCGGCAGGGCTCGTCGGAGTGCCGGATGCTGAACAACGCCGAGGTGCAGGAGACGCGTTGGAGGCATCGGTTGTATCGCTGGGGTCGCCGCAGGCTGCCGCTGACCTTGCCGGAACATATTCCAACTCCCAGCGACTGAACTCCACTGCGAGGGGAAGCAGGCCCACTGCGCGGCGTCCCGCGAGTTCTCCTGAGCGCCGCCGCGTCCCCTATGGGTGCCGACAACTCCCGTCACCGGCGTTGAACTACAGTTTCAGGATCACAGCGTGGTATTGGCGAAACAAGCACGCCCAGGACAAGCGCCTAACGCGACATCGTCACCAGGTCGAACATCGCCTGACGCTGCGTCAGGCGACCTACAGCACCCCACATCAGGCGCCGAAATGCTCTGGGTAGGGGCAGATCTCTAGCGCCTCGTCCGGACAATCGCTCCAGCCCCGCCAGAGGTGCCGACTGACTGTGGCGTCTGGCGAGGGCGCAGCGGTGTTGTTGATCGCTTCGACTGCGGAATGGCGCGGCTGAGCAGGCCGGGAAACGCGCGTCCAGGTCGTTGCGGCGTAGCCGGTTCAACCGCCGGGTTCCCTCGTCCCTCTGGTGGATCACGCCGGCTTCCCGCAGGACCTTGAAGTGGCCGCTTTGGATGGACTTGCTGACTCGCCCAGTACGGCCCGGCGCCCGATGTCCTGCCATTCGCGGTGGAGATCCGTGCTGCTGGTTCCGGCGGCGGCCGCCATGCCGCGCCGCAGATAATGCGCCGCTATCTGTGCGATCGTTGAAGGCGGCCAGCGGCGAGGCTCCGACCGCAGTGCGCGGCGTGGCCCTGGTGTCTATCGACTGAAAGCCAACGACGACATCCACGGCCCGCACTACCTATTCGCCGTCCTCGGCACCAACTGACCCCCCACGTATGCCGCTTCACGTCGCTCTGCGGCCCGGCGCGAAGAGCGTGGCCAAACACCTCAACTCGGCGAAGCTGGTTCTGACCTCCGCACGGACACAGGCAGGATGAGATGAACGACGGCTTCACATGTGAGCTGAATCGTTAGCGAGCAAAGAAGGAAGTCGTTCCCGCTGTGCCAAAGGCCTCGGCTCGCCGCGCATGGACCATCGGCATGCGCGGCATGGTGAAGCAAGAAGCCGCGGCGACCGGGTCGGAGGCCGTCGTCAGTACCGATCGAACTGGGCGGCGGCATGCGGGCTACGAGGCCTGCGAAACCACTCGCCCGCGGTCCGCTGGCTGAGGAGCACGACAACGACGATGGCTCCAACCAGGGCGAAGACTCCCCCCGGGATGCCCCGGGCTGTCCCGCCCAGCGCCATCATGATCTGCACGCTGGCCAAGATGACTGAGACGGTGCGGACGCCTTTGCCTGCGGTGCCGTAGCGGAAGGCTAGGACGAACAGAACACAGCCCATCAGGTTTTGGCTAAAATTCGCGCCACCAACCCTAGGCGTATCAGCGATGCTCAATGCAATCGACATCAGCAAGCACAGGCCCATCATCACCCAGATTGTTATCTGCGCGGCACGGACACTGGTCGGCATTGCCACAGGTACTACTGGGGCCGGCGCGTACGGAGCCCCGTACGGCGGCAGTTGAGGTGGATATCCGTTCGACATGGTGACACTGTAGCCACGAATGCGCGGAGCTATTGCGGCGGTCGACGCTCTCCCGCCGTCCGGGGTGAGTTCGGGCAGCAACTCTCGTCGATCCCGCCAGGGGGATCCTCCCCTGTGACCGGTGTCCGCCGGACTCCGCCTTGCGGACCTGGGGCCGACTCGTCTCTCACGAGAGGCCACTTGTCTTGGTCGTGCGCCTTGTTGACGTCGGCTTGATGCCGCCGCACGCGCACTTCGGTGCCGTCCAAGCGCCAGGCTCCCGGCGTCTCTCAGCCCGGCAGTAACGCGCGGGACCCCGTAGGTGCCATCCGATTCCCGGTGGATCCGGGCGATGCGCCCGCCCCTCCCGACATCCGCCCCGGGCCGGGCGGCTTGCTACGCGTCCCGCACCCATGTCCGCAGCGTCTCATGGTTGACGCCCAGATCATTAACCACCGACGCATACGTCCCGCCCGGACTGGTGTGGTACAGCGGTGACACGTCCTCCTCCCCCCCCCCGGCTCCGCGTGGTGGGCGTTGCGCAGTGTTCAGTTGGTGCGGCGGCGGTGGCGGCCCGTGCCGGCGACGAAGGCGGCGCCCATGCCGACGAGGGCGGTCCCGGCTCCGAGCGCCCAAGTCGTGGCGTCACCCGTTCCGGTCTGCGCTAGCTCACCGGTGGCCTGCGTGGTGGTGTTGGTGGCTGTGATGGGCGTCGTGCCCCCGGTCTGGGGCTTTGGGTTGCTCCCGCTCCCAGTGCCGGGGGGTGTGCTGGTTCCGGGGGCCAGGATCGTGGAGCGGAACCACGGTGAGAAGCTTTCCATGCGCTCCCTGCCACCCAGGTAGGCCTCGGTGATGGCGCGCAAGGTGATGGGGACGGTGGGGGCGTCCGCGGTGAACCGCATCCGTACCTTGAGCGTGGTCTTCTGGCCGGCCGCCACGTCGGAACGGCTCAGCTCGTAGCCGAAGTAAAACGACTCGCTGTCTCCCTCGTTGCTCACCCGGACCCAGCGGCCGACGCCCTTCGCATCGGTGCGGTACGTCTCGACGACGATCTGCCGATCCTTGATGAGCGAGTCGTCGACCGTGGAGATGCCAAGTCCCACGCTCAGTTCCTTGACGGCATTCTTGCCGGTGTTGTCGACGCCGAGGGACAGGTACTGCCAGTCTCCCCCGGCGACGAATCCCTTCGGGACGCCGGCCAGCGTCGCCTTGGGGCCTTCGAGGACGGGCTTGTCCTGGTTGCCGCCGCCGTCATCCGTCGCGGTGGTGACGCGCGAGGTGTACCAGGTCGACGGAGCCCAGGTGTAGCCGCCGCCGGTCGTGCTCACACCGTCGCTGGTGATGTCGAAACGGCCTGGCGTGGCGGCCGCGGTGATGCGGACCCGTACCTGGACGGTATAAACGGCGTCCTGCTTCACAGTGCTCTTGCCGAGGCCGAATTCATGGGAGCCGTATGCGCTGTCGTCGCGGCCGGGCGGGATGGGCGCCGCCGTCCACACGGCACGCCCAGAGGCGTCGGCGTGGCGGATCTCTACCTGTATGTGCTCGCGCTTGAGCGACTTGTCGTCGCGATGGAAGGCGATGCGCGGGGTGAAGTCGCTGACGGCACGGTGGTGGGAGTTGTCGACCTTGACCGAGAGCTGGGTCCAGGCGCCACCTGCCCGGAAGCCGGCCTGCGGAATGCCGGACGTGGTGACCTCGGGGCCCTGCATGATGGAGTCGGCCTTGGCCGCCGGGGCTTCCTTTGTCGCCGATGCCCCGGCCGTCGGGTGACCGGAAGCCTTCAGCTGCGGTCCGTTCGGCGGGGACGTCTGCGCCTGGGGTGCCTTGCGGGTGACGGTCGCTGTCTTGGTGGGCTCGGGGACCGCGGTGGTGGCGTGGTCACTGCGGGCAGTGTCATCCTGGGGAGTCGCGTCCGGGACGGTCGCGGCGGGCTTGTCCTGCGCCATCGCGGGTGCGGCCATCACCAGGGACGGTCCGGTAGCCGCGGCGGCAGCGGCCACGGCAAGGTGCTTGAGTCTCATGTGGGTTGTTTCCCCTCCTTGTGCGAATCCGGGACGCTCTCATGCGTCCCGGCCCTCCCTCGCACGTTTGAAGCCGCCAGTGTAAACATCGGAAAAGTGCGAGTACCGAGGAGAATTGATAACGGATCAGCATCGAGTTGCTCGCCGGTTACGGCTCGTTGGAACGTCCTTCCAGCCCCGGCCACCGCACCACAGTTCTTTTCCTGCCGACCGGGGACGCGACGACGCCGGGGGTGCCGCATGGCACCCCCGGCGTGACGTCGAGAGAGGAAAGCGAAGGGAACCAGTTTCAGTGAGGTGTGCCCGGGATCGGATATTCGGTGTTCTGCCACCCCATGAGGACACAAGATGGTGCGCATGACTGTGGCCACCCCCGTACTGCACACCGCTCGCCTGCGACTGCGGCCCTTCACGGACGCCGATGCGGACCTCCTCTTCGCGCTGCACAGCAGCGCCTACGTGCTGCGCTACTGGGACTCACCGCCGTGGACGGAACGGGCCCGCGCCGATCGTTTCATCGCGATGTGCCGGAAGATGGCGGACGAAGGCACTGGGGCGCGGGTGGCCATCGACCGTGCCTCTGACGGGGCCTTCGTCGGCTGGTGCGGTCTGACCGGATGGAATCCGGACTACCGCAGTGCGTCGTTGGGCTACGTCCTCGACGAAGCGATGTGGGGCCACGGCTATGCCACGGAGGCCGCACACGCCGTACTGCAGTGGGCATTCGACACTCTGGACCTGAATCGAGTTCAGGCCGAGACCGATACGCGCAACGTGGCATCTGCCCGGGTCCTGGAGAAGGTCGGATTCGTGCGTGAAGGGACGTTGCGGGAAGACTGTGTGGTGAACGGCGAGGTATCCGACTCGTGGGTGTTCGGGTTGCTCAGGCGAGAGTGGCGCCCGTCGGCTGTACCGATCGCAGCCCGCGAAGTGCGGCGTTGAGTCTGTTTCTGGCAGCGGCCTCATCCAGGAGGAAGCCTTGTCGGGTGAGGCGTCCGAGGCGGCGGGTGATGTTGGCGGCCGCCTCGTCGGTGGGCATGCCGAGGAGTTCGTGCAGCTCACGGGCTCCGAATGCCTGGCTGGGGTGCTGGTTGAAGGCTGCACGATGGCCTGGTCGGCGGCGTTCGTCTCGGGCGGGTCAGGCTCGGTCCAGGATAGGACGCGTTCGGCCATGCCCTTCCGGATGGTGGCTGGGTCCGCGAGACGGGCCTCCGTCTCGGCCAGGGCGGCGGTCAAATGCTCGACCTGGTCGCCTAGTTCACCGGCCCGAGCCTCGGTCCCGTCGTGCTGGGCCTGCAGGTCGGCCAGGAGCTCGATGACGTTCACGCGGCCGGCCCGAGGCTGTGCCCCCGGCCGGGACGGGTGCGGGCAGGCGGAGTCGTCGAAGGCGGATGCCGCCAGCACGACCACCCACGCGGGGCGCTAACGGCTCGGTCCCCGATTAATGGTGGGTGTGGCTCTGTCTCGGGGACAGCTGATCTGGGGTGTTGGGACGACTGTTGACCAGCCCGGGGTGTTGTGATGGGCGGTGGTCGGTCGGGATATTCGCTGGTCGCCGCTTGTTGATGGTGGTCATACTGCCGCGATGGATCCAGTGACTCTTGAGACCGACCGTCTGGTGCTGCGGGCCTTCACACCTGCCGACGTGGATGCGGTGTACGAAGCCTGCCAGGACGAGGACATCCAGTTCTACACCCCGGTGCCGGTGCCGTACCGGCGTGCGGACGCGGAGAAGCTCGTCGGTGAGAAGCTGCCCGCTCAGTGGGCCGAGGACAGGGACTACACCCTCGGCGCGTTCCGCAAGGACACCGGTGCCCTGGTCGGCTCGTACTGCCTGACCCTCGTCAGCCGCGGCGTCTGGGAGCTCGGTTACTGGGCGGTCAAGGAGCAGCGCGGACGCGGGTACTCGGTGGAGGCCTCTCGGGCGCTGTGTGACTGGGGCTGGGCCGCCCTCGACGTCCACCGCATCGAGTGGTGGGCCATGGCCGGGAACACCGGCTCGCGTGCCGTCGCCGAGAAACTCGGCTTCACCGTCGAAGGGACGCTGCGCAATCGCGGCATCGCCAACGATGGCAAGCCGCACGACTGGTGGGTAGGCGGACTGCTGAGGCCCTGATGCTCGGGCCGCTGCTTCGCCGGCTGCGTTTGCTCTGCTGCAGGGAAGTTCCGATCATCAGCGGGCAGCCGTGACGTGGCAGTGGCCGCACGGGTTCTTCGAGTGTGACCAAGAAGTGGGCCCGTGGCGCCTTGACCCATCCTGCCTTCTGCGGCGTCTCGCGCGCACAACTCGGCGATTTGATCGCAGAGTGGGACGATCTGTGGCTCGCCCGGTGCGAGTCGGAGCTTCGTGAGCGGCGTTGTGCCGAGCGTCAGCGGGAGGCCGGTGCCGGCCCGAAGCACGACCTGGTCTTCACCGACCGCCTGCTCGCCACCCTGGCCCTCTTGCGCGCCGGGCTCCCGCACGGCGCGCTCGCCGAGCTGTACGGCATCGCCCGCTCCACGATCTCCCGCGTCATCGGGGAGATCCGCCCGTTGCTGGCCATGCGTGGCTTCGCAGTCCCCGACCACTCCGGCGTGCGACTTCGGACCCTGCGGACGTGTTCGCCTATGCCGAGGCCGCGGGGGTCCGGTTGCGGATCGATGGCGCCGAGGCCCAGGTTCGCCGCCCGAAGGCAGGCAGACGGATCTGCGTCGAGCACGCCCACGCCGAATTTGCGGCAGTGGCGCCCACTCCAGCGCTACACCGGCCCACGCGAGGGCTACGCCGCGACCCACCAGGCGATTGCTTCATTGGTTTCGGACCGTTCGGCTCGCCGACCGACCCGCCGCAAGCCGAGCACCGAGCTCGTGCTCGCCCGGCAGGTCACCTGCTGATCAACCACCAGCCGACCCGCCAGGCCAGCACGCCCCAACCCCAATCGCGGACCAAGTCGTGAGCCCCAACAGGCCGAGACAAAAACTGGCAGCGAACACGCCGCACATGCCGGCCACACTGACCCACACGGCCCGTAACGCCCGCACCCTCCCGCCCCCCATGACACCCAGCCCGCCCCGAACCGCGCGAGCCGCACGAACCGCTGATCGTTCAGCTCGGCGCGTCGGGTGATCCGGGCGGAGGCTCGAAACTCCGAGTCATACGTCAGAGCGGCTTCTGCGGGACGCGGGACATGGAACGGGCCGGCATGCGCGACGTTGCGCTCAGTCTTGACGCTGCCGAGCACGTGGCCGCCGGTCCTCATCCTCCGGCAGCGGCACCAGACAGCGCGCGTCCATGGCCGGCGGAGCCTCCCGCGCCGCCCTGATGTAATGATCGACCTCTCGACGGGCGCCGCCATCGCCCCCCACCCGGGGACCCACGCCATCCGGCACCGAAGAGTGAATTAATTAAACAAAACCTAACAAAATGGCCAAAAAATTGATATCGATATTCCGGCAACTATT
Organism: Streptomyces sp. NPDC001415; assembly: GCF_053597395.1. NCBI lineage: Bacteria > Bacillati > Actinomycetota > Actinomycetes > Kitasatosporales > Streptomycetaceae > Streptomyces > Streptomyces sp. NPDC001415. Next base: position 37,484 of record NZ_JBSFIE010000047.1, read on the forward strand.
TTCGCGAATAAATCGCAAAAGCGAGTTGCCCGCGTGGCGAAAACCACGGGCGATTCTGTGGGCCGTGTCGGGCGGGGCGGCTGTCGTCCTGCTGATCTCGCTTGAGATCGCCGCGCGGCATTACACCGGTCAGCCCGGGCCGATAACCAACCAGGCACGAGAGGTGATATTTGCCCCCAAATCGGGGCCGCTGTACGCCGGCATGGCGTTGATGATGGTGGTTCTCACCTGGCGGCAACGGTTCATCGCGGCTGGTGTCGCGATCGGTATCGACGTCGTCTTCGTGCTGGTGCGGTGGGCGGTCGACGCCGAAGTGCCCGACGGCCATTACTTCGGCAACGGCGCATTGTGGGTGATATTGGGCTGTGCGGTCATCGCCGTCACGCGCCGCACCGGACCAGAACGTGTCCTGCTGCTCAAAGGCGTCGGCCTCGGCCTGCTTCTGGTGGCGGGCCGCAAGACCGGGGATACCTGGCTGCTCATCACGTCGAAGACCCGCCCGGAGGTACTCGACCCGTACGTGGCACTTGCCGATCACGCGTTGGGCAGCCCGTCATGGCTGGCGGGTCGGCTCCTCAAGGCCACCAACCCGATCGGCTCCCATCTTCTCCACGTGGTCTACGCCCAGCTCGCGGTGGCCGCCATCGTCGTTGCGGTCTACCAGCTACGCAACGTGGCGACCGAGCGCCGCTTCCCACGCCATCACCTGGTGCGCACCTTCCTGGTCATCGGCCTTCTCGGGCCGGCCATCTACATGATCTTCCCGGTGGTCGGGCCGATCTTCGCCTATGGCCCGGGTACCTCGGGCACCGGTGGGGTGCAGTGGGCGGTGGCCAACCTCTGGCCCAACACGCCGCCGCCCATCCACGCCGCACACCCGGTGCTCTACGACGGGATCACCCCGCGCAATTGCATGCCCAGCCTCCACACGGCGTGGGCCACCGCGATCTTCATCCACTCCCGCAAGGGCCCACGAATTCTGCGGTACGCGGGCTCGTTCTGGCTGATCGCCACGCTCAGCGCGACACTTGGCTTCGGATACCACTATGGCGTGGATCTTGTTGCCGGCGTGGTGTTCGCGCTCACGATCGAGGCGGCACTTCGCTCGCTCGATCGCGGCTGGGACCGGCAAGGAATCCAATTGGTCACCTACGGCACAGCGGTTTTCGCCGTGCTCCTCCTTTCGTATCGCTATCTGTCGATGGAGATGGCCACATATCCGTGGGTGTTCGGACCACTCGTCATCCTGGCAATGACCTCGGTGATCTACGCCTACGTACGAAACACCAAACGCTGGGAACCGAAGCCCTCAACTGCTCAGCAACCGGAACCACAACCCGCACTGGCTTGAGGCGCGTCGCATCAGGGGGTGACCGGCGGCCGGGGCACGGCTGGGCGCCGGTCCGAAACTCGTAATAGGTAAGACCAGGCCCGCAGCACCATCCCGTCGAAGGCAATCCCGACCGGCCGGCTAGACCTTCGGGTCGAAGATACGGGAGGAGCCTTCCGGTGGCGCTGCCGTATTTCGTGACGAGTGCGGGCCGGACGCAAGGTCGCAGACCACGCCGAAATGATCGGAGGGCCACAGCTGACCGCGGACGGTGTGGTGGGGAGTGGTGAACGACAAATCGGCGTGCGCTGCCCGGATTCCAGCTGTGAGAATGTAATCGATACGCCGCGCCGGTTCGCGGGCTTTGCGCGCATGCCCGTTGGCGGGTGTGTACGTGTGGCCCGGGCCCTGACCGCTGCACGCCCACGCGTCCTCCATGCGGCGGGTCAGCCACCGGACCTCATCCGTGTCCGGGGCCGCGTTGAGGTCGCCCAGGACCACGACGTCGCGTCCGGCGTGCCCGGCCACGAGTTCCGCGAGGAATCGCACCTGCTGTTGCCTGATGTGCGTGTGCTCCCACTCCCAGGTCAAATGTGTGACGAGCACGGTCGTCGAGCCCACCTCGGCACACAGTACGGACCGGGGCTCGACGCCCGGAGTCGGCAGCGGGAGCACCTCGTACCGTGCGACGGGTGCCCGGCTGAGCAGAGCATTGCCCTGGGTGGCGCGGTTGCGCGCCGAGCGGGCCCGCGCGTAGGTCACGTGATAGCCCAGGGCATCGGCGATCTGCTCTGCCTGGCACCGCGAGCCCTTACGCCACACCTCCTGCAGGCCGACGATGTCGGGAGCGAGCCCCACGAGCTCGGCCTTGATCAGGGGCAGCCGACGGCGCCGAGCCGCGCCCCGTCCCCAGATGTTGAGAGTGACAGCACGTGCCATGTTCACCAACACACCGTACGCCGGGCTGGGCCGCCGTCGGCCGCTGAGGCTTGTCGCGCAGTGATCGTTGCCGCAACCGGTGAAGCCCTTTCACGAGCGATCGCCGCACCTCACAGAGGCAGGACGCTGCCTCATGACGTACTCGCCCCAGCCCCATCCCCAGCCCGAAGGCTCAGGGAGAGCCGCCCCGACCGTCATCGTTCCGTAGGATCCGCGACTCCAATTCGGGCATAACCTGGCAAATAGGTACCTCTGGTTGCGGCGCCCCGCAACCCCGTCGAAGGAGGGACTATGTCGGTTCCTGAAACGCGGCAGACGCCACTGGATCCCGTCACACAGGAGGCATTCGCCGCGGAAGTGGTTGACGTGCTCAACAAAGCGGTGCTGGGGTTTCTCGTCAGCGTCGGTCACCAGTGCGGCCTCTTCGACACCCTGGCCGGCCTTCCGCCCTCGTCCAGTGCCGACCTCGCCAAGGCGGCGGACCTCGACGAACGGTATGTGCGTGAGTGGCTCGGCGGAATGGTCGTCAGCGGATTCATCACATACGACCCCGAGACGGAGACCTACTTCCTGCCACCGGAGCACGCGGCATCGCTGACCACCGCGGCGGGTCCGGACAACCTTGCGGGCATGATGCCTTACCTCGCTCTCATGGGTGAGGTGGAGCAGCAGGTCGTACGTTGCTTCCGCAACGGGGGCGGTGTGCCGTACTCGGCCTATCCGCGCTTCCAGGCGTTGCAGGCCGAGGAAACCGCACGGGTCTACGACTTGGCGCTGGTGAACACCATCGTGCCGCTGGTTCCAGGACTGACCGAACGCCTCGGCAAGGGTATGGACGTCCTCGACCTGGGCACCGGGCAGGGCCACGCGCCTCTGGTGCTTGCGACGGCTTTCCCCGCCAGCCGCTTCCACGGCCTGGACCAGTCGGAGGCCGGGATCGAGGCCGGACGTGCCGCGGCGGCCCGTGCCGGTCTGCGCAACCTCCGCTACACCGTTGCCGATTCGACGGAGATCAGCGGCGAGTACGACCTCATCACCGCATTCGACGTGATCCACGACCTCGCCCGGCCGGCCGAGACGCTCACGGCCATCGCCCACGCCTTGCGAGAGGACGGCACGTTCCTCATGGGCGACATCGCCGCTTCCAGCAGACTGGAGGAGAACATCGGGCACCCCTTCGCCCCCGCGCTCTACGGGTTCTCCGTCTTCTACTGCATGACGACCTCTCTCAGCGCCGGCGGAGCCGGGCTGGGCACGGTATGGGGCCAGGAGACGGCCTTGCGCATGCTCGGAGAGGCGGGATTCACGAACGTCGACACCAAGTCCATCGAGGGAGACCCGCTCAACGTCTACTACGTCGCGACCAAACGCTGACGACCGGACGGGGGCACTTCCTCCTCCTACGCCGATGTGGTCTACCCCCTCCCCCACAACTGGGGCGAAGCCTCCACCCTGCGCCGTCCGCGAGCGGACTCTCTCGGCGTGATGTCAGCGAGCCCGATTCGCCCGACACTGCACCTCAACTGCCCGTTGAACAAAGCTACTTGATGGACCATCAGGCATCCCGGCCGCTACAGAGCATGCGGAACCATCGACTTCCAGGGACCCACCTACGCCGGCGTGAAACTCTCGGTCAACTGCCAGCGCATTCGTCGGCGAACACGGCCGAGGCCGTGCGGAGTTCGGCCGGTCCTCACCAGCGGACGGCCGTGAAGTCGATCGGCCGGGGCCGGAGCAGGCTCGCGCGTTCTGCCAGCGCCCGCAGCCGACGGGACATCTCGTCGGCGGCCAGGCGGTGGCGGTCCCCATGACCGGGCAGGACCCATTCGCATCGCAGCCGTCCGACCGTCCTGGCCAGCGAGGCGGCCAACTCCTCGACGGAGTACCACGTCACGCTGTCCGCGATCTCCAGATCGCTGGTGGTTCGCGACCAGTAGAAGCTGTCCCCGCTGAAGCAGTACCGGTCATCCGCGAGGTAGAGCACGCTCCCCCGGGTGTGCCCGGGGAGGGGGTGGGCGGTGACCCCCTCGCCGATCTCGACAGGTTCCAGGCCCCGGATCACCTGGTCGGCATCCGGTGCCGCGTCGAGGTCTCCTTCGTGGATCCACAGGCGGGCGCCGAAATGGTCCGCGTAACGGCGGCCGTGTGCGGCGTGGTCCCGGTGTGTGAGCAGCACATCGGTGACCGGGCTCGATGCGGCGTAACGCGAGGCGAGCTCAGGGCTCCAGCGCGGCGTGTCGATCATCATCGCCGTACCGGATGGTCGCAGCAGGAGGTAGGAGTTGGCACCGGCGGTGTGCTGGGAGTTGTGTCCGCAAATCAGTACGCCGTTGTCCAAGGCCATCGGAAATGGGTCGAGCGCCTGGTCGATCCGTCCGGACGCCCGGCGGATCGAGCGTGTGGGGCAGGCGAAGGCGGCCGCGTACAGGCTTCGTGTCTCCGCCTCATCACGTGGCGAGCGGAGGATCTGCGACTTTCCATCGGCCTCGGCGATCAGGCCGGGTGCGAGTTGCCGGGCGACGTCGCAGTTGGTGCAGCGATCGTCCACGTACCAGCCGTCCATGGCAGGACTCCTTCCCAAGAGGGCACATCAGACCAGGCCCGTCGCTGCCCCCAGGTCGAGGGGGCAGCGCATCGGATACAGTAGCTGCATCACTAAGTATCTTAATCGTGAAGGTAAATGGAACCCCGCATGCGCGTCAATCACCAGATCGGCCAGTCCGGCGAACCGGCCGACCGGATCATCGCGTCTCTGACGGACCTCGCCGGAGCCCTTGGACGACTCAACGACCTGATCGCCCAGCGTCTCGGCATCGCGCAGACCGATCTGCTCTGCCTGCACATCCTCAACCGCGCCGGAGCCTCCACCGCCGGTGCGCTCAGCTCCCAGCTCGGGCGCTCCACCGGCGCGGTCACGCACATGATCGACCGTCTGGAGAAGGCGGGTTACGTCCGGCGCAAACCGGACCCGAAGGACCGCCGCCGCGTACTCGTCGAAGCGTTTGCCCCAGGGCTTGAACGGATCGCCTCGTTCTACGAGCAGATGGACGCCCGCAGCCGCCGGCTGACGGCCGCCTTCTCCGACGACCAACTCACGGCGATCCACGCCTTCCTTCAGGGCAGTTACGACAGCACCGTCGAAGAGTGTGACCGGCTGATCCGGTAGCCCGGCTCCTCCCCCACAGCGGCGTCGACGCCCGGCGCGCCTCGGGCAACCCCGATGCGTGCGCTCCGCCGTCGGGTGGAACCGTCGGGCGGGGCGGGCGTGGGGCTCCGGGGCCGGGGACGCGGCCGCAGTTAGGTTGCCCGTGCTGCCCACCGAAGCCCCTGGAGAGCCATGACTTCCCCTGTCCAGCCCCCCGCGGCCGAGGCGAGGCCGGGCCAGGCGCGCCCGGGCCAGGTACTGCGCAACCCCAAGATCTGGAAGTTCCCCACGGTCATCGTCTCGGTGACCGTGCTGCTGCTCTCGCTCCTGTACATGGGCGGCATCGTCGACCCGAACGCGCACATGCACCGGCTGCCCATCGGTCTGGTCAACGCCGACCGTGGTGCCGTCATGGCCGGCCAGCCCACCAATCTGGGTGCGCAGATCACCGACTCGATCGCCAAGGCTCCCGGTGAGCGGGTGTCCTGGAAACGGTTGGAGGAGTCCGTAGCCCAGCATCAGTTGGCCACGGGCAAGCTCTACGGGGTGCTGGAGGTGCCCGACGGATTCACCGCGGCGGTGGCGGCGCTCCCCGGCGGCTCGGCGGCGGCCCCGGCACGACCCACCATGATGGTCCTCACCAACCCCGGCGTGGGCAGCCTCGCCTCCTCTTTTGCCAGCAACATCAGTCAGACGGCCGCTCACCAGGCCTCGCTGCAACTCGGCAAGACACTCTCCGCGTCCTCGGCCGGTGCGAGCGGTACGGCCCGGCTGCTGCTCGCCGACCCGATCGGCGTCACGGTCAAGGTGGGCCACCCGATCGGGTCGCACAGCGGTCTGGGCCTGACCGCCTTCTACTACACGCTGCTGCTCGTGCTCGCCGGCTTCATGGGCGGCAACATCATCAGCAACGGCGTCGACGTGGGCCTGGGCTACGCGGACAGCGAGATCGGCCCCTGGCACACCCGCCGCCCGGTGGTACCGATCAATCGCACCCGGACCCTGATCGTCAAATGGGCCATGTCCCTCGCGATCGCCGCGCTGACCTCCGCTCTCATCATGCTGGCCTGCGTGGTGATCCTGGGAATGGATGCCTCGCACCTGTGGCTGCTGTGGGTGTTCTCGTTCTGCGCCAGCGCCACCGTGGGCCTCGGAGTGCAGTCGGTCAACGCGGCGTTCGGCGGCATCGGACAGCTCGTCAGCATGTTCGTCTTCATCGTGCTCGCCCTGCCCTCCTCCGGCACGACGATTCCGCTGGAGGCGTTGCCCGGCTTCTACCGCTGGCTCGCGGTGTTCGAACCGATGCGACAACTCGGTGGAGGCGTGCGGGCCATCCTCTACTTCGACGCGCGCGCCGACGCCGGTCTCACCCGCGCCTGGATCATGATCTCTGTCGGGGCGGTGGTGGCTCTGGCCTTCGGCCTGGCCGCGGCTTCCTACTACGACCGCAAGGGGCTGCACCGCATGGTGCCGAAGGACTCCTGACTGGCACCCCGTTTGGCCGCGTGTGGTGCGTTTGGCCGGGGCTGCTCAACCGCCGTTCCAGTTAGCGGCGGGGCTCGACCTTCAGGTCACCGCGGGTGAACGCGCGGGTCGTGTCGCGGGCCAGCATGTCGTGCGGGAAGCCGAGTCCGATCGCGCTGGCCTCGTCGAGGCGGGCCAGTTGGGAGGAGGTGAAGTCGACCTCCAGAGCGCCCAGATTGTCCTCCAGCTGGGCGAGGGTACGCGCGCCGACGATCGGCGCGGTCACCCCCGGGTTCTGCAGGGTCCAGGCCAACCCGACCTGAGCGGGTGTGCGGCCCAGCTCCGTGGCGATGTCCCTTACGACGCCGACGATGGCGAGGCTCCGTTCGGTGAGGGCGCCGTTGGCGATGGTGACGCTCCTACGGGTGCCGTCACCGGATGCGGTGTTCGTCGCCGTCGCGTCGTCGCGGCTGTACTTGCCGGTGAGCACCCCGCCGGCCAGCGGTGACCACGGGATCACCGCCAACCCCATCTCGCGTGCCATGGGGATCAGGTCGCGTTCCCCGGTGCGCTCGATCAGGTTGTACTCGATCTGCAACGCGACCAGCGGCGACCAACCGCGCAGGTCGGCGATCGCCTGCATCCGCGACACCTGCCAGGCCGGGGCGTTGGAGATCGCCACATACAAGAGCTTGCCCTGCCGGACCAGATCGTCCATGCCGCGCAGGATCTCCTCGACCGGCGTCGTGAAATCCCACACGTGCAGGTAGAGCAGATCGATGTAGTCCGTATTCAGCTGTCGCAGACTGGCTTCCACCGACGCGAACAGGGTTTTCCGGTGATTTCCCCCGGAATTCGGATCGCCGGGCCGACGCAGCGTGGAGTATTTCGTCGCCAGCACCAGACTTTCCCGGTTGTCGTGGCTGAATTCGCCCAACAGGCGCTCGGAGCTGCCGTTGGTGTAGGTGCTGGCGGTGTCGATGAAGTTGCCGCCGCGTTCGACGTAGAGGTCGAACAGCTTGCGCGCCGCGTCCCGCTCGGCGCCCCAGCCCCACTCGGTGCCGAAGGTCGCCGCGCCCAGCGCCAGCGGTGAGACCCGCAGGCCGGAGCGGCCAAGGAGCCGGTAGGTGTCGAGGGTGAGCGACATCGTGTCCTCCTGTGCTTGTGTTCCGTTGCCGAAACCAAGTCTGTGACCGTCGCGAGCCGGGGATAAGGGAGAGAAGTTCCTGGGAATGCCAGTCCTACCCTGCCCGTTGGACGGGACGTGATGACTCGCACCGTGGACGCGACACAGGAGCTGGCCGCGTTCCTGCGGACAGCGCGCGAACGCCTGGACCCGGACGATTTCGGCCTGCCGACGCGTCGGCAGGCCCGGCGGACTCCGGGATTGCGCCGCGAAGAGGTCGCCGAACTGGCCGCGGTCAGCACCGACTACATCGTGCGGCTGGAGCAGGGACGCGGGATACGGCCTTCAGCGGACGTGGTGGAAGCGCTGGCCCGGGCCCTGCGCCTGGCCCCCGACGAGCGTGCCTACCTCTTCAACCTGGCCCAGCAGCGCCACCGCGGCACCGACAAGCCCGCCACCACCGCGGCGCCACCGCTGGCCGGGCTGGTCGCCGACCTGTCGCCGCTGCCGGCCATGCTGATGAACCACCGCTACGACATCCTGGCCTGGAACGGCGAAATGGCGAGGCTGCTACTGAATTTCGACCCCCTGCCGCCGCGGCAGCGCAATGCGATGTGGCTGTGCCTGATGCATCCGCGGATCCGCGAGCTGTACGTCGACCGCGAACGCGTCGTGCGGGAGGGGGTCGCCCATCTGCGCGCCGCATGGGCCGCGCATCCGGAAGATCAGGCGTTGACCGGCCTCATCGACGAATTCACCACGCGCGACGAGGAATTCGCGCGCTTGTGGGCCGAGCGGGACATCAAGGTCAACGGTCGCGGGCGCAAGGAGATGCGACATCCTGAGGCCGGCGTGATCGCGGTGCATTTCGAAGTGCTTGTGCCACTTCAGGATCCGGATCAGCGGTTGGTGATCTACCGGGCCGCGGACGACGAGAGCCAGTCGGCATTGGACCGGTTGTGCGCACGGTGATGCCTAAGCGTCCATCCGTGCATTGAGAGCCTGTGTCTGAGCCGAACCGTCGTTACGGCCTGGCCGCACCGATACTCCGACGCGTCATCCGGCGTGTTTACGGAATTCAGCCCCCGCCACCCGCCGGTCCGTGGCGCGAGGCCGCTCGGCGTGGCGCATGGGCGACACCGTCCATCACGTCACGCGAGTCCGCGGCCGCGGCGCAGTGCCCCTGTTTCCGGACCCGTCAGCACGGGGTCCGG
>NZ_JBSFIE010000048.1:0-45232 GCF_053597395.1 Streptomyces sp. NPDC001415
GGCGTACCACACTCTGCCCCACCCCCCCCCTCTTCCGATCTGGGGGCGGCGCCCCAGACCCCGGGGGTTTTCCCACCCTCCCGCCCGTGCAAGGGGTGGGAGGGTTCGGCTCCTGGGGGCTGCGCCCCCAGACCCCCGGGGGTTTTCCACCCTCCCGCCCGTGCAGGGGGTTGGACGGCTGAGCCCTGGGGCTGCGCCCCAGACCCCCCTGAGGGGCTGCGCCCCTCGAACCCCCGCGGGGACTTCGTCCCCTGCGCCCCTTTCGGGGGCTCCGCCCCCGGACCCCGTATCGCGCCTGAAGGGCGCTCGTCCTCAAGCGCCGGACGGGCTGAAGGTGCTCGCCCCTGCCAGCATCCAGTACTGCCAGGGGCGCGGGGAACTGCGCGACCAGCCACGGACGGCCCGCACCCGAAGCGCCGGCCACAGCTGCCCACACCCCCGGCGGGTTTCGGGAAGGGGTGGGGTGGGGCCTCCCGGGGTCTGGGGCGCAGCCCCAGCGCACCCAGCCCGGCCCGGGCACCCCGCCGAGCCCGCACCCTCCGGGACCCCGCCCCCCCCGGGGACCCCGCCCCCCCCGGGGACCCGGCACCCCCCCCAGGGCCCGGCACCCCCCGGGCCCCCGCACCTCCGCCAGGGCTACCGTGGAGGCCATGGCAGACGAGCCGGGTGAAGTGAACGAGCTGGACGACCGCGCTAGGGCCGTGCTCCGGATGGAGGGCCGCACCTGGCCCACCCCCGGCGCCAAGGAACGGGCCATCCGGGAGGAGTTCGGGATGTCGCCCACCCGCTACTACCAGCTGCTCAACGCCCTCCTGGACGACACCCGCGCCCTCGCCCACGCCCCCGTGACGGTCAACCGTCTGCGCCGAGCCAGGGACGAACAGCGCGACCGCCGCTGACCGCACGCACCGTTGCGCCATACGTGCACCCGCCTCCGCCCGCCCGCGCCCCGATAGGGTCGGCCGCATGGGAAGCCAATCGCAACCCCTGCCGACCCCCACCACCCAGCTGGGCCGCGACGGTCTCGCCGCGATCGTTGCCCGCCCGGAGCGGGCCGTCGTCGCGATCGACTTCGACGGCACGCTCGCCGAGATCGTCGCCGACCCCGAGCAGGCCCGGGCCCACCCCGACGCCGTACCCGCACTGGTAGCACTCGCCCCGCACGTGGCGTCCGTCGCCGTGGTCACCGGCCGGCCGGCCGGGGTCGCGGTCCGCTACGGAGGCTTCGCGGGCGTAGGAGGCCTGGAGCACCTCGTGGTCCTGGGCCACTACGGTGCCGAGCGCTGGGACGCGGTCACCGGCACCGTCCATACCCCCGCCCCCCACCCCGGCGTGGCCGCCGCCCGCGCGGAACTTCCCGGAGTCCTCGACGCGCACGGCGCCTGGCGGGGCACCTGGATCGAGGAGAAGGGGCAGGCCGTCGCGGTCCACACCCGCCGGGCCCGCGACCCCCAGGCAGCCTTCGAGGCCCTCCGCGTCCCTCTCGCCAACCTGGCCGCCCACCACGGCCTGGTCCTCGAACCCGGCCGCCTGGTACTGGAGTTGAGGCCCCCCGGCATGGACAAGGGGGTGGCGCTCGCGGCGTACCTGCGCGAGGTCGGAGCCGAGTCGGTCCTGTACGCGGGCGACGACCTGGGCGACCTCCCCGCGTTCGCCGCCGTGGAGAAACTCCGCTCGGACGGCATGCCGGGGCTGCTGGTGGCCGCGGACACGGTGATCCCCGAACTGGCGGAAAGGGCCGACCTGTTGATGAACGGCCCGGCCTCGATGACCACGTTCCTGCGGACGCTCGCGGCACACATGTGACCGCTCGGGCGACCCCGCGGACGCTCGCCGCACACACGTAACCGTTGCCGGCGGCTCGCCTCCTCCCGCAGGGGGAGCCCGACCGGGATCTGGGGCCCATGCGGTCCGACGGGCGGGAGCGGGGTCCTCCTGCCGGTGGGTGATGTGCCGGGCCAGGGCCGATTCCTAGCCTCGGGGCATGCGATCACACCAGCCCGAGGAGACTCCGTGAGCCCCCTCCGCGCCCTCGCCGTGGGCCTTGCCCTCGCCTCCTGCCTCAGCACCCTCCCCGTACCGGCGCTGGCCGCGACCGGCGACGTACCCGCCGAATACGGGGCCGGGCTGGGCAGTTACTACCAGCAGCGCCTCGGCTGGGGCGGCTGCGCCAAGGGCCCCGAGGACGCGACGGGCCGCGAACTCGACCGGGCCGGCGCCCAGTGCGCGGACGTGACCGTGCCGCTGGACTACACCGACCCCCGCGGCCGCAGGATCACCGTGGCGGTCTCCCGGCTCAGGGCCACCGACACCCGCCGTCGCATCGGTTCGCTCCTGCTGAACAACGGCGGCCCCGGCGGCCCCGCGGTGCAGTCGCCGCCGGACATCCGCAAGGCGATGAAGGAGGTGGGCGCGCGGTACGACATCGTCGGCTTCGACCCGCGCTTCGTCGGCCGCAGCACCCCGCTGGACTGCGGCTGGCCCGTCGGCATGCCCTGGCTCTCGGCCGGCGCCACCCGGGCCTCCTTCGACCGGCAGGTCGCCCTCCAGAAGAGCCTGGCCGACAAGTGCCGGGCCGCCGCCGCCTCGGTGCTCCCGTACGTCAGCACCCGCAACACGGCCCGCGACATGGACGTCATCCGCGGTGCGCTCGGCGAGCGGAGGATCTCCTATCTCGGCTATTCGTACGGCACTTACCTGGGCACGGTCTACACGCAGCTGTTCCCCGGCCGCACCGACCGGATGGTGCTCGACGGGGCGTTCGCGCCGGGCGACTACCGGCCCCGGCTCCTGCGGGGCACCGAGCGCGAGAACGAGAAGGCGCTCTCCGACTGGGCCGCCTGGGCGGCGCGGCGCCACGACACCTACGGCCTCGGCGGCACCCGCACCGAGGTGCTCGCGACTCTCGGCCGCGTCACCGAGGCGGCCGCGCGAGCCCCGCTGACCATCGGGACCGGCGCGGATGCCTTCGCGATCGACGACAGCCGCGTCCCGCTCCTCCTCTACACCGGCACCGCGGACGACACCGACCGGGCGAGGGCGTCCTTCGCCGAGCAGACGGCCCTCCTCGCCAAGGCCGCCAAGGGTGAACAGACCACGCTGTCACCGGAGTTCACGGCCTCGCTGCGGTACGCGCTGCGCGGTGAGGGCGGCCCCACCGGCGTGCAGTCCGCGATCATCTGCGGGGACGTGTCCGCGCCGCGCGACCCCGAGCTGTACTGGCGGGACATCGAGCGCGGCCGCGCCGCGCACCCGCTGTTCGGCCCGCTGGCCGACAACATCACCCCGTGCGCCTTCTGGGACCGTCCGCGCGAAAAGCCCACCGGGATACGGCACGACGCCGCGGCGCTGATCGTGTCCGCCACCGGCGACCCGCGCACCACGTACAGGAGCAGCGTCGAACTGCACCGCCAGTTGCCGAGCTCCAGGCTGCTCACCCTGAAGGGCGCCAACCGGCACGCCCTGTTCGGCCGTTACGGCAACACGTGCGTCGACGACCAGGTCAACGAGTACCTGGCCGGTGGCCGCCTGCCGGCGGGGGACCGGACCTGCGTCCAGCGGAACCGGTAGGCGCTCAGCCCCCCAGCGCCTGAAGCTGCGCCAAGAACCACCGCCGGGGCGGCAGCGCCGTACCGGCCGCCGCCAGCCGCTTCGTCCGCTCGGCCCGCTCCCCCTCCGCCATGGTCAGCCCCGCGTGCAACGCGGCGGCCGTCCCCGTGACGTCGTACGGGTTCACGACGAGCGCGTCCTCGCCGAGCTCCTCGTGCGCCCCCGCCTCCCGCGACAGCACAAGCGCGCACCCCGAGTCGGACACCACCGGAACCTCCTTGGCGACGAGGTTCATGCCGTCCCGCACGGGGTTGACGAGGGCGACGTCCGCGAGGCGATAGGCGGCAAGCGACCGGGCGAAGTCGTCCTGGACGTGCAGCGCGACCGGAGTCCAACTGTCCGTCCCGTAAAGGGAGTTGATCTCGGAAGCCACCCGGCTCACCTCCTCCGTGTACTTCCGGTACACCGCCAGGTCCTGCCGCGAGGGATACGCGAAGGCGACGTGCACGACCCGCTCCCGCCACTCGGGGTGCACGTCCAGCAAATGCCGGTAGGCGAGCAGGCCCCGCACGATGTTCTTGGACAGCTCGGTGCGGTCGACCCGCACGATCGTCCGACGGCCCGGCCCGATCTGCTCGCGCAGCGCGGCCATGCGCTCCTCGACGTCGGCCTCGTGCGCACGCCGCCGCAGGAAGTCACCGTCCGCGCCGAGCGGGTACACGGCGATGTCGGTCTCGCGCGCGGCCCCGCCCGGCAGGCGGTGCCGGAAGAAGACCCGCTCCTCCCCGCCCGGCGCGCCGGACACCTCGCCCTCGTCCGCCCCCAGCACCCCCGAGACCGAATCCGCGAAGGCGGCGGCCCACCGCCACGTGAGGAACCCCAGCCGGTCCGCCCCCAGCATCCCCCGCAGCAACTGCCGCGCGACGTCGTCCGGCAGCATCCGGAAATAGTCCACCGGCGCCCACGGCGTATGCGAGAAGTGGGCGATGCGCAGGTCGGGGCGGAGTTCGCGGAGCATGCCCGGCACCAGGGCCAGGTGGTAGTCCTGCACCAGGACCCGCGCCCCGTCCCCCGCCTCCACCGCCAGCGCCTCGGCGAACGCGCGGTTGTACGCCTCGTACGACGCCCACTGCCGCCGGAACTCCGCGTCGAAGACCGGTTCCAGCGGCGTCTGGTACAGCATGTGCTGGACGAACCACAGCACCGAGTTCGCGATGCCGTTGTACGCGTCGGAGAACACGGCCGGGTCGATGTCCAGCATCCGGACGCCCGTCTCGCCGATGCCCCGCCGCACCGCCTCGCGGTCACCGTCGCCGAGCGCCGCGCACACCCACACCGACTCCACGTCGGAGCCGATCGCGCTCAGCCCGGAGACGAGCCCGCCCCCGCCCCGCTTGGATTCGAGGGACCCGTCCTCCTTCAGCGCGTACGAGACGGGGCCGCGATTCGACGCGACGAGTACCTGGGCCCTGGGGGCGGCGTGCGCGGTGACCATGTTGCGGAACCTAGCCCACCCCGCAACCCCTCAAACGCCCGTACGCCCGCCCCATGAGCGGGATCCGGCCGTCCTACGCGGCCCGGTGCACCGCGTACTCCTCGATGTCCCGCATCGGTGGCCGCTCCTCCGTGTCCACGGCGTACGTGCGCGGGACGAAGCCGTGCTCGCCGCGCTCGAACTGGGTGATCTCGGGCCGTACGAGATGGCCCCGGGACAGCCTCAGCTGCGCGGTGCGGTAGATCGCGGCGGCCATCCGGCCGAGCGCCTGCCCGTCCTGGTGGCGGTGCTTGCGCACGCCGACGTCGACCTGCGCCAGCGCGTCGAGCCCCACCGTGTGCAGCGCGTCGACGAGCAGCGCGAGCTCCACTCCGTACCCGACGGGGAAGGGCAGCCGCTCCAGGAGCGAGCGCCTGGCCGCGTACTCGCCGCCCAACGGCTGGACGATTCCGGCCAGTTGGGGCCAGTGCAGGTTGAGCAGCGGCCGCGCCACGAGCTCGGTGACCCGGCCGCCCTGGCCTGCGGAGTCCGCGAACGGGCGGTCGTACATCGCCTTGACGAAGTCCACGTCCGGGTCGGTCAGGAGCGGTCCGACGATCCCGGAGACGAACCCGGCATCGAAGTCCTTCAGGTCCGCGTCGATGAAGCACACGATGTCTCCGCTGGTCACGAGCAGCGAGCGCCACAGCACCTCGCCCTTGCCGGGCAGCGCCGGTATCCGCGGCAGGATCGCGTCCCGGTGGACGACCCGGGCGCCGGCCTTCGCCGCGACCTCGGCCGTACGGTCGCGGGAGCCGGAGTCGACGACCACGAGCTCGTCGACCAGGGGCACGGAAGCGGTCATCAGCTCGCGCCGGATCGCGGCCACGATGTCACCGACCGTGGCCTCCTCGTCGAGCGCCGGCAGTACGACACTGACGGTCGTACCCGTCCGCTGTTTCGCGGCCAGGATCCGCTCGATCGGCCGTTCCGCCGCGGACCAGGAACGCCTGCTCAGCCAGCGTTCCACCTCTTCCAGCACGTTTCCTGGCCTCCTCGTGTGATCCATCTCGCGGTTCGGACGACTATCTCAACCGTCCGGGGCTTCGGTTACAGTCTTGAACAACGCGGATGACCGTCGCATGTCGGGGGTCGTCATCACGCTGACAATCGAATACCGCTCATCCAGAGGGGCAGAGGGAAACGGCCCGTTGAAGCCCCGGCAACCCTCCAGTCGGTTCTCGTCGATCAAGCCGATCAAGACACGAGGCCACCGGCTAGGGAAGGTGCCAAATCCGTCTCATGGCGACGTTCGCCATGAGGAAGATGAGGAGAAAGGGCCTCCCCTCCATGTCTGCACAGACTGTTGAATCCCGCACCGCTGTCGATCTCGGTCCGGCGTCCGGGCTTTCCTGCCGCGAGTGCGGCCAGCGTTTCGAACTTGGCCCGATCTTCGCCTGCGAACTGTGTTTCGGACCGCTCGAAGTGGCTTATGACCTGCCGTTGGGCGACCCCGAGGCGCTGCGCAAGCAGATCGAGTCCGGCCCCGAGAACATCTGGCGTTACGCGCCGCTCCTTCCCGTCCCCGCCGACGTGGCCGACAAGCCGAACCTGAACCCGGGCTTCACCAAGCTCGTCAAGGCCGAGAACCTGGCGCGCGAGCTGGGCGTCGAGCCCGGCAAGCTGTTCGTCAAGGACGACTCCGGCAACCCGACGCACTCCTTCAAGGACCGTGTCGTCGCCCAGGCCCTTGAGGCCGCCCGCGCCTTCGGCTTCACCACGCTCTCCTGCTCCTCCACCGGAAACCTCGCGGGCGCGGTCGGCGCCGCCGCCGCGCGGGCCGGCTTCCGCTCCTGCGTGTTCATCCCGCACGACCTGGAGCAGGGCAAGGTCGTCATGGCCGCGGTGTACGGCGGCGAGCTCGTCGGCATCGAGGGCAACTACGACGACGTGAACCGCTTCTGCTCCGAGCTCATCGGCGACCCGCTCGGCGAGGGATGGGGCTTCGTCAACGTCAACCTGCGGCCGTACTACGGCGAGGGTTCCAAGACGCTGGCGTACGAGATCTGCGAGCAGCTCGGCTGGCAGCTGCCGGACCAGCTGGTCATCCCGATCGCGTCGGGCTCCCAGCTCACCAAGATCGACAAGGGTCTCCAGGAGCTGATCAAGCTCGGCCTGGTCGAGGACAAGCCGTACAAGATCTTCGGCGCGCAGGCCGAGGGCTGCTCCCCGGTGTCGACCGCCTTCAAGGCCGGGCACGACGTCGTACGCCCCCAGAAGCCGAACACCATCGCCAAGTCGCTCGCGATCGGCAACCCGGCGGACGGCCCGTACGTCCTGGACATCGCGCGCCGTACCGGCGGTGCGGTGGAGGACGTCGACGACGAGCAGATCGTCGACGCGATCAAGCTGCTCGCCCGCACCGAGGGCATCTTCGCGGAGACCGCGGGCGGTGTGACGGTCGGCGTCACCAAGAAGCTCATCGAGGCCGGTCTGCTCGACCCGTCGCTCACCACGGTCGTACTCAACACCGGCGACGGCCTCAAGACCCTGGACGCGGTGGCCGCCACGTCCCAGGCGACCGCGACCATCCGCCCGAGCCTGGACGCCTTCCGCGACGCGGGCCTCGCCCACTGAGCCACTGGCTCACGAGCGAACCGCGACGGGCCACGAGCGGGCCACGAGGCGGCCCCCGGCCCACTGGGCCACTGCCGAACGACTAGGAGCACCGAACCATGAGCGTGAACGTCCGCATCCCCACGATTCTCCGCACCTACACCGGCGGCAAGGCCGAGGTCCCCGCCGAGGGCGCCACCCTCGCCGAGGTCATCGCCGACCTGGAGAAGAACCACACCGGGATCGCCGCGCGCGTCCTGGACGACCAGGGCAAGCTGCGCCGCTTCGTCAACGTGTACGTCAACGACGACGACGTGCGCTTCGAGCAGGGCCTGCAGACGGCCACGCCCGAGGGCGCCGGCGTCTCGATCATCCCGGCGGTCGCGGGCGGCTGAACGGCCGCGCGCTTAACCCGAGTCGTACTCGGAGTTGCTCTTGAGTTGCCCCCTCCGCACGAGAAGCGGAGGGGGCAATTCAACATGGTTGAGCGGGGTACAGTTGGGGAAGCGCCTTCGCTTCGAGTGCCAAGTGCATATGAGAACGCGACAACATGAGGTCAAAGTGTGTGTGTCCTTTGTGCCTTAAGTGCGCTTTGCCCGGCCCGACTTGCCCCGGAATGTAGAATTCACGGCATTCCGCTCCCCGAGTGTGCCCGGAATTCTCGTCCGATTGACCTGTTGCAGAGGGCAGTTGGGCAGATACATTCAGCCGCGGTCGACGCGTTCCGGCGCACACCCTCTCCTGTCGGAGGGTGGAGGTCTGACCCGGGTCCGCGAAGTGTGGTCCCGTGCAAGGGCCAGTAATAGGGGAGTTAGGCATGGCTCAGGGCACCGTCAAGTGGTTCAACGCGGAGAAGGGGTACGGCTTCATCGCGGTCGACGGTGGTGCGGATGTTTTCGTCCACTACAGCGCGATCCAGATGGACGGTTACCGCACCCTTGAAGAAGGTCAGCGAGTCGAGTTCGAGATCTCGCAGGGCCAGAAGGGTCCGCAGGCGGACATGGTCAAGCTCGCCGTCTGATCTCGGCGCGATCGGCCACCGACGCACTCACGCATGAAGGGGGCTGCCCAAAAGGGTGGCCCCCTTCACGCGTTCCTGCGTCCCCCGTGGTGCGGCCCGGTGGGTCCTGCTGGGGCTCCGCCCCGGACCGCGTTCGCGCCTGAAGGGCGCTCGTCCTCAAACCCCCCCAAGGCCTTAAGGGCCAGGGGGGACCCCCATGACGGGCTAGGCATGCGCCCGGCTGGCATCGGCCCTGCTTAGGGGCGCGGGGCTGTGACATGTGCGATTCCGTCGCGATGGGGGTCCCCCCTGTTCATGGGGGGTCCCCGCCGGTCCCGGGGCCGGCGCGAGGGGGTCGGCAGAGGGCCCGGGTTCACGAGACTCGCTTGCACTCGCAGGTGCCGAGTGCTAATCATTGGGCTTAGCACTCTCCCAGTGAGAGTGACAGAACTTGGATCGGGTCAGTGAGGCCCGCAGACCGCGTGGGGCAAGGAACCACAAGGGCTGCAGGCCGTCCGTCGCGGGCGCGGGCACGATCCACGAAGAACGCCACCCCTGTCCGGGAGGACCACTTCACATGGCCAAGATCATCGCGTTCGACGAGGAGGCACGGCGCGGTCTCGAGCGCGGGATGAACCAGCTCGCCGACGCCGTCAAGGTCACCCTCGGCCCCAAGGGCCGTAACGTCGTCCTCGAGAAGAAGTGGGGCGCCCCCACGATCACCAACGATGGTGTTTCCATCGCCAAGGAGATCGAGCTTGAGGACCCGTACGAGAAGATCGGCGCCGAGCTGGTCAAGGAAGTCGCCAAGAAGACGGACGACGTCGCCGGTGACGGTACGACCACCGCGACCGTCCTGGCCCAGGCCCTGGTGCGCGAGGGTCTGCGCAACGTGGCCGCCGGCGCCAACCCGATGGCCCTGAAGCGCGGCATCGAGAAGGCCGTCGAGGCCGTCTCCGCCGCCCTCCTGGAGCAGGCCAAGGATGTCGAGACCAAGGAGCAGATCGCTTCTACGGCCTCCATCTCCGCCGCCGACACCCAGATCGGCGAGCTCATCGCCGAGGCCATGGACAAGGTCGGCAAGGAAGGCGTCATCACCGTCGAGGAGTCGCAGACCTTCGGTCTTGAGCTTGAGCTCACCGAGGGCATGCGCTTCGACAAGGGCTACATCTCGGCGTACTTCGCCACCGACATGGAGCGTATGGAGGCGTCGCTCGACGACCCGTACATCCTGATCGTCAACTCGAAGATCAGCTCGGTCAAGGACCTGCTGCCGCTCCTTGAGAAGGTCATGCAGTCCGGCAAGCCGCTGCTGATCATCGCCGAGGACGTCGAGGGCGAGGCCCTGTCGACCCTGGTCGTCAACAAGATCCGTGGCACGTTCAAGTCCGTCGCCGTCAAGGCCCCGGGCTTCGGCGACCGCCGCAAGGCCATGCTCGGTGACATCGCCATCCTCACGGGCGGCACGGTCATCTCCGAGGAGGTCGGCCTCAAGCTGGAGAACGCCGGTCTCGACCTGCTCGGCCGCGCCCGCAAGGTCGTCATCACCAAGGACGAGACGACGATCGTCGACGGTGCCGGTGACAGCGACCAGGTCCAGGGCCGCGTCAACCAGATCCGCGCCGAGATCGAGAACTCGGACAGCGACTACGACCGCGAGAAGCTGCAGGAGCGCCTGGCGAAGCTCGCCGGTGGTGTTGCGGTCATCAAGGCCGGTGCCGCGACCGAGGTCGAGCTCAAGGAGCGCAAGCACCGCATCGAGGACGCCGTTCGCAACGCGAAGGCGGCCGTCGAGGAGGGCATCGTCGCCGGTGGTGGCGTGGCCCTGCTCCAGGCCTCCGCGGTGTTCGAGAAGCTTGAGCTCGAAGGTGACGAGGCGACCGGCGCCAACGCCGTGAAGCTCGCCCTTGAGGCCCCGCTGAAGCAGATCGCCGTCAACGGTGGTCTCGAAGGCGGCGTCGTCGTGGAGAAGGTGCGCAACCTGGCCGTCGGCCACGGTCTGAACGCCGCCACGGGCGAGTACGTCGACATGATCGCCGAGGGCATCATCGACCCGGCGAAGGTCACCCGTTCCGCGCTGCAGAACGCCGCCTCCATCGCGGCGCTCTTCCTCACCACCGAGGCCGTCATCGCCGACAAGCCGGAGAAGGCCGCGGCTGGCGGCGCTCCGGGCGGCATGCCGGGCGGTGACATGGACTTCTGAGCCCCGGCTCGGTAGCTCCTGGCAGTACTGGCTGTATTGGCTGTACTGGCTATACGTCGAGGGCGGCATCCCCATCACGGGGGTGCCGCCCTCGGGCGTTTCCCGGTTCCGGGTCTTCGGGTTCCGAACCCGGGGGTACGGAACGGGTTCGGGAAAACCGAACGTCGAAGGTAGTGCTGGCTCCATGGTGCGGGACCTGCGGGCCGGGCAGAATTTATGATCAGAAGGGGCCGGGAGACCGCCTCAACTGGCAAGCGACTACAAGCGTTTAGCAGCAACTGGCACACACTCGGGGGAATTGCATGCGCACCACACGACTGCGGATCCGCACCATCGCGGCCGTGAGCCTCACCGCCCTCGCGGCCGGCGCGCTGGGCGCGTGCGGCCCGCTGGACGACAAGACGTTCAAGGACGACGCGACGGTCAAGGACAAGATCACCGCAGTACGTATAGACGGGAACTCGGACGGCTTCCGGGTGCGCGGCAAGAAGGGCCGCGACACGGCGGCCGTACACCGCGAGGTCAACTACCGGGGCAAGTCCAAGCCGGACGGCACGACGTACCACGTGGAGAACGGCGTGCTGGTGCTGGAGGGTTGCTCGGGCCACTGCTCGGTGGACTACACGGTGGACGTGCCCGCCGGCATCCCGGTCACCGGCTCGACGGAAGCGGGCGCGCTGAGCCTGTCCTCGGTCGGCCAGGTGAAGGTGTCCACGACCGACGGCGGGGTGAAGGTGCACGACGCGACGGGCCCGGTCGACATCCGCACGACCAACGGCTCGATCAACGGAGACGGCCTGAAGGGCACGGGCATCACGGCCCGGGCGTCCAACGGCTCGATCTCCCTGACCCCGGACACCGTGCAGAACGTGACGGCCCAGACCACCAACGGCAGCATCACGGTGACCGCCCCGTCCGCCCAGTACCAGGTCTCGGCCCGGACCCAGAGCGGCAACAAGAAGCTCGGCATACCCGACGCCCCGACCGCCGCGCACCGCCTGAACCTGACCACGAGCAACGGCGACATATCGGTGAAGCCCGCCAAGTAGCCCACGAGCGAACACTTCTGTCGATCCGCACCCCACATTGGCCTGTTTCCGCCGCACTTTGCGAGGCGACGACTGGGAACCGCAATTCCCGATAGTTAGAGTTGCGTTGCGTGTGAAAACAGTGCTGTACGGGGAGGGTGTTTTGCCACCAAGCGGGGGTGGGGCGGCGTCGCAGTCGGAGTCTTGGCCGTCCGACGCGGCCGATGTGGTGCGGGCCGCGGGGGACGTGGTCACCGAGCTGACGTCGTTCACGAAGTTCCAGCAGCGTGTGGACGAGCTGATCCGGAACCTCAAGGGCTCTCCGGCCGGACCGGGCGAGGTGGGCCAAGAGCGCCTGGCCCGCGACCAGTTCGGGGGCGGGGGCGGCGCGTTCGCCGAAGCCACGGGTCTGTTCACCTCGTACGAGACGGTGATCGCCGAGCTGGAGAGCCTGTCCAAGTTGCTGTCGGACTCCATCGAGGGCATGGGCATCGCGGTAATGGCGTCCCACAAGGGCTACCAGAACATCGACGCCGAGATCCGCAAGCGGATGGCGGCGATCGCCGTGGAGACCAGGAAGCACTACGGAGGCGATTACGACCCCCGGCAGGCCGCGCCGGAGACTCATCCGGGCAGCGGTACGAACCAGCAGGCCAAGCCGGGGCAGCCGTCGTCGGGCGGCGACGCCGGAGGGACGATCTGATGGGCGGCAAGGGGAACGCCGGCGGCAGCACGCCGTTCGAGGGCATGAGCCACGAGGCCATGCTGGCTTGGCTGGACCAGGCGAACAGCGGCACCGTTCAGGGGGCCGCTGTCCGCCTGGCGGAAGCGGCCAAGGAGATCCGGAAGATCGCGGACGACCTGAAGGTCCGCCCTCAGTGGGTGGAGTGGAAGGGCGCGGGCGCGGACGCGTTCCGCACCTGGAGCGCGGACCTGGCCAACGCCACACTGAGGCTGGGCGACTTCAGCGAGGGCTCCGCGACCTGGCTGGGCCACGCCTCCGACGCGATCGCCTCGGCCCAGGCCGCCATCCCCCGAGACAAGGCGGGCGCACAAGGAAACCTGGACGCGGCACGTGCAGCGCACAACGACCCGGACGCGGCAGCGATCAGCAAGAAGTCGACGGCCGAACTGGTGGCGCTGGAAGCGGACAAGGAGAAGGTGCGGCAGGAGGCCGTCACACAGATGCGGAAGCTGGGCCAGGCGTACCAGCAGTCTGCGACGCAGATGAATGGCTTGGAGCGGCCTAAGTTTCCGCCGCCGCCGGCGGCGATGGCCCAAGGGGCAGGCAATTGGTCCGACGGTGGCACAGCCGAGCCGTCCGACAGCGGTACGGCGGGGGGTACCTCCTCGTCCCGCCGCGCCGCCCCGGGGTACCCGGCGCAAGCCCAGGCTTCCGCTTCTGGCAGCCCAGGCCCGACGCCCCATTCGAGCCTCCGCTTGCCAGTGAACCCCGCATTGGGGGACGTTCAGCAGCCCGCGAAGTTGGACATCGACTCGGTGGCCACCTTGCCGCAGACAGCACCGACACCGAGCCCTGCAGGGAGCATGCCGAGCCCGCCCCCGACCAACAGCGGTGACTTGTCGGTAGTACGCATGCCGCCGTCGGCTCTCGGCGGCGGGCTGAGCGTGACTCCAGGTCCAACGGGCCCGGGGCGGCCTACGGCCGCAGGGAGTCCTCGGATGGGGCCTGGACAGAATGCGTCTGGGCGCAGCCCCATTCGCATGCCGGACAGTAGCCCCGGCATCACCGGCGGTCGTCCCGTGCCCGCACCTCCGGGTCGACCGGGTGGCAGCATGCCCAGGGGAACCGTCGTGGGGGCCGGGGAAGGAGCAGGCCACGGCGCAGCAGGGCCTGTCACGGGAGCAGGTCCCGCTGGCCAGATGGCGGGTCGGCCAGCAGCGGGTTTCGGCTCACCGGGAACGGCGTCCGGCAGGCCAGGAGCGGTTCCTGGCGGCCGTTTGCCGTCCGCGAGCAGAGGGGTGAGCGGCGGCAGCGCGCAGCAGCCGGGGCGGGCGGGCGCTCCGTCTTCCGCGTCGGCAGGTGCCGGTGCGGAGCGAGGAGGCATCGTGGGCGGGAGGCCGGTTGGTGCGGCTCCGGGCGGTGACCGTGGTGGCAGGGCGCCCCGGGACTCACAAAAGCCACGCCTACGGCGTGAGGGACCGGGTGGAAGGCCCGGCTACCTCACCGAGGACGAAGAGACGTGGCGGCAGGGCGCAGGGCGCGCTGTGCCGCCGGTCATCGACTGATGCGTTCAGGAAAGGCGCGAGGGAATCCCATGCCAAGGAGCAGTGTTGGGGGGAGGCGCGGGCCCGCTGCGGTGTCGGCGTTGTGTGGCCTGTTGCTGGTAGGGGCCGCGACCGCGCCGGCCTGGGCGGAGTCGACACGCCAGAAGCAGTGGTTTCTCGATGCCATGAAGGCTGACGAGATGTGGCGGACCAGCACGGGCAAAGGCATCACCGTCGCCGTGATCGATACAGGCGTCGACCCGAGCAATCCCGATCTGCTCGGGCAAGTTCTGCCGGGCAAGGACTTCGCAGAGAACCAGCCAGGCGATGCGCACGTCGACTATCAGGGTCACGGCACCGGCATGGCCGGGCTGATAGCTGGAACGGGGGATGCCGGTGGTGGAAAGGGCGCTCTTGGCCTTGCCCCAGGCGCAAAGATCCTCCCGATCCGCATGCCCAACTCAACTGCAGTCGCGAACCAGGCTGAAGGTAACAAACAGTTCAACATAATTGCTCCCCAGGCGATCCGCTACGCAGCTGACCAGAACGCGAAGGTCATCAACATTTCCATGGGCGTGAGTGAAAGCTCGCCGCAGATCACCGCAGCAGTGAAATACGCATTGGACAAAGGATCGTTGGTCTTCGCGTCCGTGGGGAACTACGGCAATGTAGACAATGAAGTCGAGTACCCGGCCGCTACACCAGGAGTGGTCGGCGTATCGGCGGTGGGCAGGGACCTTCGCAAGACCGCTGAGTCTGAATACGGCCCCCAGGTTGACCTGGCCGCGCCCGGCGACGACATGGTGCACGCGTGCAAGAGCGAGACGAGCCTGTGCAGAACGCATGGCACAAGCGACGCCAGCGCCCTAGCCTCAGCCTCCGCCGCCCTGATCTGGTCGAAGCACCCGAGCTGGACCAACAACCAGGTCCTGCGGGTCATGCTCAACACAGTCGGCGGCCCGACAGACGGCGCCAAGCGCAACGACTCGATCGGCTACGGGATCGTCCGCCCCCGAGTCGCCCTGGAAAACCCCGGCGACCCCGGCCCCGCCGACGTGTATCCGTTGCCCGACCTCACCGCGTCAGTGGCGCCCCCCGCGCCGAACTCCACCGGAAGCCCCGCCGGGGCCCCCGCCAGGCATGAGGCGCCCCCGGCGGCAGAAACCAGCGAAAGCAAGGCATCAACTTACGTACTGCCCCTGGGAATTGGCGCCCTGGCGCTCACCGGCGCGCTCCTCGGCCTCTGGTTCCTTCGCGCCCGTCGCCGCCGAGCGGTAGCCGCCCAGGCTCAAGTAGCCACGCAAGGACCGGGGTTGGGGTGGCCGGGGCATGAAGGCAGCGAACGCACGAGGACCTTCTGAGATGGCTTGGGATGAGTGGGAGCAGTTAAAGGCCGACGCGGTGGAGCGGCGTCAAAATCAGATGCACCTGGATGGTGCGGGCGGTGGCGCAAGCGGCGGCGCGGAAGATCTGAGGACGAATGGCTCAGGGAAAGGGGCGGCGGTCAAGGCGTTGCGGGTGGACATACGGCCCGGGACGGACAAGGCCGGTCGCCATACCGAAGAGGGCTCGGCATCGGTTGCCCGGGTGTTCTCGGGCTGGGCGTTCGGTTCTGCGCTGGGGGACGCGCAGGACGAATGGGAGCAGCAGGTCGAGAACTTGAAGAGCCGCCTGGCAACTGATCAGGCGGCGCTGGAACAGACCAAGCAGGACTTCAAGGACATCGACCACGGAGTGAAGAGCCAGGTCGCGCAGACACCCACCGCGCATGCCCCTCGGCACGAGGTCTAGGAGACGGGGACGGACATGCTCACATATCAGGATGTGGTCACCGCCCGAATAGGTGCGCTGACGGATCTTGCCCAGGGCTGGGACGACATGGCCGACAAGTTCATCAGACCGGAGGGTCTGTACAAGGCCTGGGTGGAAGGCGTCGCGAAGGACGGGGGCTGGGTCGGCGAAAGCGCCGATGCGGCCTCGGCGCAGTTTGCGGCGACGCGGAAGCAGTTCGCCGATGCCCAGGTGGAAGCGCACGCGATCGCTTCTATTCTGCGAGATGCCCACGGGCAGTTCGCCCAGCGGATCAGCCACGTGCGGGATCTCGTCGAGCAGGCGCAGAAGAACGGGATGCACGTCAACAGTCAGGGCCAGGCGGTCTACGACCCCGGCAAGTTGAGCCCCTACAGGACGGACTACGACGAGACCGTCAAGAAGGGGAAGGCAGCCGCGGAGACGTGGACGCAGAGCATCAAGGACGCAGTGCAGGCGGTCGATGACGCAGACCAGGGCGTCAAGTTGGCCCTTCATGAGGCCGCGGGCATCAAAAGCTTCCTCCAGCAGGCGGCCGACCAGGCCCTGGGGTTCGGCCACACCTTCAACGGGGACGCGGTCGGCGACATCGAGGTATACGAGGCCCGCGAGGCCAAAACGTACGCGGACCAGGTTCTTGCCGGTAAGAAGCCGGATGACCTGGAGGAGTGGGAGCGCCTTATGCGTGACAACTCCGGCGACCAAGTCTTCAGCCAGACGCTCCTCGACTCGCTGGGCCCGGACAAGACCCTCAAGCTGTCCAACAAGATCGACGACCTTGCGTACTTTGACGACACCAAGCACAAGGATGCGTACCTGCGTATCAACGGCGGTTTGTCCGACTCGCTGGCGACCGCGACGCGTGTCCCGGAGCTCAAGGACGCCTCCGGCAAGCGATTGCAGTTCGGGACATCGGCATACAAGCTTGAGTTCGGCTTCTGGCAGGGCAGCAAAGATGCACAGTTCTATAACCGGTGGCGCGATGCTTTGCGGCAGCATGGCGATGATGAATACGGCATCGAAGTAGCTGAGGATCAAGTCAAGGTAGGGCCGGGGCAGGGGCAGAAGGTACGTGGATATCAGAGCCTGGCCACGCTGATGCAACAAGGGCATGGTTACTCCCCGCAGTTTGTTGCAGACATCACCGATGACATGATCGAAATGGAAAAGAAGGATCCGAACATCTGGGACCTTTATGGGAAGTTCGACAAGAAGGACGGCGACGGCTGGTTCGCGAATGACCCCGTCGATGCGGCTCTCGGTGTCATGTCCCATAATCCGGGAGGTGCTGCCGGATACCTTGACCCAGGTACGGAAGACGGCAAAAAGCGCTTCGATTATCTGCTGGGACATGGTGATGGCAGCCGCAATTGGGATGTCATCAACACCACCCAGTGGGACGGCCCGGCCGCGAAGGTTGAAACGCGCGGTCCCGACATAGCTGATGCCGATACCCGCATGGGGCTGGGGGATGCGTTGACCGCTGCCGCAACCGGCACGGACCCTCAGACCGGACCGCACCTCGCCCCCACCTCCCACACGGATGCCAATGACCGCGTATTCAGGCATTCCCTGGAGCTTTTTTCCAAACAAGGTGATGACATGCCGGCGTCACTGCGGGACAGCATGGCGACGGTGATGAGCAATCACGGGCATGAGGTCTACGAATCGATGGGCAGGGTCAACTATAAGTACGCGCCCTTGGACCAGAATCAGGTCCTGGAAGTGACCAAGCAGATCTCTCGGAGTGAGCACTCCTACGGCATGCTCACCGAAGGCATGCATCGCTCCATCGTCGACGGCTTCTATGATGCGAGCCGCAAGCCGGAGGACACCCTGAGTTCCGCCGGATACACAGTCGGCTTTATGGAGCAAGCCCGGTATCTGGCGTTGAAGGGCGACCAGCACGACTTCACCTGGGACAAGACTTGGAGCTACCACGCGCTGGGCGCGCCGATAACCCTCATTCCCGTCGTGGGGGACGCGGCCCAGCGGGGAGTCGACGCGGTAACCACGGCGTGGATCATGGATGAGCAGCACCGGCAGGCGGAGAAGCTTACCGGCGACAGTCAGTTGACGTACGACCACCGACAGGGCGAGCTCAACGCTCTCGCTGACCAGTGGTACTCGGTCAATTCAAGCTGGGCAAATTCCCATCCGGGGTATTCTGCGAACGAGGGCGACGGGATATATAAGCAAATCGCAGGCTGGGCCAACGATGGAAATCGCAGAACTAGCGGTTTGTCAGGTGCCCAATGATGCGGATGCTGAAGAAGGCAAGCATACCTCTCTTGGCTCTCGCGCTGTCAGCAACTGGATGTGGCGCCAAAGGCGTCGCTGTACCGACGGGGTTTTGCGGCGTGTCGCTGAAGGAGGAGAGCCTGAGGCCGCTCCTGCCGGACGGGGAAAACTTGAAAAACTGGAAGGCGGACCTACAGGCCACTGTCGGCATGACTTGCAGCATCAGCGTTGACAAAAAGCATGTTCTGTCTGCCTCCGTTCAGTATTTCAAGGACAGAATGCCGGAACCTGTGGATATGGACATTCTGAAGGTCAACCTTAAGAACGCCGCCAAAATAAAAGCGACGTTCCGTGGTGAAACATATGTCGGCAGCAATGGCGCTCTCATCTATGCGGCTTGCGATGCCCCGAACTCGTACCTGGACGTGTCCGTTGATGTCACGGGTAGCCCCGTAGAGACCGCCCCCGACGGCTACAAGAAGATCCAGCCGTTCATTGAGGACCTGGTGCCCCGCGAAGCGAAGAAGTACGGCTGCACGAAGTAGCGTCCGCAACGTGTTCTTCAGCGTCTCGGGGTACAGGTTCAGGTCGGGTCGGTGTCGCATGCATTGGGCGGCCGCATCGTCATGCGGGAG
This sequence comes from Streptomyces sp. NPDC001415, assembly GCF_053597395.1. NCBI lineage: Bacteria > Bacillati > Actinomycetota > Actinomycetes > Kitasatosporales > Streptomycetaceae > Streptomyces > Streptomyces sp. NPDC001415. Next base: position 18,785 of record NZ_JBSFIE010000048.1, read on the forward strand.
TCCGCTCGGGGCGAGGGCGGCTCGCCGCCGCGCGGGCCTCGGCGGCGCGGGTGCGGACCTTTTCGGACGGGAGTGGGGCGGCGGGTGGCCGGGGTGTGGGTTCGCCTCGGCAAGGGGCGCATTCGCCGCCCGGCAGGGCCTCCGGGCGGCCCGGCGTGCCGCACTTCGCGCACTCCAGTACGCGCAGGGCCGGGCGCGTCGACGCCGGTTCGGGTGGCAGCTTGGCGATGAGGCGGGTGCGGGTGATGGCGGCGGCGCTGTAGACCGGGGCCGGGAGGCCTGTGGTCAGGGCGCGCAGTACGTCCTGCTCCGTCGCGCCGCGCTCGAACCATGCCGCCACCAGCGGTTCCAGGTCCGAGCAGTCCCGTGCGGAGAGGGAGAGCACTGGTGCGGTACGTCCGAGGGCGGCCAGCAGCATGAACGCCCGGCTGCGGGTGGGGTGTCGAGTTGATTCCGGTTCCGGTGCCGACGTGGGTGCCGGTGTCGGTGCGGAAACGGACCTGGATCCGGGGGAGGGCGGGGGTGAGGGGGACGCGTCGTCGACACACCCCCGGGTGAATTCCGCCCACCACGCGTCGTCCCTCGCCGTGCGCGAGAACCACGTGCGGGTCACCCAGCGGGCGCTGTCCGAGCCGAGCAGGTGTTCCCGGCCTCGGCGCAAGTGGCCCGCGCCTACCAGGCGTTGGAGCGCGGTACGCAAGGCGCACTGGCCGTACGGGAGCACCTTGGCCAGGGTTTTCACGGAGATGTCCGCGCCTTCCGGGAGCCGGTCGAGGTATGCGGCGACGGCGGCCTCGCGGGGCGGAAGGTGCGAGAAGTCGTTATTCGTGCGGGCCAGTTGGCCGGGCACGCACCGCTTTCCGTAGCCCGGGTTGGCCATCGGATGCGGGTCCGGGTGCGCGGCGGGGGGCTCGGTACTAAAGTGGCTGTCGGCCATCGGATCGCCTAACGATCGTGGTGGTTACGCCGCCGGATCGCTCGTAACGATCTTGGCGGAGGCCCCCGGAGGTGTTTGCGCGCCCCGGGGGCATTTTGTTGTCTCGGACGCTAAACGGTCGTCACCCTCCGTGGCAAGTCGAACGCGGAAAGTGCGAATTCGCTGTACGGGTCGCTCAACTGGCAGGGAGGGAGGGTGGGTTGAGGCCCTCCGCCCATTCGATTTCAGGCATGGCTCGGGGCTCGCCGCCTGAGCTTCGGGACGTCATCGCATCACGGGGTCAGTCCGCCGCGAATTTGTCCGCCGCGTATTTGGCTGAGCCTCCTCAAGGCTGCCCGGCCAGGCATCGCTGTCAGTGGTGCTGGGTCATGTGGGCGAGGGTCTGGGTGGCGCTGTCGGGAGAGAAGGCGCTGTTGATGCCTTCCGCGGCTCCTTCGGCTGCCTGGATGGAGCGGGGCAGCAGGACGGTTTCGTAGGCGCGGATGGCGTCGTTGATGGTGGGGCTTTCGATGAGGGCGTGGGCGAGGTCGGCGCCGTCGAGCATGGCGAGGTTGGCACCCATGCCGGAGAAGGGGGACATGAGGTGGGCGGCGTCGCCGAGGAGGGTGACGCCGGGGGTGTGGGTCCAGGTGTGGGGGACGGGCAGGGCGAACAGGGGCCGGTTGGTGTAGCCGGTGTCGGTGGCGGTGATGAAGCCGAGGAGCTCGGGGCTCCACCCGGTGAACTTCTCCAGCAGGGCATCGCGGACGGCGGCGGTGTCGGTCAGGTCGAGGCCTGCCTGCTGGTGCCAGTCCTGCGCGGTGCGCATGCCGACGTAGACGCGGATGTGTCCGCCGCTGTTGCGCTGGGCGACGAAGCCCTGGTTGTCGTCGAGAGCCATCATGGTGCCGTTGCCGGTGAGCGCGGCGAGGCGGGGGTGGCGGATGTCGGCGTCGTTGAGTCCGGTTTCGACGAAGGTGACACCTGTGTAGAGGGGCGTCGCGTCGGACAGGAGGGGGCGGACCTGGGACCAGGCGCCGTCGGCTCCGATGACGAGGTCGGCGTCGGTGCTGGTGCCGTCTGCGAAGTGCAGGCGGTGGGTGCCGTTGCCGAGGGCTTCGGTGCGGGTGAGCTTGTGTCCCCAGTGCACGGTGTCGGGCTTGAGGGAGTCGAGGAGGATGTCGCGGAGCTGTCCGCGGTCGATCTCGGGGTTGCCTTCGGCGGCGTCGGCCTCGGGCGGGATCGCGTCGACCAGGATGTGGCCGTCGCGGCTGACCAGGCGCATCTGCTGGCCTTCGGGTCGGGCCTGGGCGAGGAAGTCGTCCCAGAGGCCGGCCGCACACAGGGCGTGCTGGCCGGAGTCGGGGTGCATGTCGAGGGTGCCGCCCTGGTTGCGGGCGGTGCGGGAGACGGCCAGGTCGTAGACGGCTGCGGTGATGCCGTGTTGCTGCAGGATGCGGGCGCAGGTCAGGCCGCCGGGGCCGGCGCCGATGATCGCGATGCGGTGGGTGGGCATGGCTGGTCACGCCTTTCGGGCAGAGCAGAGGGCAGAGGAGAGCGTGCGGAACGGGCCGGGCTGTGCCACGCGGCCCCGCCACTCCAGAAGAGCACATCAACTCAATAAGTGCAACGACTCAACTTTTGAAGTTGAGCAACCGAGCGGGTAGGGTCGTGGCATGACCGACACGACGACCGGCACCGCGGCGACGGCACCGGCGGGGCGCCGCGAACGCAAGAAGGCCGCCACCCGCCGAGCCCTGGCCGAGGCGGCTCTGCGTCTGTTCCTTGAGCGGGGATACGAGCAGGTCGGCATCCGTGAGATCGCGGACGCCGCCGACGTGTCCACCACCACGCTGTTCAAGCACTTCCCGGTCAAGGAAGCCCTCGTCTTCGACGAGGACGCCGACCAGGAAGCCCGTCTGCTCGCCGCCGTACGCGAGCGGCCCCAAGGCCAGTCCATCCCCGCGGCCCTGCGCGAGCATGCCCTGCGCTACCGCGTCGCATCCGTGGAGGACGACGCCGGTTTCACCGCGTTCATCGAGCTGGTGGACAACACCCCGGCCTTGCAGGACTACGCCCAGCGCATGTGGTTGCGCCACGAGGCCGCCCTCGCCGGCGCCATCGCCGAGGAAAGCGGGCTTCCGGCCGACGACCCGGCCTGTGCCGCCCTTGCTCATTTCGCCCTCGAAGCACCCCGGGCCGCCCGCAGCAGCCAGGATCCCCGCCAGTCCGTCACGCGCGCCTTCGACCTCCTGGAGAAGGGCTGGGGCGCCGCTGTCTCAGGGGGATGAGCGCCTGACGCCCGGCCCGACAGGGCCCGGGACTTGAGAGTCCCGGGCCCGTTGCGCCGGCTTCAGTGCGACGACCTCATCACGGCGAGGCCGACGATTACCCCGATGATCGTGACCACGATCAGTACGCGGCCCACCGGGTTCGCTGGGTTGTACTCGTACCGGTTGGTGCCGAACCTGCTCTTGCGGAAGACGGGCTCGTGGTCCGGGTCCCTCATGCGCGTACGTCCTCCACGAACGCCGCCCAGGCGGCGGCCGGGAAGACCAGCATGGGTCCGTCCGGGTTCTTCGAATCCCGGACGGGGACGATGTGGGGGAAGTCGTCGGCGACTTCGAGGCAGTCGCCGCCGCTGCCGTCGCTGTACGTGGACTTGCGCCAGTGGCCCACCTCCAGGCAGTCGCCTCCCTCGCCGCCGCTGTAGCTGGACTTCTGCCATCGGGCGATCTCCAGGCAGTCGCCTCCACTGCCGCCGCTGTAGCTGGATTTGTGCCAACTTGCCTTGCTCAGGTCGTACTCAGGGCTGATCCTCATGCGCGTAATCCTCCGCCACTGATTCGATCAGGGCCAGAGATTGTTGTGGTGACAGTGCGCTGGCCCCCACCAAATCGTAGGTGAGTTCGTAGCGAGTGACCGTCGCCGGATCGTCCTGCAAGCGGCCTGTGCCCAGGCCCTGGAGATAGGCGAGAGGGGGCGCGTCCTCGAAGGCCATCAGCTTGAGGGAGCCTTCCAGGGCCATATGGGCGCCCGCGTCGAAAGGCAGCACCTGCACGATGACCCGATGGCTGAGGCCGAGCGCCGCCACACGGGCCAGTGCCTCCGCCATCACCGCAGACCCGCCCACTCGCCTCCGCAGCACGGCCTCATCAAGTACCGCCCACAACATGGGGGTTGTTGGATCATCGAGGAGCTGGGCGCGTTCCAGTCGGGCCGTCACCAGCCTCTCGATGACATCATCCGTCGCCGTGGGCTGGTAGGCGCGGAACACGGCCCGCGCGTACGCCTCCGTCTGCAACAGACCCGGGATGAGAAGCGGCGCGTACTCGCGAATCGTCGTAGCGACGGCCTCCGCCTCTGCCGCCTCGGCGAAGTGGTCGGGGTACTTGGACTTGGCCGCCGCGACGCAGTTGCGGGTGAAGAAGCCGTCCGTGCCCAGGATCTCGTCTATCTGGCGGGCGTATTCGAGGTGCATGCGGCGGGTGCCCGCTTCGAGTTGGCCGATGAAGGAGCCGGAGACGAAGAGGGGCTGGCCGAGTTCGTCCTGGGTGAGGCCGGCCTTTTCTCGGGCGAAGCGGAGTTCGGCGCCGAGGAAGGCTCGGGGTGAGGAGGACGGATCGAGGTCCTTGGGGCCTGGCACGGGCAACTCCCTGGTGGACATGAGGGGTTGTTGGGTCGCCGACAGTAGTCAGGCTAGCTGGATTCGGCCACGCTGGGTAAGGAAAGCAGGACACTCGGTATGCAGGAGGGCGAGGCGGATGGGGCTGACGGCGGAGGAGCGGGTACGGGCGACGGAGGTCGCTGTGGAGCAGTTGCGGGAGGGGCTGGCGGGGGTCGGGGTGGTGCTGCCGTCGCTCCGGATCGACCCGCTGACGTGTGCGGGGCACGTGCTGTACCCGCTGGTGGATCTGGGGCGCTGCAATCTGGACATGGCGCTGCGGCTCGTGGCCGTACTGGCCGGGACGTACAACAGCACGGAAGGGGCGCCGCTGGGAGGCGGCGCCCCTTCTGCTGCGAGGTCCTGACGGTTCGTCGTCAAGTACCAACCGGCGACCGTCAATTGGTGTTAGTTCAAGCCGTTCCTGCGTCGGCGCAGCCAGACGAGACCGGCGCCTGCCGCTACCAGTGCCAGGGCCGCGCCCGCGATCGTGGCGATCTGGGTGCCGGTGTTGGCGAGGCCGCCGCTCGCGTGCTGGTCACCGGGCTGGTTCCGGCCGCCCTGGCCGGTCGGCGCGGGGGTCGGGTTGTGGCCGGCCGGGGGTGTGGACGGCTGGCCGGGGTGGGTCGGTGTGGGCGTCGGGGTCGGGTCCGTACCGCCGCCCGTGCCGGTGTGGGGGGCCGTGTTGCCGCCGAGGGCGAGCAGCGCCTTGTTCTCGGCGTCGTCCGTCATCGCCTTGACGGAGATGTCGGTCGTACGGGGCAGGTGCTTGTGCTCGGCGGTGAACTTGGCCTGGGTGACGTTCTGCTTGGGCGACTTGGAGAAGTCGACGCCGCCCATGACGCAGGTGCCGGGGCGGCCGGCCTTCTGGCAGGGGTAGCTGTAGTCGCCCTGGGTGAAGGACTTCACGTAGTCCTTGTAGGTCTGCTGGGGCGTCCAGGAGGCGTTCTTGCCGCGCAGCGGCCAGTCGGCGACCCGGTTGCTGTTGATGACGGCGTGGTAGTCCGTCGGGGACGCCGTGTCCTGCTGGCGGATCCACTCGGCCGCGACGCGCGCGTTGTAGACGGCGCGCAGGTCGGCGTACTTGGCGTCGGCGTTCACCTTCTTCTCGATGTCCGGCACGATGATCGCGCCCATGAGTTCGGTGACGCGCTTGTGCTGGGCCTCGGTGAGGTTGCAACTCCCGTTGGGACTGGGGGTGTTGACCTCCTGTGGAACGGAGTTGACCTTGAGCGGCGCGTTCAGGATGTAGAGCCCGCCGTTCTGCTCGCGGACCTCGGCGGGCTTGGGAACGATCCAGTTCCGTACACCGTGGGTGCAGGGGATGTGCTCGGCGTTGAGCTTGTCCCAGAGCTGCTTGCCGACGCCGGTGCGTGGGTCCATGTCCTTGGCGTAGTCGTGCTTCATCTCCAGGTCGGCCTGGAGCAGCACGCGTCCGGCGTCGGTCTTGCCGAACGTCTTGTCCATGATCCTCTCGGGCTCGTCCGGGTTGAGGTTGACCCAGAACTTCTCGGGCGTGAGGGCGAGCCAGGTGAAGAAGGAGTCCGAGATCAGCTCGGCCTTCTGCTGACCGCCGTAGCCGAGGCCGGAGGACTCGTCGACCTTGTTCGCGGAGAACGAGTAGTTGAGGCCCTGGCCCTTGACGGGCTTGCCGACGTAGCGGAGTTCGAGGGTGGAGAAGTCGACGCCGCCGGGGCCGCGCACGCGCATGCCCTCGGGGTCGGCGGCCCGGATGCGGTCCATCCGTGCCTTCATATCCGCAGGGGTCGGGGGCGACTGCCGGATGACGTCGGAGCCGCGCCCGATGCTCTTCGCGGTGTCCTGCGCGGTGTACTTCCCCGGCTTGAACTCCGCCTCCGGAGTGGAGACGTGCTCGTACGTCGTGACCCGGCCCTGCCCGCCGAGCTTCTTGAGCCCGTCGGTGTACTTGATGGTGTCCTCGGACTGCGGCTGCCCGAAGGCGTACCGCAGCTTGTAGTCCTTGTACCGCGGGTCCTTCAGGAACGCGCGGTCCTTCGGCGCCTGCGAAGTGTCGTGATTGCCGCCGGACTTGATCTCGACGACTTCCTTGGTCTTGTGGTTGACCGCGTCGAAGCGCCGCGTGTAGGGCTTGCCGGTCTCAGGGTCGGTGACGTCGAAGGTCTCCTCGCAGATCCAGTCGGGGCCGAGGAGCCCGAGGTCCTTGACGACCTTGCCGTGGAAGGACTCGCCGCGCGGCTGGCGCCCGTACACCTCGATGTAGGCCTCGTTCAGCCAGTTGCCGAATCCGCCGTACTTGGTGTCGGTGTTGCCGTTGCGCGACAGGTAGTCCTTGTACGTCGCGTAGACCCGGTCGGGGGTGCCCTCCGGGTAGCTCTTGTACGGCTTGTCGAGCTTGTCGAGGATCTTGTCCCGCTCGGCGGGGTCGTCGGGCAGGGTGAGGCCGTCCATGGCCTGGCGCTGGTTGGGGAACCCGTAGGAGTCCCAGTCGGTCTCGGGCCGCACCGCGTCGCCCTTGGCCCAGGGCAGCTTGCCCGGGTCGGTGGGCTTGCCCTTGAGCTTGAACATCTGCTCGCAGGGCATGGCCTTCGTCGCGGCGTCGGCGGTGCCCTGGAGCTGCGGCAGACCGCTGGCGGAGAGGATGCCGACGGTGGCGAGCGCGACGGCGGCGCGGGCCCACAGGTGGTGTCGGCGAGCGGATCCCGAAGACGTCCGGGTCGTCTGAGCCGTCTGGTTCGGCTGGGCCGTCGATGTCTTCGTCGATTTCGTCGAAGACATCGGAGATATCGGATGGTTCACGCGAAGGTGTCTTTCCCCGGGAGCCCAGAGAGGTGGGCGTGGAGCGTGCTGCGACACCAGGGGCCCCCGTTGCTCAATGGCGTCGCGCAGCACCACACGCTAGCCCCCGGGGCCACAGCAGTCCCACAGTTTTCCGGCTCCCCAAACTCCCAACTCCCCATCTCCACAAGCCCCTTACACCACTCCCGTACGCTCGTCTCCCATGAGCGATCAGCAGTGGACGGACCACCCCCGGCTGAGGACCTGGCTGGCGGAACAGGAGGCGGCGTTCGCGGAGTGGGCCGCGGCGCACCCGGGCACCTGGGACTTCTCGGTGGACTCGGTCGACGAGCTGGAGCGGGCGGTGCGGGCGGACTTCGCCTCGTCGGAGTGGGAGGGCGTACGGGCCGCCCAGCACACCCCGAGCGTGACCGCGCCCGCGTGGTACCTGGGCGAGGTGTGCGTACGGGCGGGCGCGGTGTGGAAGGTGAACCCGGCGGCGCCGATGGACCCGGGAACGTGGGAGGGCCCGTTCGTCGGCGTCCCGGGCGACCCGATGGAGGACCCGGACCACGAGGACCTGTACGAGGACGATGACTACTACCCGGCGTCGGTCCCGGTGGCCGAACTGCGAGGCATGTTCCTGAAGGCCCGGCCCTGGCGGCTGCGGGATGTGGTGGGGGAGTTCGAGGAGTGGCGCCGCTCCTGAACCGGGCTTGTCCGATCCCGACGGGCAGGTCGTGCTCGCCCTCGCCTGCCCTACGAGTGGGCAGGTTCCCTTGACTTGGGGGTGGTGGGCTCTGCCGGGGAGAGGGCTGTGTTCAGGTCCCTCAGGGACTGGCGCGTGAAGCCGAAGCAGTACGTGGCCAGGAAGCCCACCGCGTAACCCGTCAGCAGGCCGCCCGCGTAGATCGCGATCGTCGTGCCCAGGCCGTGGTTGCCCTGGAGCAGGGGGAACAGGGCCCAGCCCGACGGGCCGATCGCGGTCGAGCCCACCTTGTCGCCCAGCATCGAGAACAGGCCCACGAACGCCCCGCCCGCCGCCCCGCCCACGCACGCCGTGACGAACGGGCGGCCGAGGGGGAGCGAGACGCCGTAGATCAGCGGCTCGCCCACGCCCAGGAAGCCCGCCGGGAGGGCTGATTTGATCGTGTTGCGGAGGGACTTGTTCTTCTTCGCGCGCAGGTACACCGCCGCCGCGCAGCCCACCTGGCCCGCGCCCGCCATCGCCAGGATCGGGAGCAGCACCGTGTAGCCCTGCTGCTCGATCAGGGTCGTGTGGATCGGGATCAGGGCCTGGTGCAGGCCCAGCATCACCAGCGGCAGGAACAGGCCGCCCAGGACCAGGCCCGCGAACGCGCCCGTGTTGTCCAGGAGCCAGTTCGCGCTGTGGCCGATGCCCGTCGACACCTCCCCCGCCAGGAACATCAGGCCGTAGAGAGTCACCAGGCCCGCGATCAGTACCGTCAGGGTGGGGGTGATCAGGACGTCCAAAGCTTCCGGGACCCAGCGCCTGCACCACCTTTCCACGTATACGGCCAGGAGCGCCGCTCCCAGGGCGCCGAGGACTCCGCCCTGGCCCGGCGCCAGCGTCTGGCCGAAGACCGTGATCTTCGCGACCCCCGCGAACACGATGATCGACGCCACGGCCCCGCCCAGGACCGGCGTCCCCCCGAACTCCTTCGCCGTGTTGAAGCCCACGAACACCGCGATCAGCGCCATGAAGCCCGAGGCGATGGCGGCGAGCGCGGGCGTCACGCCGGTCAGCCAGCCCAGGTTCACCAGCAGGCCGTTCAGGCCCGCGATGATGCCGCAGCCGATCAGCGCCGGGATCAGCGGCACGAAGATGTTCGCGATCCGGCGGAGGAACAGTTTGAACGGGGTGGCGTTCCTCTCCCGTCGGGCTGCCTTCAGTTCGGCGCCGCGATCTGCCAACTCCTCTGCGGTTGGCGGGAGTTGGTGGTCCGGCTCCGTCATCAGCGCCTCGAACTCCGGGGCCACCCTCGCCACCGTGCCCGGGCCGAGCACGATCTGGTACGTGTCGTCCTCGACCACGCCCAGCACCGCCGGCAGCGCCTTCAGCTCCTCGTCCTGGACCAGGGTGCGGTCCTTCAGGCCCAGCCTGAGACGGGTCATGCAGTGGGCGATCGAGTCGACGTTCCGGGCACCGCCCACGAGCGGGAGGATCGCGGCGGCTGTGGCGCGGTTCTTGTTCTCTGGGGCCATGGTGCGGTGTGCCTCGCTGTGCGGGTGCCTTGTGGTGCTGGTGCTGGTGCTGGTGCTTGCGGTGCGGGTGCGGGTGTTGGTGCTGCGGTGCTCGTGCCTTGCTGTGTGCGGTGCCGAGAGGGTCGTGAGGGTCGAGAGCGGGGTCAGGAGGCCGCGTGCAGGGCCGTGCGCAGGTGGCCTCGGCTCTCGGTCAGGAGGCGGGCCGCCGTGCCGCCCTCCACGCCGCCGAGGATGACCAGGATCGCGTTCTTCACCTCGCCGTCCGTCGCGGCGAGCGCGGCCTCGATCTCGGCGTCGTCCGCGCCGGTCGCCAGTGCCACGATGCGGCGCGAGCGGGCGCGCAGCTTCTCGTTGGAGGCCCGTACGTCGACCATCAGGTTCCCGTAGGTCTTGCCCAGCCGGATCATGGTGATCGTCGAGATCATGTTGAGGACCAGCTTCTGGGCCGTGCCCGACTTCAACCGCGTCGATCCGGTGAGGAGTTCGGGGCCGACCACGATCTCGATGCCGTGCTCGGCCGCCGCCGCGAGCGCGCTGTCCGCGTTGCAGGACAGGCCGATCGTGAGGGCGCCCACGCGCCGGGCGTGCTCGACCGCGCCGACCGCGTACGGGGTGCGGCCCGAGGCCGAGATGCCGACGACGGTGTCGAGGTGCGTCAGGTGCAGCGCGTCCAGGTCCTCCGCCGCCAACTGCTTCGAATCCTCGGCTCCTTCGACCGCCTTCACCATCGCGGACGGGCCGCCCGCGATGAGCCCGACGACCTCGGACGGGTCGGTGTTGAACGTCGGCGGGCACTCGCTCGCGTCGAGGACGCCGAGCCGCCCGGCCGTTCCGGCGCCCGCGTAGATCAGCCGGCCGCCCTGCGACATCCGCGCGGCCGTGGCGTCGATCGCGGCCGCGATGTCGGGCAGTTGCTCGGCCACGGCCGCGGGGACCGTGGCGTCCTCGCTGTTCATGATCCGCGCGATTTCGGCGGTCGGCAGCCGGTCGATCTCCGCGAGCTCGGGCCGGAACGCCTCGGTGGTGAGGGTGGCCAGCTGGGCGCGGAGTTCGGCGTAGTCCTGGGTGGTCATGGTGACAGCGGCTCTTTCTCTGCGTACGGCTCGTGCGGGTGCGGGTGCGGGTGCGGGTGCCGGTGCGGGTCTGGGTCTGGGTCCGGGTCTGAGTTCGGGTTCGGGTTCGGGTTCGGGTGCTGTGTGGGTGGCGGCGGTGGTGGCGGTTGTGGCTTCAGCGGGTGCGTGGGTTGTGGCGGTGGGCGAGTGCCTCGTACGAGGCGGACAGGGCCGGGGCCGCCGTCTCGTAGGTGCGCTGGGCGATACCGATGAACAGGCAGTCCACGACGAGGAGTTGACTCGTGCGGGACGACATGGCGGCCGGGCGCAGCTCGCTCTCGCGGGCCGTGGAGGTGGTCAGGACGTGGTCGGCGTACTGCGAGATCGGGCCGTCCGGGCGGCCGGTGATCGCGATCGTGGTGGCGCCGTGGTCGAAGGCGACCCGCAGCGGCTCTATGACGTCGCCGGTCGAGCCGGAGTGGGTGATCGCGACCGCCGCGTCGCCGGAGCGCAGCTGCACGGCGTTGGTGACGGCCAGGTGCGGGTCGGTGTGGGCGTGCGCGATGAGCCCGATGCGCAGGAGCTTCTGCGCGAGGTCCTGGCCGACGAGGGAGGAGGCGCCGACGCCGTAGATGTCGATGCGCCGGGCGCCCGCCAACGCGCTTACGGCGGAGCTGAGTTGGACGGTGTCGAGGGCGGCCGCGGTGTCGGCGAGGGTCTGCTGCTCGTCGTAGGCCAGCTTCGCGACGACGTCCGCGATCGGGTCGTCGACGGCTATGTCGGCGGTGACGGCGGGGGCCCGGCCGGACTGCTGCTGGGCGGCGAGCCCGGCGAGCGCGAGGCGCAGGTCGCGGTAGCCGGGGTAGCCGAGGAGGCGGGCGGTGCGCACGACGGTGGCCTCGCTGGTGCCGGTGAGTTCGGCGAGGCCGGTGACCGTGAGGGCCGCGCAGCCGGCCGGGTCGCCGGCGACGGCTTCGGCGACCCGCTGCATGGAGCGGGTCATGGACGGCGCGAGCGTGCGCACCTTGGCCGCGAGGGCCGCCGGTGCCGGCGGGGCGCCGCCGCCCGCAGGCGGGCTGCTGAAACTTTCCTTCACGTCATTGGTCACTCTTGAAAGATATTTTCGGGACCTTGTCCGGTCAACCCCCCTTTGGTCCCGTCGCGGCCCTCCCTTGGTCCCCTGCCCCGGCGTCGCCCGGTCCCCTTCGCTCCTGCGCCGGGAGTGGGTGGGGTGACAATGGAGGGCATGGACGACGTACAACCCATCCAGCCGCTGGAGCAAGCCCTGCACGCCGCCCGCGCCCTGGTCCTGGCGGATCTGGCGGCGCGCGACGTGGCGCACGCGGACGTGGTCTCGCTGGTCGAGGACGCGGTGACGCACCGGCGCTGGTGGGTGGAGCAGTGGCCCGAGGGCACGGAGTACGTCGCGGGCCTCGTCGCTCAGGACGTACAGGACGCGCTGCTTGAGCGGTACGGGCGCTGGCCGCTGTGCCCGGTGTGCGACGCGGGCGATCCGCATGCGCTGGACGTGGAACCGGAGCTGGGGCCCGACCCGCACTGGGTGTGCGGCAAGGCGGGCGTCGTGGTGGCCCGGGTCGGCGGCCTCGGCGGATGACCCTGTACATCGACCCGCCGACCTGGCCGGGTCATGGCCGTATGTGGTCGCATCTGGTCAGCGACGCCTCGTACGAGGAACTGCACGCGTTCGCGGCGTCGATCGGCTGCCCGCCGCGAGCCTTCGAACGTGATCACTACGACGTGCCCTCGCATCGGTACGACGACGCGGTGCGGGCGGGCGCGGTCGAGATCGGCTCGAAGGAACTCGTACGCCGTCTTACGGAGGCGGGGCTGCGGCGGCCTAAGGGGCGGCCGGCCTGAGGCCGGGCCCCGGGTCGTGGGGCGTGCGGAGAGCGTCCGAGCCCCGGCCGGAGGAACACTCTCTGGCGGGATCTTGTCGCCGGTTCGGCTGCGGCCCGTAGCCAGACGACTGCGGATCGGCTAACTTCCTTGCCAGTAGTCGTGGTTCCGAAGTCTCAACGCCCGCGGTTTACGCCGTGGGCGTTTGCTGTGCAGCAATGTCCGAGGACCAGGGCGATCACCTCACCCAGGGGTACTGACAAGCCAGTACCCCGCGATCCTCGACAGGGGAAACACATGGCAACCGGCACCGTGAAGTGGTTCAACGCGGAAAAGGGCTTCGGCTTCATCGCGCAGGACGGCGGCGGCCCGGACGTTTTCGTCCACTACTCCGCGATCAACGCCACGGGCTTCCGTGAGCTCCAGGAGAACCAGCAGGTCACCTTCGACGTCACGCAGGGCCCGAAGGGCCCGCAGGCGGAGAACGTCGTCCCCGCCTAAGCAGTGAACCTGTGACCCCGGTTTCCGCCGGGGGAACACCGAAGCGCCCCGCACCCGAGGAATGGGTGCGGGGCGCTTTCCGTGTACGGGTCAGACCTCTACGCGGGCCGGCGCGGGGGCCTGGTTCGTCGAGCGGGCCACCACGCGGGACCGGGACCTGTGCAGGCGCAGGGAGGCCGTGACCAGGGCGAGGGCGAGGATCGTCATCGCGGCGCCCGCCCACGCGGTGGCGGCGAAGCCGAGGTTCGCGCTGATCACGAGGCCGCCGAGCCAGGGGCCCGCGGTGTTGCCCAGGTTGAACGAGGACGTCGTCGTCGCGCCGGCCAGCGTCGGGGCGGCGCCGCCCACGTTGAACATGCGGGCGTTGAGCGCGGGGGCCGTGTAGAACGCCGAGAGGCCGATCAGGAACGACAGAGTGACCGCGACGGCGGGCGTCGAGGCGAACAGCGCGAGCGCGACAAGGAACACCGTCGAGGCGGTGATGCCGCTGAGCAGCACCCCGAAGAGGTGCGCGTCGGCGACCCGGCCGCCGATCGTCGTACCGATCAGCGCACCCACCCCGAACAGGCCGAGGACGGCCGGGACCCAGCCCGCGTCCACGTGCGCGACGTCCGTGAGGAGCGGCTTGAGGTAGCTGAACGCACAGAACACGCCACCCGCGGCGAGCGCGGTGATCGCGACCGAGAGCAGCACCTGCGGGTCGCGGTAGATCCGCAGCTCACGGCTGAGCCGGGGCTTCTCGGTGGGGAGCGGGATGCGCGGGATGCGGGTCACGATGCCGACCAGCGCGATCGCGGAGGCGGCGCCGACCGCCCAGAACGCGGAGCGCCAGCCCAGGCCGTCACCGAGCAGCGCGCCCAGCGGCACGCCCAGGACGTTCGCGATCGACAGGCCGCCGATCATGACGGCCATCGCGCGGGCCCGCGCGTTCACCGGGACCATCGCGATGGCGACCGCCGCGCCGACCGCCCAGAACCCCGCGCAGGCCAGCGCGGACACGATGCGCGAGGCGAAGAGCAACGCGTAGTTCGGGGCCAGCGCGCCCGCGACCTGACCCAGGCCGAAGACGGTGATCAGCGCGATCAGGGTGGTACGGCGGGGAAGTCGCAGCGTGGCCACCGCGAGCAGCGGGGCGCCCACCACCATGCCGATCGCGAAGGCCGAGATCAGCAGGCCCGCCTGCGGAATCGACACGCTCATGTCGTCCGCGATGGCCGGGAGCAGCCCCGTGAGCATGAACTCGCTCGTTCCGAGCGCGAAGACGGACAGGCCCAGGATGTAGACGGCCAGCGGCATGCGTTTCGCCGAGGAGGAGGAAGCCGAGGGGGAGGAAGAAGGGGAGAGCTGGGTGGGGGTGGGCGCGGGCACGGGCGTGGGTATGGGCTCGGCGGGCATATCGGGTGTCAACGGGTGTGGCTGGTTCTGTATTCCCTGGGCATTCCCTCGGCATTCGCTGGGAGTGATTCCCTGGGCATTCCTTGGGCGTGTCGGCGCTTGGGTCCGCTTGTGCCGGTTCGGGACAGGCCCTGGTCAGTTCCGGTTCTGCTCGAACAGGTACTGGGCCTCCCGGCCGCCGATCGGACGCGGGGTGTCGCCGATGCGGCGGAAGCCCGCTCGTTCCAGGACGCGCTGCGAGGCGGTGTTGTCCTCGTCGGTCGTGGCGTACACCGTCTCGACGTCGGGCTGCGCCAGTGCCCAGGCGGTCAGCGCCCTGAGGGACTCGGTCGCGTACCCCTGGCCCCGTACGGACTCCGCCAGGTCGTAGCCGATCTCCACGCGGCCGTCCTCCGGCGGGCCGTGGAAGCCGATGCCGCCGATGGCGCGGTCGTCCTCGGTCCGGACTATGACGTACGCGCCCCAGCCCGTGCGGTGCCGGCCGGTCTCCATGCCCGCCAGCATCTTCCCGGCGGCGAAGCGGCTGCCCTCGTGCGGGCCGCCCGGCGCCCACTCCCAGCCGCCGTCGCCGTCGTCCTGGAGCTCTGTGGCCGACGCGCGGGTCAGCTCGTGAAGGGCGACGCGGTCGGCCCGGACGGTCACGGGGAGCACGCGGGTCACCTGCTTTCCAGTTTCCAGAGGGAGTGGTCCAGTTGCCCGGTGAGCGGTGGGCTCGGGGTGATTATGCGGCCGGTCACGTGGTGAGCAGGGTCAGTTCTGCCTCAAGGTTCTCCCGGGCCGGGGCCTCCCACTCGCGCTCGCCGTACGGGGTACGGAACAGCCTTGGCAGCGCGAGCAGTTGGGTCAGCACCTCGGCGCGGCCCGCCCGGAACGCCTCGTCCGGCACGAAGGCGTACTCCTCGCGTACGGCGGCGGCGTACGCGGCGTATGCATCGGGGGCGGCGGCGAGGATCGCGAGGTCGGCGTCGCACAGCACCGCGCCGTTCGCGTCGCCGTCTTCGGGGGCGTGGGTGACGGTCAGGCGCACGAGGCGAGCCACCTCGGCGGTGTCCTCCTGGCTCAACCCGGCTTCGGGCAAGGCACGTTCGGCCAGACGGGCCGAGCGCTCCTCGTTCTCCGAACGGTCCGGGAGATACACGGCGTCGTGGAACCAGGCGGCGAGGCGTACGAGGTGGGGGTCGTCGGCGTACTGCTCCAGTACGTCGATGTGGTCCAGGACCGCTTGGAGGTGGGCGGTGGTGTGGTAGCGGCGGTGGGGCTCCGCCCAGCGGGCCAGGAGAGCGTCGGCGTACGGCTCTGGCTGCGCGGCGGGGGAGGCGGCGAGCAGGGTGGTGTGCCAGCGGGCGCGGAGGGGGTGGTTGTGCGGCATGCGGCTGAGGGTATCGGGGGTGGTCTTCCCGCCCTGCCCGCCTGTTCTGCTGCTGGACGGGAAGGCTGGGCCGCCGGTGGCTGGTTGCGCGCCGTTGGCGGCCGTCGGCCCGTGGGTGCCTGAGAACCTGTGTCTAAACCCCGCCCGGGCCCGATCCGGACTGGCTTTAGACACAGGCTCTGAGCGCCGGTGATCAGTTGGTCGCCGCCTTGAAGCTCCTCAGCCGCAGCGAGTTGCCCACCACGAACACCGACGAGAACGCCATCGCCGCGCCCGCGATCATCGGGTTCAGCAGGCCCGCCGCCGCGAGCGGCAGGGCGGCCACGTTGTAGGCGAAGGCCCAGAACAGGTTGGACTTGATGGTGCCGAGGGTCTTGCGGGAGAGCCGGATCGCGTCCGCCGCCGCCCGCAAATCGCCTCGTACGAGGGTGAGGTCGCCGGCCTCGATGGCGGCGTCCGTGCCCGTGCCCATCGCGAGGCCGAGGTCGGCCTGGGCGAGGGCGGCCGCGTCGTTGACGCCGTCGCCCACCATGGCAACCGAACGGCCCTCCGCCTGAAGGGACTTGACCACGTCCACCTTGTCCTGCGGCATGACCTCCGCGTACACGGTCTCGATGCCGACCTCCGCCGCGACCGCCTCGGCGACCGCCCGGTTGTCGCCGGTCAGCAGGATCGGGGTCAGGCCGAGGGCGCGGAGGCGGCGGATCGCCTCGGGGCTGGTCTCCTTGACCGCGTCGGCGACTTCGAGGACCGCGCGGGCCTCGCCGTCCCAGGCGACCGCGATCGCGGTACGTCCCGCCGCCTCGGACTGCTCCTTCGCCCGCTTCAGGGCCGGGGGCAGTTCCATGGCCCACTCGACCAGCAGCTTCTCGCGGCCCACCAGGACCGCGTGGCCGTCGACGATTCCCTGCACGCCGAGGCCGGCGATGTTGGCGAAGTCCTCGGGGGCCGGCAGCGTACCGACCTTGGCGGCGGCTCCGTCGGCCACCGCGCGGGCGATGGGGTGCTCGGAGGAGTGCTCCAACGCGCCTGCCAGACGCAGGACTTCGGCTTCGTCGGTGCCGTCGGCGGTGTGGACGGCGATGAGGGTCATGCGGCCCGTGGTCACCGTGCCGGTCTTGTCCAGGACGATCGTGTCGACCTTGCGCGTGGTCTCCAGGACCTCCGGGCCCTTGATCAGGATGCCGAGCTGGGCGCCCCGTCCCGTACCGACCATGAGGGCGGTCGGCGTGGCGAGGCCCAGGGCGCAGGGGCAGGCGATGATCAGTACGGCCACGGCTGCCGTGAACGCGGCGGTGAGGCCGGAGCCGTTGCCGAGCCAGAAGCCGAGGGTGGCGAGCGCGAGGCCGATGACGACCGGGACGAAGACCGCCGAGATCCTGTCGGCGAGGCGCTGGGCGGCGGCCTTGCCGTTCTGGGCGTCCTCGACGAGCTTGGCCATACGGGCGAGTTGGGTGTCCGCGCCGACGCGGGAGGCCTCGACGACCAGGCGGCCGCCCGCGTTGAGGGTGGCCCCGGTGACGGCGTCGCCGGGTGCGACCTCGACCGGGACGGACTCGCCCGTGAGCATGGAGGCGTCGACCGCGGACGTCCCCTCGACCACGACACCATCGGTGGCGATCTTCTCGCCGGGCCGGACCAGGAAGTGGTCGCCGACCTTCAACTCGGAGGTGGGGATGGTCTGTTCGCCGCCGCCGCCGTCGCGGACGACGGTCACGTCCTTGGCGCCCAGTTCGAGCAGCGCCTTCAGGGCCGCGCCCGCCTTGCGCTTGGAGCGGGCCTCGAAGTAGCGCCCGGCGAGGATGAAGGCGGTGACCCCGGCGGCGGCCTCCAGGTAGATGTTGCCCGCGCCGTCCGAGCGGCCGATGGTCAGCTCGAAGGGGTGGGTCATGCCCGGGGTGCCGGCCGTACCGAAGAACAGCGCCCACAGCGACCAGAGGAACGCGGCCGACGTGCCGAGCGAGATCAGCGTGTCCATGGTCGCCGCGCCGTGCCTGGCGTTGGTCCAGGCGGCCCGGTGGAAGGGCCAGGCGGCGTACGTCACGACCGGCGCGGTCAGGGTCAGGGAAAGCCACTGCCAGTACTCGAACTGGAGGGCCGGAGCCATCGACATCGCGATCACCGGTACGGCGAGGGCGACCGCGGTGAGCAACCGCTGCCGCAGCGGCCGCAGTTCGTCGTTCGGCTCGCCCGTGGAGGAGTCGGCTTCGGTCCGTACGGGCCGCACGGGCGCGGGCTCCTGGGCGGTGTAACCGGTGGCCTCGACGGTGGCGATGAGGTCGGCGACGGAGACGCCCTCGCGGTAGGTGACCTTCGCCTTCTCGGTGGCGTAGTTGACCGTGGCCTCGACCCCGTCCATGCGGTTGAGCTTCTTCTCGATCCTGGCCGCGCACGAGGCGCAGGTCATGCCGCCGATGGCTAGCTCGACGTCGGCGGCGCCTGATGTGGCGCCGGGGGCGGTGCCGGATGCGGTGGTGGTCATGGCTGCGGCTCCTTGTGCGGAGGGCGGAGTGCTGGAGTGCTGGAGTGCTGAGGCCGGAGGGGGGTGGTGATACCCCCAGGGGGTATTTCGATAAGATCATGTATACCCCCGGGGTGTATTGGATGCAAGGGGTGCCCCGCGGCCGCGTTTACCGTCCACGTGGGTGGGCATTTCGCGGCGTAGGCTAGTCAATGGACTAGACCTATTTGGGCCGAGCCGGGCCCGGGTTACGGAGGAATGGGGTCAGATGAGCAACCGTGCACTGCTTGAGGTGATCGCGCTCGACGCGGAGGACGCCATCGCGGCCCAGGCCGGTGGGGCGGACCGCCTGGAGCTGGTCACCGACATGGCGGCCGACGGGCTGACCCCGACCGTGGAGACCTTCGCGGCGATCCGCGCGGCCGTCGACATCCCGCTGCGGGTGATGCTGCGGGCGGCGGACGGCTTCGAGGCGGGGGACGTCTCCGCGCTCGTACGTTCCGCGCAGGCGCTGCGGGCGGAGGGGGCGGAGGAGTTCGTCCTCGGCTTCCTCGACGAGACCGGGGGGCCGGACATGGTGGCCGTACGCGCCCTCGCCTCCGCGCTGTCCGGGTGCCGCTGGACCTTCCACCGGGCCATTGACCGGGCCGCCTCCCGCGATGCGCTGCGGAAGGAACTGTCCGGGCTGGCCGGCCTTGATGCGTACCTGACCGCCGGGTCCGCGTCGGGGGTCGACGACGGACTGCCCGTTCTCCTGGCGGAGGCCGCGCGTCGGGGTGAGCCGGGTTACGAGCCGCGGATCCTCGTGGGGGGCGGGTTGCGGCTTGACCACCTGCCGGAGCTGCGGGCCGCGGGTATCGACGCGGTCCACATCGGCGGGGCGTCCCGTCCTGGCGGATGGGCCGCCCCGGTGTCCGCGGCCGCGGTCGCCGAGTGGCGCGCGGCGCTCGACGCGTAGCGGGGTGCGGGGCTCCTCTCCGGCCCGGTCGGGCGGCCCTGGCGAGCCGGGCTGAGCCCTCAGCGCCCCCAGCCCGCCCGACCACACCCCGTCCCCGGAGCCACGCGGCGGAGCCGCGGAGTGTCGCAGTCGTGAAGGGGCGGGGTGGGGAAAGCGAACCCCCCGCGCCCAAATGGCGTCCCCCATCCCCCGATTGAGACGGTGGACCACGCAAAGAACGCCAGGCCAGGGCGTTGGGGAAGCGTGTGGAGGGGTCGCGGGGATGTTGTGCGAGGCAGTGTTTCGGACTGAGGATCTGCCGGGGGCGGACCGGTTCGACTTCTGGTGTGAGCAGATCGGACGTACCCACGCCCCTCTCGACCTCCACAGCGAACACGCCGCCGACTACCGGGCGCACCAGCGCGTCCTGGAACTCGGCGCCGTCCACATGTGGCCCACCACCCACCAGTCCCTCACCTACCGCCGGACCCCCAGGCTCATCCGCGAGTCCGACCCCGAGTCGTTCCACATCGGGATCCCTCTGAAGGGGGGCAACCGAGTCGCCTTCGGTGACCAGAAGGCGGTGTACGGGGCCCGCGACATCGGGGTCTTCGACAGTTCCCGCCCCGTCGAAGTCACCTGCTCCAACGGGGCCGACCCGTTCCAGGGGATAGGGATCGAGGTCCCGAAGGCCATGCTGCACCTGCCGCAGCACAAGATGGACCAGCTCTTCGCGCGGGCCATCCCCGGTACGGACGGAATGGGCGCCCTGCTCGTACAGTTCGTCACCCGGCTCGCCGCCGACACCAGCCCCTACCAGCCCTGCGACGGGCCCCGGCTCGGGACCGTACTCCTCGACCTGCTGTCCGCCCTCTTCGCGCACACCCTCGACGCCGAACGGGCCCTGCCGCCCGAGACCCGTACCCGCGCCCTCGTCCACCGTATCCGCGCCCACGTCCAACGCAACCTGCACGACCCGCAGTTGACGCCGCCCGCCATCGCCGCCGCGCACCACATCTCCACCAGCTATCTGCACCGGCTCTTCCAGGACGAGGACGAGACCGTCGCGGCCTGGATACGGCGCCAGCGGCTTGAGCGGGCCTGTCGTGATCTCGCCGACCCGGCGATGTGCCAAACGCCCATCCACACCATCGCCGCCCGCTGGGGATTCCCCCGGGCCGCCGATTTCACGCGGGCCTTCCGGGGCGCGTACGGCATGCCGCCCAAGGACTTCCGCCGGCAGGCGCTCCGCGTGGCCACCGTGCACTGAGCGCCAAGGACTGTGAACGCTGTGCAAACGACTTCCCCCGCCCCCTCCGACAGGCTGAAGCCCGGGCTGCTCCGGGGCCGCCACCCCGTACGTCGTCCGCAAGGCCAACTGCGCCGAGTTCGCCGTCGGATGGGGTCGGCAAGGGAGCCAACGGTGGGGCAGGCGATGCGCGGGGAGGCGTGGGCCGCGAAGAGATCCACGGGGGTGGTCTTTTCGTGACCGGCGCCGCCGACGCGCCCCAGGCGTCCGGGGCCACCGCGCACGTCGTCGTCATCGTGGCGAGCTCCGGCTGCGTCAGGATCCCGCGCGCCGACACTCCGGACGGCGAGGTGCCGCTGACCCGGGCGCTCGTACGAAATCACCCTCGCCTACTGCCAGTTGGGCCCACACCGTCTTCAGCGGGGGTGGGCCCTCCGTCGTGCCCCAGTGGTCGGCGAACCCCTGGACGATGAGCAGGCCGCGTCCTGACTCGGCGTCGGCGGGTGCGCCGCCGGCCACCACCGGCAGCGCCTTGTCCGCCCGGGTGTCGGTCACCTCGATGCGCAGGACGCCGTCCTCGCGCAGCAGCAGCCCCAGCTCGAAGCCGCGTCCGGACACGTACGCGTGCAGCACGGCGTTCGCGGCCAGCTCCGCCACGATCAGCGCCGCCGTGTCGGAGACCTCGCTGTCGTGCGGGACGCCCCACGCGTCCAACTGCCCCTGCGCCAGCCGCCGCGCCAGGACGGCCGCCCGCCGCGTCGACGCGAACCGCCTTCTGAACACACGCACGGTAGCCGGAAGTTGACGGGCTCTTGATTCTGTTTCGAGGTGCATACGACCACGTTGGCGGGGCCGGATCGCCCGCGACCAGGCATCCGCCGCGTACGCTCCGCGAGCGTACGCGCACGTGGTGTAGACGGTACGCGCCGCGTGCCGTAACTCTGGGTGAGTTGCGAACGCGGGGCGATCCGTTCACCGGGAGGTGGCCGCCGATGGCATGGGACCACGAAGCACACGATGGGGAACCCGACTCCTCCGACAGTCTGCGGACGTTCGGCGCGGTCGTCCAGGCCCTGCGCGAACACGCCGGCCTCAGCCGCGAGGACCTCGCGGCGCTGGTCGGCTACTCCAAACACACCGTCGCCTCCGTGGAGTTGGGGCGCCGTATGCCCTACCCCGACTTCATCGAGGGCACGGAGGAGGCCACGGGCAACACGGGGGCGCTGAAGAGGGCGGCTCGGTATTTGAGCAGGCAGCCGGGCCTCGCATCCTGGTTCCGCAAATGGGCTCTCCTTGAGCGGGAGGCCATCAGCCTGTACACGTACGAGTCCCGGCTGGTGCCGGGGCTGCTTCAGACTGAGGCGTACGCCCGGGTGCTGTTCAGGGCGCAGCTGCCTCCTCTCGCTGACGCGCAGATCGAGGCCAACTTGGCGGCCCGGCTGGAGCGACAGCAGTTGCTGGCGGACCGCCCCAACACCGCGTACAGCTTCATCATCGATGAGTACGTCTTCGCTCGACGTACTGGTGGGCCGGAGGTGACCCGAGAACTGATCGACTTCGTTCTGGAGAGCACGTCACCCAGGAACGTCGAGCTCCAAATCCTCCCGATGGACACGGGAGTTCATGCAGGCCTGGCCGGGCCCATGCGGCTTGCTGAAACTCCGTCCCACCAGTGGTTCGGTTACTGCGAGGGGCAGCGAGCGGGGTTGTTCGTAGCCGACCCGAAAGAGGTCAGTACGCTTCACATGCGGTATGCGAAACTTCGGTCACAGGCCCTTACGCCTGAGCAATCGGTGGGCCGACTGGAGCTACTGCGAGGAGCGCCATGAGCACAACCGAACTCGGCTGGTTCAAGAGCAGTTACAGCAGCGGTGACGGTGACGACTGTGTTGAAGTCGCCCTCGACTGGCGGAAGTCGACGTACAGCAGCGGTGATGGTGACAGTTGTGTCGAGGTAGCCCACTCCTGGCGGAAGGCCACGTACAGCGGCGACTCCAGTGGTGACTGCGTCGAAGTAGCCGAATGCTGGAGCAAGTCCAGCTACAGCAGCGCCGAAGGCGATGACTGCGTGGAGGTGGCCGCCTGCCCCGCCACCATCCACATCCGCGACTCCAAGAACAAAACCGGCCCTCAGCTCACCCTCTCTCCCGCCGCCTGGGGCGACTTCGTCGCCTTCGCGGGGCGGGGGTGACGGTCGCGGGTTGTCGCGTACCCCACCGCAAGTGACAGCAAGGTCAGGGCAGTTGAGGCGAAGGGGAACCACCTGTCGCCCAGGGTTGCTATGGCCGCGCTGCCCGTGACGCCCGCTGCCGCGATGCCCAGGTAGAGCGCGGTGGAGTTGAGGGACAGGAGCAACGGGGCGTTCGGTGGGTCGAGGGAGACCAGGCGGGCCGGGAGGGCGATGGCGACCGCCCAGCCCGCGAGCGGGTTGAGTACGGAGGCGATGAGGGCGGTCGTCATGGACTGCATCAGCCAGGGCAGGGCGAAGCTGACGGCTGCCTGCACCGTGCCGCCCACCAGCATCACGCCCCTCGGGCCCCACTTGTCGACGAGGCGGCCGCCCAAGTTGCTGCCCGCCACCGAGAAGATGCCGGACACGAGCAGGAGCAGGGTGAGGCGGGACTGGTCGCCGCCGGTCGCGGGGGCCGCCGCGACCGTGAAGTAGATGAAGACCGTCTGGAAGGCGAGCAGGACCAGGAAGGTCGTGGCGGTCCCGCCGAGTACGTGGCGGTTGGTGAGCGGGGCGAGCCGGGTGCGCAGGGAGACGGCGGGCGCGGGCGCCGGGAGGTCGCGCAGCATCAGGGCGAGGCCCGCGAAGGCGGCCGCGCCGAGCACGGTGACCAGCCACATCGTGAGCCGCCAGTCGGAGCGGCCGATCCAGGTGCCGAGTGGTACGCCGAGCGCGGTGGCCACCGTCATGCCGCCCATGACCGTGGCGATGGCCCGGCCCCGGCGCTCCGGCGGTACGAGCGCGGTGGCGGCGGCGCTCGCGGTCGGGGTGTAGAGCGCGGCGCCGACGGCGGCCAGAACCCTGGTCAGGAGCAGCGCGCCGAAGGTGGGGGCGAGCGCCGACAGGGCGTTGGCCAGCGTGAACACGGTGAGCGCGATGAGCAGGGTGCGACGCCGGGGCCACCTCGCGGTGAGCGTCGCGAGGACGGGTGCGAGCACCGCGTACGAAAGCGCGAACACGGTGATCATCTGGCCGGCGGCCGCGACGGAGACGTCCAGGTCGCGGCCGACCAGGCCGAGAATTCCGGCGATCACCATGCCGTCCGTTCCGACGGCGAAGGTGCCGAGGGCGAGCAGGATCAGGCGTAAGCGCATGGGTGGTCCCCTTCCACGGGCAGCGCGGTGCGACAATGGTTTGACAAGCATCAAACGAAGTGAGCGCCTCGAATATTAGGTGTTGTTTGATGTTTGTCAAACAGTTTCGGGGGGAGGGAGAGTGCGGGCATGGAGACGGAGAAGGGGCCTGAGCAGGACCTGCTGGCCGACGACGACCCCCGCGGGGAGCAGCTTCCGCAGCCCGACGCGGCCGACATCGAGCTGGTGAAGGTGCTGCACGCACTGGGTGACCCCGTGCGGCTGTGGCTGCTCAAGGTGTACGCCGACGGCGCCCAGTACAGCTGCAAGCCCGGCGCGCTGGGCCTGGACCACCTGCACAAGTCGACCGTCTCGCACCACATGCGGACCCTGCGCGAGGCCGGGGTCACCTCGACCCGCGTCGTCGGCCGCAACCGCTATGTGCGGCTGCGGCGCGAGGACCTCGATGCCCGCTTCCCCGGCCTGCTCGACGCGCTGATCAAGTCGCTGCCGTATTAGGCCCAGCATGCTGGAGCGGCCGGCGGCCTGATGCGGCCGCTCCGCGTCACTCGGCCAATTGGCGTGGCAGCGGGGCCGTGTGGACGACGGTGAGGCCCGAGACCGCTCGGGTCAGGGCCACGTACAGGCGGCGCAGGCCCGTGCGTTCGTCGGGTTCGCCGTCCACCACCGCGGCCGGCTCGTCCAGGACCACGTAGTCGTACTCCAGGCCCTTCGCCAGCGAGGCCGGGACCAGGGTCAGGCGGGAGTCGGCCGTCGTCTCCTCGCCGGGGGCCAGATGGGCGAGGCCCGCCGCCTCAAGTGCCTTGGCCAGTACGGGAATTCGGGCATCCGCCGCGATCAGGCCGATCGAGCCCTCGTGCGCCAGGGACTCCACGCAGGCGGCCACCACCTCCGCGTCCGGATCTGCCGACTCGCTCACCTCTCGTACGTCGAGGGAGCCCGGAGTCTCACGTACCGACTCCACCGCCGCCAGACCGGGGGAGATCGACGGCAGCAGCTTCGAGGCGTACGCGATGACCTCGCGCGGCACGCGGAAACCGGCCGTCAGCTCCTCGACCACCGCCTCGCCCTTGCCCAGGTGACGCAGCGCCTCGGCCCAACTCGCCGTCGCCCAGGGCGTGGTGCCCTGCGCCAGGTCGCCGAGGACGGTCGCCGAACCCGTCGTGCAGCGGCGGCCGACCGCGCGGTACTGCATGGGGGAGAGGTCCTGCGCCTCGTCGAGTACGACATGGCCGAGCGAGTGGGTGCGGGCCACCAGGTCGTTCGCCTCGTCGATGAGGACGGCGTCCGCCGCCGTCCACTTCGCCGACTTCACGCTGCGCGCGGGCTTGGGGGAGGTGATCGCCTTCTGCTCGTCGGCCGTGAGGACGCCTTCGGCGTGCGCCGCCAGAAAATCGGGGTCGTTCAGCAGACGCAGCACCAGCTTCGCCGGGTCGACCGGGGGCCAGATCGCCTTCACCGCCGCCTTGACCGCCGCATTCCGGGCCACCGCGTCCTGTACGCGGTCGTCGGGCGCCTCGCCCGCCTGCTCCATCCGTACGAGCACGGTGTGCGCGATCCGCTGAGGCAGCGCCTCGCGGGCAGCACCGTAACGGATGTCCCGGTCCCTCAACTCCTCGACGATCTCGGCGAGTTCATACGCCGGGACCCGCCAGCGGCGCGAACCGCGCACCACCACGAGAGGCTCGGTGGGGGTCGTGACGTGCGACCAGACGGCCCTGCGGAGCACCTCGGCCATGCGGGCGTCGCCCTTGACTACGGCCGACCCGGCCTCGTCGGTGCCGCGCACCTCGACGCCCGTCGTCACGAGGTCGTCGACCGTCGCCTGCTTCACCTCCAACTCACCCAGAGCCGGGAGGACTTGCTCGATGTAGTGCAGGAACGACTTGTTCGGGCCGATGACCAGGGTGCCGGTGCGGGCGAGGCGGTCGCGGTGGGCGTAGAGCAGGTACGCGACCCGGTGCAGGCCGACGGCCGTCTTTCCCGTGCCGGGGCCGCCCTGCACGCAGACGCTGCCGCCCAGGCCGGACCGTACGATCTCGTCCTGCTCGGGCTGGATCGTGGCGACGATGTCGCGCATCGGGCCCACTCGGGGGCGCTCGATCTCGGCCTGGAGGAGTTTGCTGGTGGTGGCGGCCTCGGTGGGGTCGGTGAGGTGCTCGTCCTCGTACGCCGTCAGGTCGCCGCCCGTGTAGCCGAAGCGGCGGCGCAGCCCGATGTCCATCGGGTCCTTCTTCGAGGCGCGGTAGAACGGCTGCGAGACGGGGGCGCGCCAGTCGATGACCATCGGGTCGCCGTCCGCGTCGTGGACATGCCGACGCCCGATGTAGAACTGCTCTCCCTCCGCCCCTTCGGCCAGGTCTGCGCCGGGGGCGTGCAGATAGTTCAGGCGGCCGAAGAAGAGGGGGGTGTGGGAGAGGTCCGCGAGAGCCTTGATGCGGTCGTCGATCTGGCGCTGGAGGACGGCGGCGTTGACCCAGTTCGCGGTGACGTCCTTGATGTCGAGGTTCTCGACGTCTTCGCGCATCGCGCGTAGTGCTGCGCGGGACCGGGTGAGGTGGGTGCGCTCGTGATGCAGGGGGTCCTGGGGGTCGGGGGGTTCGGGGTCGTGCGTCTGCACGGGGTGCCTCCGGCGGTTTGGCGGACGTCGAGCAGCCGGTTGACGGCCGTCGCGAAGTCGGCGGCGAACCGCTCCGGGTCCAGCGGGGTGCCATTCCCGTCCAGCTCCTGCTCGATCGGC